>JBFLZX010000023.1:0-23776 GCA_040756075.1 Patescibacteria group bacterium | reverse complement strand
CTCTACAATCATACTGCCTCGGAAGTCTGACGCGTCTTAGGGCCGTGGCCCTAAGAGGAAGACATCCATATTTTTTATTTTAGGAACCTAATCAGATGCTAAGTGGCCAGGGAGGGCATTTATAAAAGCTTAAATCTCAAATCGAACTCAAATCTAATCTAAAATTCTAAAATCCTAAATATGATTTTAAAAAGCTGCAGGAGCAGCTTTTTTTAATCCCACTCTTTTATCTTGCTACTGCAACAGAACCTTTCGCCTGCAAATATACAATTCTGTCAGATTTTACCATATTCAATTTTTCCGCCTCTTCTTTAATTCGATCAAAAGATCGAAGTTCAGCAGCTTTAATCTCTAATGTTTTATTTTTTTCTTTTAATTCTTCCGCTTGTTTTTGTAGTCCAGAGATTTCATAACCTTTTGTTGAAGATTGAAAAACTTGAGCCAAAAAAAACAACGACAAAACTGAAATTAAAATAATCAAAATCAAGGCAGTCGTATAAGGACCGCGATTTAACTTAAAATGAACCGTCCTTTTTTGACGATTTAAACGGATAAAACTGTTTTGATGGGTAAGAGTAAGATAACGAGACACAATTTTAGATATTAGATATTAGATTTTAGATTTTAGATTTTTTCCGCGGTGCGCATTTTTGCTGAACGAGAGCGTGGATTTTGTTTAATTTCATCCAAAGACGGTACAATCGGTTTCTTGGTGATAATTTTCAATCTTGCTTTATGTCCGCATCGGCAAACAGGAAATTCTTTAGGACAAAGACAATCTTTTGATTCTTGCAAAAAAAATTTTTTAACAATTTTATCTTCCAACGAATGATATGAGATGCAGACAATTCTGCCCCTAGGTTCTAAAAGTTCTTTTGCCTGCTCGATAGCTTTTTTTAAATTCTCAAGCTCGCAATTTACCTCTATTCGCAAAGCCTGAAAAGTGCGGGTCGCGGGATGAATTTTTTTCTTTTTATAACTCGCAGGCACTGTCTCTAAAATAACCTTGACTAAATCGAAGGTTGTTTTAATTGCTTTCTTTTTTCGTTCGGAAACAATTTTTTTAGCAATCTTTTTTGCGTATCTTTCTTCGCCGTATTGCCACAAAATTTTAGCTAAATTTTTTTCTAAATAACTGTTTACCACTTTTTCTGCAGTTAGATCATCGGATCTTCCGTCAAACCGCATTAAAAGCGGTCCATTAACCTGAAAAGAAAATCCATATCGGCTTTCATTGAGTAAATACGATGATAAACCCAAGTCAAATAAAATTCCAGAAATTGAATTAAATTTATATTCATAAACAATTTTTTTTAAGTTAGAAAAATTTCCTTGATGAAAAATAATTCTTTTTTTAAACTTTTCTAGGTTTCGTTTAGCTAAAGTTAATGATTTCTCATTTAGATCGATTCCTAAAAGTTTGCCCTCCGGCTTTATTCTCTCTAAAATTACTCTTGCATGACCAGTTCCACCTAAAGTGCAATCAATATAATTTCGATTTGGTTTTGGATTTAAATATTTAATAACTTCGCTTAAAAGGACAGGAACATGCATTAATTCGTGTAACTTGTAACTTGTAACTTGTAACTTTTTTTCTTGTGTTACACGTTATAAGTTACATGTTTTGTGCTTTTACACTCCAAGTTCTCCCAACGCTTCGGCAATGTCGCTTGATGATTTTTCTGTTCCTTCTCTATAAGTTTTCCAACTTCCGTCATCCCAAATTTCCAAACGATTAAACAAGCCAGTCACAACTGCTTTCTTTTTTATATTAGCAAAGATTCGCAAATATCCAGGCAAGAAAATTCGGCCCTGTTTATCGAATTCTACTTCCCAGGCACCAGCAAGCATAAGTCTTGCAAAAGCCCGAGTATTCGCCTGTGAAATAGGAAGTTTGCTTAAACGTTCTGCCAGCTTATCCCATTCAGATTTTGGATATAGAAAAAGACAATTATCTAAACCTCGCGTTAAAACAGCCCCTGAGGATAATGCCTTGCGGAATTTAGCCGGTATGGCCAATCTTCCTTTAGAATCAATGGTATGCGTATATTCACCTAAAAACATATACTAGATATTAGATTTTAGATTTTAGATTTTAGATTTCACCACTTATCCCCACTTTTATACTCTGTACTTCCATTATACACCACTAAATGCCGACGTCAAGCTTAAATTCCCTCTTATTTCTTTGAATAAAAAAACTGTCCAAATATGGACAGTTTAGGCTTAACCTAGCCAAAAAGCAAATGTCTCTTGATCCTATTTTATTTTATCTGTTAACAAGATATCAACAGCAAGGCCATTACTGAAACATAGACCAGAGTCGGCTTCATTTTTTAAACTCCTGGGCTTTAATAATTAATTCTGTAGTTTGCTTGCGAATTTCAGAAAGTTTTCGACAAATTCTACAATCAACCCTCTTTTCATTGAAATACTTACAAGTCAGCAAGCTTTCTACTTCGTGAGCTAAATCTAATGCCAATCTGGTTTTGTCTTGTATATCTTCAGCATTATTAACGGCTTCGGTTATTTTCTCTATTGTCTCGTTCTTAAAATAAAATATCGAACACTTAATTTGTTTTTCTTCTTCCATAAATTATAGCAAATGCCTTAAATAAATTAATTAACCCTAATCTATTCAAAAATTCTATTCTGAATAGATTAGGATTAACCATAAAATGGTTAATCCTAGATTAATTTTTCGTTAAGCAGTTTTCGCAACTTTTTTAGCTTTAGTCAGTATCAGCACGACAGTCAGGATTATAATTAAAGCTCCTATAGCTGCTGCCACCCACTGAAGACTGGCCTCAACAAGAAAGAATGGTACAAGCAACACGACTAGACCAAGAATAGAAACAACAACTTTCATTCCTTCTGTATAACCTAATTTTTCTCCGGCTAAACTGACGAGCAGTATAATTAAAGCTCCTATTATTCCTTCTACCCACTGAAGAGTTGCTAGATTAAGAAAGAATGGTATTACCAAGACGACTAGGCCCAAAACGGGAATTAAGTATTTTATTATCGTAATGATATATTTCATTTATTTATTTTATTAAAGAATAAATTATAAAAAAGAAAAGGTCGACCTTTGCCCTGTACCAAAGTGAAGTGCTGGTACAAAGCTTTATCCTCAAGATAGCTTTTTTCTATCTATGGGGTTTTACTTTTCTCTTTTCTTCATCGGTAATGGCAGCAATTAAAGCTCCTTTGGCTACACTAAATAAAGGTTGAGAAGCCATTACTACCTCTCCAACCTCGAAAGGGAAATCTGCCTTCTTTAATAATTGTTTAAATCTCGACAAAAACCCCCGAGGCAAGGCAGTCCCTCCTGATACGACCATCTTAATAGGCTTATCAATTCGCGGCATCTTCTTGGTCTCTTCAAATTCTCTCTTAATATGAGCTAAAACATATTCAATTAAATTATTATAATAAATAGATAAAGCTGTTTCTATTTTAGAAAGCTGCTCTGTCTTTGTTAAATCAAGTGATGACTCTTTAATGGCACATATCCTACTGGCTGTTTCATTAACTGCTTTGGCAACTTGTAAATCTATCCAATCTCCAGCCTTAGTAACGCTAAAAGTAAAAACAGGAACCGAAAGACAAGCCAAACAGACATTAACCATACCGCCACCCCAGGAAAGTCCAATCCCAGTAAACTTTTCCTCTCCTAATTCAGAAAGAATAATGGCTAACCCTTCATTAATCGGCTTAGGAGTATAACCCATCTTCCTAAGGAACTGAGATAAAATATTTTGATGATAAACTACATCAAAATCCGCATCAACTGGCTCGCCAGGAACAGAATGATAGATTATCTCTCCTTCATATTTTGGTGCTCCAGCCACACTTTTTATAAGCAGTTCTACCATTGGAAGAGCCTCTTTCTCAGAAGGGCTAATAATTCCTCTACTTAAAGGTCTTCTTGTATCTCGATTAAACATATTAGCGAATTTAATTGCCTCGTCACCAACTACATATAGCTTATCTTTTTTTTGAATATATTTCACCCTACTCTTTGAAAGTATCCTTTTGGTAAAATCGCTATACTCAATTTCAAAAAAGGCATTTCTTTGTCTTCTAAAGATAATCTTTTCTCCCTTTTTCTCAGCACATTCAATAAAAGCAGTGCCCACATCTAAGCCCTTACCCCTAGCAAATACCTCCTCCGAAGGTTTTTTTGTTATCAATTTTTTCTTAGATTTGACTCTTTTCTTGGCCATATATTTTTGATTATTCTCTAAGTTTTTTAAGTTTATTTAATGTTTGATCAAGATCTTTGCTTGAAGCTAATTCTTCCTTTGGACCTTTACCTAAATCAGATTCAAGTTCAACTTCTTCAGCCGGGTTAATAAAAGCTTCTTTAATTTTAATTTCTGGAGCGGCTTTTGCTTGAGAAAGAGTAACTCTTTTCCCTCTTCTTCTTTCGACAAAAGGTAAGGTTTTTCCTAACTCTTTAGCTAATTCTCCGGCCATTGTCTTAATTATCTCTTTATCCCATAATCCTCCTTGACTGATCAAAAGTTTTCTTCCGCTTTGGGTTAATCGATAAGTTCCTTTTGTTGTCAATTCTAAATAACCTTTCTTGGCTATATATCGACATAAGTATTCAGCATAGCCCGGGCTAATCATTACTTGCCGAGCAACAAAGGTTGAGCTAGCTTCTTTTAATTTTCCAATTGTATTTAAAATATCTTGTTCGGTGGCTGTTAAGCTCATTTATTTAGCTAAAACTAAACCTTAGAAAATCCTGCCTCTCCTAAACGATTTTCATAATCAGCGAAAATTTTTCCTATTTCATCCTTTGTCTCTAAAAAAACTTTCTTTCTTGCTAGATAATTAAGGTGATATTTGGCAATCTCTGAAGGAAAAATTTTACGGTATGCAAATGGAAGACACTTTTCTTCTGCCTTCTTTTTTCTTTCTTTATCCCAAATATCTCTCATTGTTTTTACTTGGATAGGCATAATCTCGCGAATATTCACTAATCTACATTCGCTAATATTCGCGAATAAAAATTCGTGGAAATCAGCGATTAAACAGCTTTCTTAGACATTCCTTCTTTTCCATAAGCCACTTTCTGATAAAGATAGTAAGCTGAATATTTCTTTCCTTCCTTATCAAATCTTTTGGCTATTTCCAAAAGAGCCTCGCGAGCTTGATCTGCTTCTTTGCTTTCCGGATCAGTTCCGATCACTTTCTCATAGGCCTCAATCGCATGCTGGATTTTGCCTTTCTTTTTCTCCCAGACTTTTGCCATCTCCAATAATTCTTCTCTAGCTTTAACCTTAGTTTTGTTTGTTTGGGTAATTTGAATCATAACTTAAATTAATTAAATTATACTTTGTAACAAAATATCAACCTATTTATTTAGCCTTTGGTTTGAGTTGCTTTTCAAGTTTTTCCACTTTTTTCTCTAATTTTGCTTTTTCTTTTTCTGCTTCGATTTCCCTTGCTTGACTGCTTAAATAAGAATCGGTTTCCCACCAATTAATTCCCATCTCTTTTGCTTTGTCAACTGAAGCGATCATCAATCTAATCTTAATAGTCAACAATTCAACATCAGCCAATTTAATCTGAATGTCACCAGCAATAACAATTCCCTTGTCTAAGACTCGCTCTAAAATATCGGCTAAATTTGTTGCCTCTATTCCATGAGTAATTTGTTGTGACATATTATTATCGCTAATTTGCACGAATTTGGGCACGAATTTCACCAATAGTCTATTCGTGATATTGGTGGTACATTTGTGTAAATTCGCGAGTTTTTATAAAAGATTTCCAAGCGGTCCCAAATCCAGATTTAGCTCCTCATCCTCAATCCCAAAAATTGTTTTTAACTCTTCTATTTTTTTACTTAGGGCCTTAAAGGTCATTCCTAATTTTTGAATTTCGATATTGGAAAGATTTCCTCTTTGTATCCGCCGAACAACTTCCCTCTCCATCAGTCTTCTTAAAAGTTCAACTAGAGTTAAAACTAATTTGGCTATTCCCTGCTCTGCTTTTTTAGGAGTTCTAGCATCAATCAGTTTTGGAATATTAGCTTCCGCCTTTCTTATTTCTCTTTCTAACTTCGCTAGATATTCTAATTCTTGCTTAGTTGGTTCTCTTCCAGAATTTGAAAAACCTTTTCCAGAAAGCTCTTCCGCTTTTGAAATTGAACATAAAAGAACTCTCAATCCTAAATATAGAAGATCGACATCAGCTACTCTTATTGCTATATCTCCGTTTATTACCGCTCCTTTTTCCAAAACTTTGTCTAAGGCGTCAATTAAAGTTACTCTTTCTTCTTTGACCGCTCTTCCTATTGGACTTTTGATAGTGCCCTCTGGAGTTTTAATTTGAGGATGCTTCATAATGAAAATTCTAAATTCTAATTTCTAAATCCTAAACAAATTCAAAATCCAAATTTTTAAAATTCTAAACTGTTTTGGATTTTGGTCATTTGGATTTGTTTAGAATTTAGGATTTTGGATTTAGGATTTCCGCTTTGTGGCTATGCCACAAAGTGGTAGGCTGGCCAAGGACCACTGTATTCAAAATTAAAACCTCTGGGTTTATAATCTTGGTTTAATTTATCAATTTCTTTTATAAAATCTTCTAATTTTTTCTCTGAAACCAGGAAAATTGCATTCAAAACCATTGGCAAAGATTTTCCCGTCAATTCTTTTTCTAAAATTTTGCCTTTGGTCCCTGTCTCCGTGTATTTTCTCAAAGTTTCAAAAAATTTCTCGCCATAAACTTGAAGAGCACTATCTACCTCTTTTGAAACAGCATCATCTAGCTGCTGTTGCATAAAATAAGCCATCCCTTCAGGCATCGAGGCTATTTCTTCTTCTTTTTCCTGAACGACAGAACTTATTTTCTTAATCTCTTTTTCAAAAACTTTGCGATTTAAGTATGCTTTTACTGACCATTCCTGTTTTCCCTTTAATTTCTTCAAATTCTCTTTAAATTCAAGATAATGTTCTTTGAGGGTCTCTTCTAGTCTTTCTCGCTCTTTGAAAATAGTGCCAAATTTCATTGGAATTACCGGTTTCAGGCCTTTATTTTCCAAAGGATCCTCGCTTAAAGGGTAAGGAGGGAATTGAAGTCCCATCGCTTCCTCAATCACTTTTTCATGGATTTGAGCTTTTTCCTTTATCCATCCTAAATCTTCCTGGGCTTTCTTCTGAATTTCTTCTGAGCCAAATTCTTCTAAAGAAACTTCGCTAACCACTGCCTCCAAATCTTGATAAGGCATAGCAAAAATTCCTCCTCCACCAATTCCCTCTAGAGGAAATTCAGAATTACTTTTTTCTCTAACACAATAAAGATAGAATCCTTTCATCGCCAATATTCACTAATCTACCATGCCACTCGCGAATATCCACTAATTTGGCTGCATATTCCACGAATAATATTAGTGATATTCGTGACCACATTCGTGGAAATTCGCGATTGTGGGAAATTCGTGGAAATTAGCGAGTTCTATTCTTCTTTTCTCTCGTAAGGTTCAGTATCCATTCTTTTCCGTAATTCCTTTCTCTCATAACCAAGCATATTCCCCCTTCCATCCAAGCGGACTTCATATGTTCCCAAGACATCCATTCCTTCAGGAATGGATTTTTTTTCAACAATTTCAACGATTACTACCCATCCCTCTTTTTCTTTTTTTAATCCTATTCCAGCCGGAGAGGTAAAACCGGTCAAATTTTGTAACTCCTTTTTTGCTCTCTCGATAAGTTCTTTTGGTTCCATAAATTTAAGTTAATTAAAAATTTTGGTTCGACCTTCAATATTATCCAAAAATTTATTATGATTACCTCTACTTTCCTTTTAAAACCTCTAATCTTTTTAAAATCTTATCTTCTTTCTTTTTATATTCTTCTTTAGTAATCTCTTCCATCTCATATAGCATCTGGAGATCTAGGAGTTCTCTTTTAAGTTTTTCTGGGGTATCTTCCAATTCTTCCAAAGCCATATCACGAATTTTTTCAATTATGCCTAAAAATCCTTTAACTGGAAGTAGTAATAAATCATCTATTAAAAGCATAAGTTATGATACGAATCTACGAATGAATGCAAATCTACGAATTTGCGAATTATGCGAATTTGTATTTATTCGCATATTCGCGGCATTCGCATAAAATTCGCATCATTCGTATCATATTTATATTTTCAAATGTAATTCCACAAAATTAAAAGGTGGAATGGGACCCATATAAATAAATCTAACTCTTCCATCATATGCTTTAACCAATCTCTCTACTCTTTTATCAAATTCTTTCTCAGTTTTTTTTGGCACTAAAAATGCACTGCTTAAAATCATTGAGTCTTTCATCGGATCTGGGTTTCTTAAAAGCTCTCTTTCTTTAAAATCTACCGCTAATTTCTTTAAAGAACTAAGAATCTTTTGGGCCTCTCTTTCTCTTCTGAGATCAAGGGCTTTTTGTACCAATTCTCCCACTGCGGCAATCTTGAATTGGTTTGGATTTCTCTGGACTTGTCTTTTTGCTTTTTGAAGCTCTAAATTTTCTCTAACTATTTCCTGAAAGACGTTTGCCATATCTTTCCATAAAGCTCGTAACCCCAATTCTATTCGGCCTTCCACGATTTTAAATGTTTCTAAAAGTTGTTCCTTTTTTAATTTTAATATTTTTTCTCTTATATCTTCTTCATTTTTTGCTACTGTTCCAAAACGAACTGGTAAAACATCGTATCCTTCTTTCATCACTCCTTCAATAACCTTTTGATGACAAGTTAAGTGTTCTTTAATAAACGAATATTCTTCTTTTAGTGTATTACTTACCACCATCGCTAAATCTCCCTGCCCCGTAGGATCCCGAAGGGATTCCTTCGGGGCTTCATTGATAGTATAAACTTCTTTCCCTTCTTGTCCTAAGATATCGAATTTTTTCGGAATTTTTTCTTTTATGGCACAATAAAGATATTTTTTTTCTTCAATCATAATCATCTTCGCCTTTTTGCTTTTGCTTTTAATTTTTTGCTTTTATTTTCTATTACTTTTTTCTTTCCCCAACCAAATCTTTCTTCCCAAAAAAAATCGTGATCTTTCCGTTTAAACAAAATCCCCAAGCCGATTACGATCAAAATTGCCGGCCAAATAATACCCCAAGCTCCCTGCGGAATATATCCAAAACTTTGAAGCAAAAATACTATTCCGATAATGATTAAAACTAAACCTATAATCACGAATGAATACGAATTTACCTCTAACTCACAAATAATTATTCGTGAAATTGGTGGTAGATTCGGGTAAATTAGCGAATAAATAAAGAATTTTTAACGTCTGCTTCTTTAAAAGAATACTTTTGCTGCCCCTGGTAAACATCCCTTTCAATAAAACCTCTTTTTTGCCTTATTGATTCATTCCAACTTCGACAGTAATTCTCTAAAATACTATAAGCCTGGATTATCTTTTTCATTTTTTTCATCTTCTCTGGGCTATCTGAATATTTATCCGGGTGATATTGATGAGCAAGTTTATAATAAGCATTTTTAATCTCGCCAAAGGTCGCTTCCTCTCTAAGTCCGAGTAGTTTTCGCGCTTCGTCAACCAGTTCAAAATTTCCCAAGCTAAGATTAATATTGACAAAGCTATAAGGCGGCATCGGACCGATATACTTACACTTTAATTTCCCCTCGTATCTTTGTCCAAGCTCTTGCATCTTTTTATCTAATGCCGACTCCTCTGTCTTTCTAATCAAAAAAGAAAAATTGGCGATCATATCATCTTTAATCAATTTGTTGAAAACAGAATCAAAAGCAAAACTAGCTAAAAAGGAATAAGTATCTTTGATATAAGCCTTTCTTTGACTCTCCAATGCTTTATGAATCAATTTTCCTAACTTTAATTTAGCCGGTATTTTTAATATACTTGGCTTGTTAACAATTTCTTGCTTTAATCGTCTAATCTCTAAATTAGTCCTCACTAATTCTTCAAGAAGTTTTTTTTGATCCCAGAAGATGTGTACCACAAACTCTGTTTTATTTTCTATTTTTTTTAAAGCGGTTTTAAATTGAAGATAGGCTTTTTCCAAAATATGAAATACCTCGTAAGCAGAAGGAGCAATAATTCCAAATGCCATTGGTGCCACATCGTAGTCTTTCATTACAACTTCTTGTACTTTTTGATGGATAGCCGCGTATTTTATTAACTCTTTTTTATTCAAACGGTTAAAATTAACAACTGATGCATCCGAAACTACTGCCGCGATATCTTTATAATGTAAAAGATGTATCTCCTGATTATTTATCCCAATAGAACCAAATCTTCGATCTTTGTTTTCTTTAATTATAGAATATATATATTTACCTTCCTCGGTCATAAAGCTTTTCTTTTTTGTTAAAGTTTCTGAGGATCTGCTGTCGCCTTAGACAAAGCAGAAATTGCTTTCCTAAAGTGCTCAATGTTAATTTTTAATTTTCTGCCATGACTATTGGTGAACAAATGGTCCCCTTTTTTCTCCTTGGACATTGTCGAATTAGATTTTTTTTCTTGAGAAAAACTTCTTGAGGGATTAACAAATTTTCTTATCGCTAACATTGAGGCATTCCTACAGATCGCCTCGATATCAGAACCTACCAATCCTTCAGTTTCTTTGGCTAAATTTTTTAAATTTACATCTTCTGCCAATGGTTTTCCTTTAGTATGGATTTTAAATATTTCCAACCTGGTTTTCTCGTCTGGTTTTGGAACCTCTAAAAGAAAATCGAATCGGCCGGGTCGCAAAAGGGCTTCGTCGACCAAATCCAACCTATTGGTTGTCCCAATTACTACCACCCCTTTTAATTCTTCCAATCCATCAAGCTCTGAAAGAAATTGACTGACCACTCTTTGGCTTACTCCGGAAGAATCTCCAATGCTTCTTTTGGAAACTAAACTTTCAATCTCATCAAATGTTATAATACAGGGGGCGGCCTGACGAGCTTTTTTAAATACCTCCCTTATTCCTTTTTCGCTTTCCCCAATCCATTTCGATAAGAGTTCCGGCCCTTTGACTGAAATAAAATTCACCCCACACTCAGTTGCTACTGCCTTGGCCATTAAGGTTTTCCCCGTTCCGGGTGCTCCATAAAGCACTATTCCTTTTGACGGCTTTGCCTTTACTTTTTCAAAAATCTCTGGATACTGTAGCGGCCACTCAATGGTTTCTTTTAAAATCTGCTTTATATTATCTAAACCTCCAACATCCTCCCATTTGACATTAGGAATTTCGGTAAATACTTCTCTTAAAGCCGAAGGTTCAACTTCTTTAAGAGCTTGGCGGAAATGATCCATTGTTACCTCCAATCCCAAAAGTTTCTTATAGGGAATATATTCTTTTTTAAACTCAATTTCTGGCATAATTTCCCGCAAGGCTGACATTGCTGCTTCTCTGGCTAAAGCTTCCAAATCTGCCCCCACAAATCCGTGGGTAATCTCAGCCAATTTATCTAAATCAACATTTTCAGCTTTTGGCATTCCCCGCGTATGAATTTCTAATATCTCTTTTCTTCCATTTTTATCAGGAATGGGAATTGAAATTTCTCGGTCAAAACGGCCTGGCCTTCTTAAGGCAGGATCTAAGGTATTTGGGATGTTTGTTATTCCGATGACAACCAACTCTCCTCTTGCTTCTAGGCCATCCATTAAAGCAAGCAACTGGGCAACCACCCGACGTTCTACTTGTTTTTCCCCTCCCATCTCTTCTCTTTTTGGAGCAATGGCATCAATTTCGTCAATCGCCAAAATAGCTGGGGCATCTGACTGGGCCTCTTCAAAAATTTCTCGCAATCTCCCCTCTGACTCTCCATAAAATTTTCCCATTATTTCTGGACCGGAAATGGAGGTAAAATAAGCATCAGTCTCATTAGCGACTGCTTTGGCAATTAAAGTTTTTCCACAGCCTGGACTTCCGTGAAGTAAAACTCCTTTTGGCGCCTCAATTCCTAATCTTTTAAAAATCTCGGGATATTTTAAAGGAAGTTCGATCATTTCTCTAATTTTTCCAATTTCTTTTTTAAGACCGCCAATGTCCTCATAAGTAATCCCTTCTCGACTTTTCTCTTTCCCTTGGCCCTTAAGTCTAATTATGGTTTTTGTGGTAATTAAAACTGCCTCTTCGGGATTAGTATCTAAAATCTCGAAATCTTGAAATTTAGTTCCAAAAAAAGTGGCTCTAATTTTATTCCCGCGAGTTACTGGTGTGCCATCTAATATCTGAGCTAAATATTCACTATCTTCCGGGTTAAAAGAACTTTCAAAAGCCAAAGGTTTCAAAACTATAGCCGTGGCTTGATTTAACTTAATTTTTTTAATTTTTGCTTTTTCACCTAAACCAACTTTTGCATTTTCTCTCAAAATTCCATCCATCTGCAAAATATTTTTGCCCCTCATTTCTTCAAAAGCAGGCATTAGTTTAGCCACGGTATTAGCTTTTGTTTTTTCATTAATATTTTTAATTTCGACAAAATCTCCAACTTCACCTTTAATTTTTGAAAGATCTTTTGGGTCCAATCTGACAATAGCCCTTCCTACATCTTTCGACTCTGCTTCGGCAATTTTAAAAATTAACATCGCAAATATTCACTAATTTACCCTGGGCAGCTTTTTATAAAAAATTATTTATAATGTAGCTGCCCGTCAAACGCTCCTATTCGTCGCGTTTGACCCACGAATATCACGAATGCTTATTAGTGAAATTCGTGGTAAATTCGTGTAAATTAGCGAGTCTTCATAAGTTTTATTTCTAAGACTCCGTTTTTAAAATTTACCTTTTTTTGCTCAAAGTCTACCTTATGAGGGAGCAAAATTTCTTTAGCATATTTTCTCTTTTCGTTTTCCGCCCGCAAGGTCAGAATATCTCCTTTAAGGTCTAACTTAATCCTCTCTTTTGCTACTCCTGGAAGTTCAGCAATAATCAAAATGTGATCTTTTTCATCAAAAACATCAACAAGTGGTTCCCTTATTTCTTCAACTTTTATTTCTTTTTTTCCAGTTTTTTTCTGGACTGGTCGAATATTACCAAAAGTCTGAACTTGGGGCAAAGAGCCTATTCCGCTTCTAATTGAAAACCCATAAATTCCTTTTGTTTCTCCTCCTAATCCTTTTATCTCACCTTTTCTTTTAATCTCTCCTCCCGCTTCTTCAACTTTTTCTGCTAAATCAATAAATTTCTCCAATCCTTTAAATAATCCCCCAACCAAAGGTAAATCTTCAAGATTTTTTAAATCTTCTCTAGTTCGATCCTTTTTTTGCCTGTCTTCTTTAAATTTCTTTTTTTTAACCATAGTTTAAAATACACCTTCCCCTTTTATCCTTACCTAAACCAAATTTGCCCGGCCTTTCAGGAACAACAATTTTTCTGGGATTCTGGCCTCTTTTTTCTGCCACCAATATTTTTCCCTTACTTTTTATCTTAGACAATTTTGAATGTAAAAAATCGATACAGTGTTCCCTTTCCAAGCTCTCACAAATTAGCCGGACATAATCAAGACTAATGCCTGCTTCTCTGGCAATAATATCAACTGAAGTCTCTCCTCCCCAATCCCAAATTATTTCTAAAACCTTCTGTTCGTTCGTCGTCATGCTGCCACTGCTTCACAATGAAAATTCTAAATCCTAATTTCTAAATCCTAAACAAATTCAAAATTCAAATAATCTAAATTCAAAACAGTTTTGAATTTTAAATTTTGAACATTTAACATTGTTTAGAATTTAGGATTTTGGATTTTGGATTTGGTGCTTCCTTGCGAAGCAAGGTTTAGTATCCTAAAACCGTTTTCCCTTTTTTCTTTAATCCTTCATCGCCAGGGTTATCGCCCGGATTGCCCCTTTCTTTTTTAGGAGTTCCTCTTATTTCTACTGCCATTTCAGTGGCTTTAGTAAGAAGCTTTGTCATTACTTTTTCAACATCTTCCAATCTTCTTTGCAGCTGCACCTTTCTTCTTTTTAATCTTTTTAATTCTTTTACTAATCTATCCCTTTCATTCCTTCGGATATACAAATCTAAAATAGCAGTCGTCGGAAGAGCTGGTTTACCACTTTTTCGAACTTGACCAGTATATGTCCTTAAATCAGGAAGGCCACTAATTTCTTGAAGGGTTTTTATTGATGTTTTCATACAATCGCGAATTTGTGCGAATATACCACTAATTTCCACGAATATATTAGCGGAGATTCGAGGTAAATTCGTGGATATTCGCGAGTTAGCAATATTTTTTGATTAAATCTTCAACTAATTTTTCTATCTCCTTTCGACGGAGAGACCAGGGCGATCTTGTAGTCTGGGAAACTAATATATCTTGAGCTAGCTCTCGAAAGACAGAATCAGAAGCCAAGACTTTTCCTTTACTCACCACTAATGCCTTAGCAAGAGTAATACAACTTCTAACAGTTGGAGGGAACTCACAGGGATTGCTTTTTCTCATCCCTCTGATTATCTCAACAATTTTTTCCGCTTCTTCTTTGGGAAGACCAGATTTTGTCTGAGTTATTGCCACTTCAGTCTTTCGATCAAAATAGCCTAAATCCATGGTCACCATCCTATCTCGCAAGGCATCTTGAGCTTTGTGGGTCCCGGCATATTCTTCGGGATTAGAAGTAAAGATAGCACAAAAATTAGGATGAACTTTTAGATAATGAGTCTCCTCTCCTTCTCTCTGAGAAGGTAAATCCATCACCTTTTCCTGCAAAATTGATAAAAGAATATTATTAGCTTCTGGCCTTGAACGAGTAAACTCATCATATATTAGGGTAAAGCCATGCTTACAGGCTAAAGTTAAACGATTATCCATCCAGCGCTTATACATATCCTGCTCAATTTTTAGAACACTGGCAATAAAATTATCTCTTAAATAGCGATAACGAAATCCATGTTCTCCTCCGACTAAATCGGAAGTTTTATACTCCTCATCTCCATGCAAAAGCACGGCTGGTCTCCCAATTTTGCTTGCCACATGCAAGGCTAAAGTAGTTTTACCAGTTCCAGTTGGACCTCGAAAATGAACAGGTATTCCAATTTTAAGATAACTCAAAGCTCGGTGAGTCAATCGCTTAATATAATAAGTCTCAACAAAATCGGTGGTCGGCCGAGGTTCAATGACAGCTTGCTCTTCTTCTGGTGATAAATAAGGCATAACCTTTCATTTAATATTAACAAAACCCAATATAAATTGTCGACCTTATACTAGACTTTGCCTTTTTTTAAAAGCCAAAGTCCCTAAATCTCAAATCCCAAGCAGCCTGGGCAACTTTTCTTTTTAACAGATATTTTAAAGTAGTTGCCCGTTAAAGGCTCCTTTGGGTCGCCTTTAACCCAAATTCCAAACAAATCTCAATAACCAAAACTCTAAATTCCAAACAAACGTTTTGGTCATTCGGTTATTGGAATTTGGAATTTATTTGTGATTTGTAATTTGGAATTTTTAAAGTTATTTCTTCTTTCTCCCTCTCTTTTTCGCTTCTGGTTTTGCCGTTGGCGCTTCTTTCTTTTTTTCAACTACCGGAACTCCTTTTTTTGTTAAAGAAACCCAATGTCCCGCTGCTTCCTTTCTCTCAGCTTTATAGTCAGCAAGTAAACCCCTAACTGACTTTCTGATTGCTCCAATATCTGCCACGATATCTTTCATCATTGCCTTGAAATCAGCCATTCTCGATGCTTCGTTCTTTTTGAAAAATTCTTTTAGCTCGGTAGCTAATTCTTTCATCTCTTTATCAAATCGAGCTAAAAGATCAGCTGTATCTCCCTTAATATCCTTTACTCGGCCTTGAATAGCTTTCATCATGGCATTGAAATCAGCTTTTCTTGTTGCCTCGCTTTTTGCCAGAAATTCTTTAAGCTTTCTGGCCATTTCTTTTAATTCCCCTCGAAATCGGGCAATTAACTCCCGGGTCTCTCTTTTAACATCTTTGACATACTGCGTTCTGTCTCGATGCCCGGTTTTGATTTCCGCGACTAAATTTTTCATTTCTTGTGCGTAAGCCATATTCGTTCCGCTCAAAATCAAAAATTAAATATCAAAATAAAAATCTTTTGAATTTAACTTTGATTTTGTGTTTTAGTTATTTAATAATAAAATTTACAAAAATCAAAAAAGTCGACCTTTTATGTTTTTTAACTTATTTTTAATAATTACCAATTGCCGGAAGTCCAGTTTCAATATCCATTCCTTTTTGTCCCGCTCTTCTGTCTTTTGGAACTACTCCTTTTCCTTTGCAAACCGAACAGGGCAATCGATGATGAACAAAAATTCCCCTTCCATTACAGGCTGAGCATCTCTCGTGCGGAATGTTGGCAATGGCAATTTCGCCCTTACCCCAACATACTTGGCAGCGAGACATTTTTGATGGAATGCCAAAAGGATCTTTCCCTTTTCCGTTACAAAAAGCACAAGTAATTGTTTTGGATTTGAGTGCTTTAATTTTTGGCATAGTTTAGTGGCTTTATTCTCTAAAAAATAAGACTTCTATAATTTATTAAGTTAAGACTTAATATTTAATTTTTGTTTATTAGCCATTAAAGTTGTTAGGCTTCTCCATTCCAGGGCTACTTTTTCCCGCTCTTTTTTAAAGTTTTCAAGCATTTCTTTTACTTCTGATTGCATTTGAATTAATTCTTCGCCCATTCGATGGGGAGCTTCTTTTTGACGAATTTCTTGTCTCTCTTTAATTTTAGTTAAAGTTTTCTTAAAATCTTTGAGTCTTAATTTTTCTCCTCTTTTAAGCATTTCTCTTAAGCTTTGGACAACTGCCATCTCTTCGTTTTGAAAATCAGCTAACATTGTTTTTACATTTTCCTCCCGCGTTTTTTGAGTAGCCAGAATATCTTCCATCATTTTATCAAAATCTTTTTTTCTCAGAGATTCGTGTTTAGCTAAGGCTTCCTTTAACTCCTTAGCCATTTTTTCTCTCTTCGCTTTAAATTCTTCCAATAATCTTCTCGTATCTTCAACAATATTCTCAACCACTTTTAGCCGAGCTTCATAAGAAGCGATGATATCTTTGGCAATTTTAAAATTATTATTCATAATTTCGCTAATTTACACGAATATGGCCACCAATATCACTAATATTTATTCGTGAAATTCGTGCTCAAATTAGTGAAAATTCGCGAGATTAAATTTAGGACATACTTTAAATTTTGAGGATTTTTCCTGGTGAAAGGACTTTTTTATCCTTCGATTTTACTCAGGCCTTCGAGGCTCTGAGGAGCCCTCAGGCTCTCGAAGAGATAACCCTGAGGAATTCGAAGGGTTAGTGCTTTCACTCAATCTAAAGGATGCTCTAAATTCTTGACTAGCTCTTAAGCTTAGGCAGCAGTAGCAGTTAGACCAACAGCCTCTGCATACTTTAACCAAGTCTCAACCGAAGCCACTACTGCTCTTGCTTCAACTGCCAAAAGTTCAATACCAACTAAAGAAACTCTTACCCAAGCATCAACAACCACTCCTTTATCAAGAATTCGGTCAACCACTTCCACCAAGCTGGAGCTAGCGATTGCTTTTTCTACAGCCATTTTTTCTCACCCCCTTTCTTTAATAGATTATTTTAAAATCGACCTTCTTTTGAATAATTAAATTCCCTGAAGCTTGCTTCGGGGTCATTCCGAGCGACCCCGAGCGAAGTCGAGGGGGAGTCGAGGAATCTCACGGCTATGAGATTTCTCGCTTCGCTCGAAATGACATCTAATACCTTGCAGCTTGTTGCGAGATAGTTCATTTTAATATTTTTGAATTAATTTTAGAAAATCCGTAAATTCACAAAAACCATTGACAAAATTATTTTGAAAAATTATTATATTATGTTGATCTAAATTTACCCCCAAAGCGCAACTTCAAGCTTCACCTGTTAAAAAACTTAGATTGCTGAAGGGGGTGCAGGTGTAGTTGGATCTTATAGCTTTTAAAAGCTATAAAGCCCCCTGCACCCCCTTCAGCTATTTATTAAAAACTAAAAAAAGCCCTTAATTTGTCCAACTACAATTAAGGGCTTTTAAGATTGAATTTATTAAATTTTGATGTGCCTAAATTTTTACTAACTAAAAAAACAGGAGGGCGATCTCTACTCTCTCTCTCTCTCTCTCTCTCCTAACAAAAAGTAAGTAGTGGCACATAAACGAAAATTAATTTCACTACATTTATATTCTAGCATTTTATTTTAAAGGGATCAAGAGATTGTCAAGAGAAAATCAAAAGCTTTCTTTTGTTTCCTATAATATATATTTTGTTACTTGAAAATTTGGAAGTTTACTTTTCAAAAAGTTTTTAAGCTCAAATCTAAGCATTTTTTATATTATAAGAATCATATGTTGCCAATAGTATAACATTTGACAAATTTTTTTAATGTAAATATACTAATAATAAGCCCCCCCCCCCCCTCTGTCGAAAGTTATCCACAACCTTTGAATAACTTTCCGTTTATATTATTAACCTACTTATCCACAGAAAACAAATGCCAAAATTCCTCAAAATTTCCAAAATGATTAAATTAGGAGATTACCTTAAAAAACTAAGAAAAGAATTAGGGTTGAGTATCCGGGAAGCAGCTAAAAGAACAAAATTTACTCCATCTTACCTCTCTCGGATTGAATCAGGTAACTTCAAGTCTATCGGAATAGAGACATTAGTCCGGCTTTCCTACCTCTACGAAATTCCAATTACTGATTTTTTGAAAGAATCGGGTTTCTTAGAAAAATCAGATGGGGATAATCTACCAGAATTTCCTTTTTATCTCAAGGCAAAATATCATCTTCCGCCCCAAGCTATTCGGGATATGGAAATGGCTTTAGAAATTGTCAAAAATAAATATAAATAAATCTAAAAAAATTTGCCCCTTTTGGTTTCAAAAAGAAACGCTTTCGCGTCATTTCTTCAATTGCCTTGTGCGAAAAGTGGGAGATTTTTGTTTTTTTAAGATTTCATTAATCAAAACAATATGCTCATTATTTAAAATTATATTTAAAAAACGATCGTCTAAATCGCGGCGATAGTTGAATTCCGCTTCGCTCATTACGGTATAATTTATTTCATGGTTTTGTTCGCGTTCTAACCGTTTTATAAATCTCTCAAGCCCAGACCGACGGACAGTTCCCACCAAAAGAAGATCACATCTAGAAGAAGATTGGGTAAAAAACCCTGAAAGACAAGCAAATTTCAACCTGCCAATTTTTTTAATCTCACGAGATAATCTTTCCTGCGGCCAGGCAGTAGCGCGCGAAATCAAAGCTTTAAGTTCTTTGATTAGAATAAAATTTAAATTTAACCGGTAGTACCGACGCTTATCACGGGACCTTGATGTAAGCAAATTTAATTTGCTTAGATTATCTAATTCCCGCCGTACCGAATTTATCCGTTCTCCAATTTTCCGCGTTAATTCCCGAACATAAAATTCCCGCTGTGGATTAAATAAAAACAGCGGCAAAAGGCGGATCCTTGTTTTTGAACCAAATAAGTGTTCAAGATGGCTTTTCATGGCTTAAATAAAACAAAAAATAATAATTTTCTTTTATTATATTTTATTATATACTATTGAATAAATTTGGCAAGAAAAATTCTACCAGAACTTGCGAAATCTAATTTTTTCAAATATAATGGAGTTAGATAAACTTATCTCTAATATCTAATATCTCACATCTAACATCTAACTCAATGTTAACTTGCAATTTTGATTTTTTCGAAAAATCATCGATAACTTCTTTCTGTAAAAATTATGTTTTTACTAACAAAGATAAGCCGCATTTAGGAACACTTTTTTTAATCTTACAAATTAATACAGAAAGGGCACTCGCTCAAAAAATTTCCGAAATACTTTCGGAAATTCTAAAACACGAATATTTCCGAAAAGAAGAAAATATCGCGACAAATTTTGAGTTTGCCTTATCTCGGGCCAATCAGACAATGTCTGCCTTGGCAGAAGAAGGACACATTGAATGGCTGAATAAATTTCATGCCCTAATCGCAGTAATTTATGATAATCAAATACATCTTACCACTACCGGTAAAACTCTTGCTTGTCTTTTTCGCGGCAAAGAAACAATTAATATTACCGAAGGATTGACTTCCCAAAAATCTCCTTCAATAATGAAAACTTTCGTTAATATCATTTCCGGCAATCTTAAAGACGATGATAAGCTGCTTTTTGCCACACCGCATGTTTTAGAATATTTTTCTTGGGAAAAAATCAAAAGAATTATTCAAAAACCAACAGTTATCCAAGCCAAAAAAGATTTTCTTTCTGATATTTCAAATGAATTTGAACCAATGAGTTTTATAATTTTAAAAATTAACGAAAAAAAGTTATTTTTTGAAAAAACGCCGGCCCGGCCACATACTATTACACCAAGTATAACATTACCAAAGCCTCTGCTTTCTCAAAAAACTGCTGAAATTCTACCAAGGCAAATTAGTGCAAAATCCGGCTTAACAAAGATAAAGGAGATAATGAGCAAAAACCTAAAAGAAATGCAGAATTTTACAAGGTCATTATTAAATAAAATTAACCCTAAAAAAGAAATTGACCAAACTCAAAAGACTAGCCCGGTAAAATTCCGCCTTGCTAGCGGTGAAAAAAGCACCTTCTTTTTAAATCTTATAAAAATTCTAAAAGAAATATATATCTCATTTTTACAGAAATTTCGTCATCTTGCTCCTCTTTCACGCGTTCTGCTGATTGTTGCTCTACTTTTTATTATTACTTTAACTATCAATATCACCCGCGCCTCGTTAAAACAAAAAGATAAAAAATTGAATCTCCAATATGAAAAAGCATTGTCTCTTGCCCAAGAAAAAGAAAAACAAGCTTCTAATGCCTTAATCTATAATGATTATGAAAAGGCGGGAAAACTGCTTTTGGAAACAAAAGAAATAGCGGAAAAAGATCTTTTGCCTTCAAAAAAATATAAAGAAGAGGGAGAAAAACTACTTTTGAAAATCCAAGAAAACCTTGACAAAACAAACAAAGTAATCAGAGTAAAAGATGTTAAAACCCTAGTTGATTTAGAAGCAGCAAAAATTGAAACTCGCAATATAATTGCCGTAAATGATGCTATTTTTGTTTTTGATTCCAAAAAAACCACTTTATATAAATTTGATGAAAAAGCTAAAAAGTTTTCTTTATTCGCTAAAAATGATGAATTAAAAGAGGTTATGCTTTTAGCCGCAAATGAAACAAAAAATACAATTTTATTTTTAACAAAAAAGCTTAATTTATACGAATTTATTATTGAAACGAAAAATTTTCAAACTTCTGACATTACTTTTGCAAACGAGAGTGCTCTGCCGCAAGATATGCAATCATACGCCGAACGACTTTATTTTCTTGTTCCATCGGATAACCAGCTTTGGCGCCATCAAAGGATAATTTCTGGCTATACTCCTGGGGTCGAATGGTTTTTAGATAAAAAAAATCTGGATATTAAAAATGCGGCCTCTTTTGCAATTGATGGTTCAGTCTATATTTTGAAAGCAAACGGCGAGGTTTTAAAATTTCTTAATGCCGAAAAAGAAGAATTTACCATGCCAAAGCTGACAATACCTTTGTCCAGCCCGACAAAAATTATAACAAATATTGATAGTGAATTTATCTATATTTTAGATCCAAAAGAAAAACGTGTTATTGTTTTGGATAAAAAAGGCAGCTTAAAAAATCAATATATTTCTGACGAATTTTCGGAACTTCAAGGAATTTATGTTAAAGAAAAAGATAAAAAAATGTATTTGCTAACGGATAAGAAGTTGCTGGAAGTAAAGTTGGAAAAATAACACTTAAATACAAACATCAAGATACAATAACCAATTAATCACCAAATTCCAATAACCAATCACCAATTTTGATTATTGTTTTTTGTTTATTGGTTATTTTTCGTTAGTTTCGCCTCTACAACCAGCCTCTTCAAATTCGTTCCCGGCGGCCAACAAGTTATTAAATATAAAGTTGGCTGTTTTTTATTAAGATTTAAAGAAGATAAATCAGAAAAAAATTTTGATTCTTTAGTAACTTTGTAAGTAAATTTTTTATTGTCAAAATAAACAAAAATTTTATCGCTTTTTTCTAGTTTAGAGAGAAAAAGAAAAGCAATATCATATTTGCCTGGACTATAAAGAAGTCTCGAACTATGACCTAATAAAATTCCGTTCTTTTTTTCCTTGCTTTTGCCTTTTGGTATATATACAACGCCCTTTTTTAAATTATCTAAAATTTCTGCTTTTTGTAAACCGCTAAAAATTATCGGCGCGATAAGAGAAATCTTTGGAATAATTATTTTATTTTTATAAGATTTTAAAAGCGTTCCGTCTTTATTATTTTGCAACGGAACGCTTTTTTGAAATTGATAATAAACTAAACTGTAAATTGTTGAAAAATTGGAAATGGCAAAAACAATAATTAATATTATAACAAAAATAATTAAAAATTCACTAATGATATTTCTTCTAAACATTCTATTAAAAAAGCGACAGTCGCCTTAACGGCAACTGTCGCTTTAAAAACTTATTTTAATTCCGCCTCTGCCCCAGCTCCTTCTAATTTCTTTTTCATTTCTTCCGCGTCTTTTTTGGCTACATTTTCTTTAACGACCGAAGGGGTTTTGTCACAAAGATCTTTTGCTTCCTTTAAGCCTTTGCCGGTTATTTCCTTCACAATTTTAATGACCGCGATTTTCTGGCTGCCGCTGGATTTCAAAACAACATTAAAGGCAGATTTTTCTTCAGCTGGTTCTGCTCCCGGTGCACCAGCACTAATGCCAGGAGCCGCGGCAACGACCCCAACTGGTGCAGCTGGCGAGACGCCAAATTTTTTCTCCAAAACTTTCACTAATTCTGAAAGTTCTAAAACGCTCATTTTCTCAATTTTTTCTACCAAATCCTTAAATTTGGCAGGAACTTCAACTTTCTCCTCTTTTGCTTCAGTTTTTGAAGCTTTTTCTTGTTTTTTTTCTTCAGCCATATTGTAGATTTTAGATGTTAGATTTTAGATATTAGATTATAAAATTCCCTAATATCTAACATCTTATATCTAATATCTTATTTATTTTTTATTAATTGCCTGTAATATATATATCAAATTCCTTAAATTTCCAGTCAACGCATTTACAAATCCAGAAATCGGCGCACCAATACTCCCAGCAACTTTTGCCAAAATCTCTTGCCTTGATGGCAAAAGCGCCAAAGATACAATCTCGGTTTTTGCCAATTCTTTTCCGTCTAAAATGCCGCCTAAAATTTTTAAGGCTTTGTGCTGGCGGGAAAATAAATAAAGAATTTTTGCCGGTGTCATCTCATCTTCATAGCCAAAAACTACTGCCTTTCCGCCCTTTAAATCAAAAATCTTGCTTTTTATTTCCTTATTTTTTGATTTCGAAAAAGATAATTTAACCAAACTATTTTTTACCGCTTGAAAATCAGCTTTTTCTTTTTTTAATTTTTTGCGCAAATCCGTCATCTCGCCGACTTTCAAGCCTTGATAATTAGTAAAAATAATTGTTTTTGCCTGATTAATTTTATCCGAAAGATTTTTAATAATTTCCTTTTTTTGCTCACGAGTTTTAGTCATAAAGTATTATAAGGAGGCTTCGCCTTTCCACTATATAAACGGTTCACTTGGTCGAAATGAAAGTAAACTTTCATTTCTCCCTCGCTGCCGTTTATAAAAAATTCCCCTACCAAAGGAGAACATAAATCAAAAAGCGACAAAAAATTTGATTTACACCTCGGCAAGATATTAAGCTCTTTTTACCTGACATCTAATATCTAGCATCTGATTTTGAGCTCTTGCTGTCTTTGGTTAATG
>JBFLZX010000022.1:0-24119 GCA_040756075.1 Patescibacteria group bacterium | reverse complement strand
TATTTTCCTTAAATGCTTTCTAATCTTTGTTTCTGATGGGATTTGGTTAAGTAATGCGATCATAAAACAAGAGTTAATTATTATTAATTTCTATTCTACTCTTGTTCCATCAGACTTAGTATACCCAATTTTTCCGCCTGGACAATGTGGCCAAATACCGACATTATATCCTTGATATCGCGATTTCCAGTAGGCAGGATAAAATCGATAATTTTCGCATCTTCTTCCTGTTCCATAACCATAACATTTTGTAATTCCGGACCCTGATCTGCCGATATGAGGTCCTTTTTCTTTAATTATTATTTGCCCTGCACAACTTACAGAAAATACAAAAACTAAAGATAACAAAATTCCGATTTTTTTCATTATTTCCCCCTCTTCAAAGTACTTTAAATCTTAGCACACTTTTACTTACTTGTCAAATTTTTCTTATTTAGCCACATTTTTATTGTTTTTATTTCATCGCGTACTCTAGCAGCTTTTTCAAATTCTAAATTTTGAGCAAAAAGCTCCATTTGATTTTGCAAGTCATGCAAATATTCTTTAACTGATTTTTTGTTTTTTAATAATTTTTCAAAATCAATTTTGGGCAGGATTTCTTTTTCTTTTATTCCAGCAAGCCGCGTTTCATAAATTTCCTTTTTAATTGATCGCGGTATAATATTATGTTTTTTATTATATTTTTCTTGGATTTTTCTCCGGCGCTGGGTTTCAGCAATCGCATATTTCATTGATTTCGAAATTTTATCGGCATACATCACAATATGCCCGTCAGTGTGCCGGGCAGCCCGGCCTATTGTTTGGATTAAAGAAATGCTGTCACGTAGATAACTTTCTTTATCTGCGTCTAAAATAGCGACCAAAGAAACTTCCGGTAGATCCAGACCTTCGCGCAAAAGATTGATGCCAACTATTACATCGTAGATTCCTTGACGCAAGTCTCGCAAGATTTCAAGGCGCTCAAAAGTTTTTATTTCTGAATGTAAATAGTGGCATTTGACGTCTTGTTTTAACAAATAGTCAGTTAATTCTTCTGCCAACCTTTTAGTTAGAGTAGTGACTAAAACTCTTTGTTTTTTTACTACTCGCGCTTTGATTTTTAAAATCAAGTCGTCAATTTGGCCTGATGTAGGCTTTATTTCAACTTTTGGATCCAATAATCCAGTCGGCCGAATTAGCTGTTCAATAATTTGTTTTGATTTTTTTCTTTCATATTCACGCGGCGTAGCCGAAACAAAAATACATTGGCCAATTTTTTTCTCAAATTCAAGAAATTTAAGAGGCCGGTTGTCACGGCAGGACGGGAGTCTGAAACCAAAGTCAACCAAAATATCTTTGCGCGATTTATCGCCTTCGTACATTCCGCCAAGCTGGGGCACAGTTTGGTGAGATTCGTCAATAAATAGCAAAAAATCTTTTGGAAAATAATCAAGCAAAGTAAAAGGCGGCTGGCCAGGCGCGCGGCCATCAAAATAGCGGGAATAATTTTCAATGCCGTGGCAAAAGCTAATTTCTTTCATCATTTCCAAATCATAATTTGTCCGTTGGCGCAATCTTTTTGCTTCCAAATTTTTTCTTTGGCGGATTAGCTCTTTAACCTGTAAATTTAGATCTTCTTTAATTTGCAAAAGCGCCATTTTCATTTTTTCGTCTGGCGCGACATAGTGGGTGGCTGGATAGATTTCAATCTCTGATAAGGTTTTTATCTTTTCCCCAGTTAAATAATTTAATTTGGTTATTTTTTCAATTTGACCGTCAAAAAATTCCACCCGGATAATTTCTGAGATGGCATAGACAGGAAAAATTTCCAAAACATCACCGCGAGCGCGGAAAGTGCCGCGATGAAAATCAACATCATTTCGTGTATATTTAATTGCCACAAGTTGTTTTAAAACAAAATCGCGCTCCCGACGTTCACCTTTTTTTAAAATAATTCGCACTTTTTGGTAATCAAGCGGCGAACCTAAGTTATAAATACAAGAGACAGAAGCGCAAATAATAACATCGCGCCGCGATAAAAGTGACGAAGTTGCAGCATGGCGCAAGCGGTCAATTTCGTCATTGATTTTTGCATCTTTAGCAATATAAGTGTCAGTTTGGGGAATATAGGCTTCGGGTTGATAATAATCATAATAAGAAACAAAATAATGCACGGCATTTTGCGGAAAAAATTGGGCAAATTCGGAAGCAAGTTGGGCAGTTAAAGTTTTATTGTGAGAAATAACCAAAGTTGGCCGTTGTGTCTTTTCAATAATTTCGGCCATGGTAAAGGTTTTGCCTGAACCTGTCACGCCTAAAAGCGTCTGAAAAGGATAACCTTTTTTTGTGCCGGCAGTCAGCTTCTCGATTGCTTCTGGCTGATCTCCGGCGGGTTTGAATTTAGAGCAAAGCCTGAATATCATTTATTAGTTCATAGTTAATAGTTTGTAGTTTATGGCTGTTTATCTATGAACCATGAACTATCAACTATTACCTATTATTTATCCACAACTCTATTATAATTCTTTTTAAAATATGGTAAAATGAAATTAGATACTAGATAATAAATGATAGATAGTAGTATTATTAATTCTAATTATCTAATATCCAATATCTAACCGCTAACATCTAACTTTATGACCCCCACTCCTTTTCCCAAAAAATCAAAACCAAAACATCATCCCGCTTTGTTTTGGACCGTAATCATTACTATTGTTGCGGCAGTTATTTTTGGCGCGACTTTAGTTATAAGCAGTTTCGCGAAAAAAACTCTTTCTTTTCCTAATGTAATGAATAAAAACCAATATTATGCCGTATTTTTAGATAATGGCCAAGTTTATTTTGGTCATCTTAATCGTTATTTGACAAGCAAGAATCCGGTTTTAAGTGATATTTATTATTTGCAAAGCAACGAGGCCTTGCAAACCGGCGAAAAAAAGATAGAAGAAGCAGCTGGGGAAACGCAATTCAATTTAGTTAAACTAGGGCAAGAACTTCACGGCCCAAAAGATGCGATGATTCTAAACAAAGACCATATTTTGTTTATTGAAGAATTAAAAACCGATGGTCAAGTTGTAAAAGCAATTGAGGAACACAAGAAAGAGAAGAAATAAAGTATGATGCATCTACGAGTTGCGAATAAATAATTAAAAGCCCTGTAAAATTGCAGGGCTTTTCAATTTCAGAAGAAGTGATAGAATAGAAAGAGAAATCCAAATGTCAAAGCTCAAATGTCAAATAAATATCAAATGCCTAAATGACATTGAAAATGTCATCCCGAAGGCGAAGCCTGAGGGATCTCTCACGAATGTGAGGATTATTCTCAAACAAGTTGAGAGATCCTTCGTCGCTCCGCTCCTCAGGATGACACCAAGCTGTCATTTTGAATTTCATTTGTCATTTGGATTTTGTAATTTGAAATTCTAAACATATGCTTTCCTATTTTCGGGGGAAAATTAAATATTTAAATGCCGACTTTGTTATTTTAGATGTTAAGGGATTGGGTTATAAAATTTTTATTACTCCTAAGACTTATAATTTGCTTAAAAAGCAAAAAGAAAATGTCGAAGCCGAATTTTTTACTCATTTGCGTTTGCGCGAGGATGTTCAAGAACTTTATGGATTTTTGACCTATCCGGAATTAGAATTTTTTGAGCTAATTATTTCAGTTCAGGGCGTTGGCCCGCGCGCCGGTTTGCAAATTATGTCTGAAGCGCCGATTTTGGATATTAAATCTGCTCTTGCGCGTGGTGATGTGGATTTTTTTGATAAAGTGCCAGGTATTGGCCGCAAAAAAGCAAAAAGATTTGTCATTGAATTGCAGGATAAAATTGATTTGTTGCCAGAAAAAGGCGAAGAAGGTGAAGCAAATTTTGATGACGCAGTTTCTGCCTTAAAAAATTTAGGATATAAAGAAAATGAAGTGCGCCAGGCCTTGCGGCAGGTGCCAAATGAAATTAAAGATATTGGTAAAAAAGTGAAATATGCCCTGAAAATATTAAGTAAGAAATAATTTTCTTTCGTTTAGCACGATGATAATCATTGATAGTGATTGTCATCTAAAATTTTAAATGAAAACTAATTTTATATGATAAACAAATATATTTTAGGTCAAGAAGAGGGAGGTGCTACTTTTTTAAATATTACTTTAAATCAAGAGGCATTTTCTGATAAAATCGCCGCCGCATATCTGAATTTACCTAATTTAAGAGATAATTATTTAGTTTTCAGAAAAAATAGGGAGCAATGGTTTTGTAATGTTAAGATTTGGCAAAATATATAGTTGATTCAGCGACCAAAAAAATTTCAGAAGATAAGAATTATAGCAAAAAGGTTATTAAAAAGACAAAAGAAATAGGAATAGATCTTTATAAAGAATGTTATAAAGTCTTTGATAATTTGGATAAACTTGAAATAAACAACCCATTTTTTGCAAAAACTTGGCAAAAAATTATTAAACTATTTTTTGAGATTCACGGCATAGGATTCGGAGTAATAGCATCTGATTTACAGCATCATCATTTTTCTAATTTACTTGAAAAGATTATAAAGGGAAAAATTAAAAAATATAAATTAGAAAAGTCGCTTGGCGATTATGTTGGTATTCTTACCAAATCTCCCCTACCAACAAAAAAATTTTTAGCCAATAAAAATTTATTAGAAATTTGTAATAAAATTGAAAAAGTAGAAATTAAAAAAGAATTTTCAAAAATGCCGACTGATAAGTTAGTGAAATTTTTAAAAAATAATCAGCCGGAAATTCTAAAATTATTAAGTAGTTTTATTTTTTAATTTTTCCTGGATAGAATACGGTCATCTCGGTCCGCAAATTGATTTGAGAAGATTAATCGAAAAAGTTAGAAATATTTTAGAAAATAAAAAAGAGCGGGAAAATTTAGAAGATTTTATTGATCTAAAAAAGTTAATAAAAATTCAAAATAAATTACTTAAGGAATTACATTTAAATGGCAGGGAAAAATACCTTTTCAAAACTGCCTGAGATTTTAATTTCGCAAAATTGCTCCGCGCCGAATTAATGTTTTTAACTTTTTGTGCAATAAATTTGAATTTAGAAAAATTAGCTAAAAAATTTAATTATAGATATCAAGATTTGCAAAACTTAAACCGTTTTGAATTTATAGATTTGTTAAAGAATAAAAAACTGCCGGACAAGAAAGAACTGCAAAAAAGATATAATGCTTCAGTGTGTTGGGTGATTGATTTAAATAAAATGAAAATTTTCACCGGCAAAGAGATGGAGGAATTTCTTAAAAAAAATTTGCCAAAAGAAAAATTAGAAAGAGAAACTAAAATATTTAAAGGCAATATTGCTTATAGCGGAAAGGCAATTGGCAGAGTAAAAATAGTAAATAGCTTTAAAGATGTTAAGAAGGTTAAAAAGGGCGATATTTTAGTTTCCGTGCAAACTATGCCTTCGCTTTTGCCAGCGATGAAGCAGGCCGCAGCCTTTGTTACTGATCAAGGTGGCATTACTTGTCATGCGGCGATTGTTGCAAGAGAAATGAAAAAACCTTGTGTTATTGGAACAAAGATTGCAGCAAGAGTTTTGCGCGATGGTCAACTTATTGAAGTTGATGCCAGGCGAGGTATCGTGCGGAAAATTTAAATAACTATTGTTTTGCCGCCTTTTCCTTGCGAGATGCCAATAGCGATATATTCAACTTTTTCTTTACTGATATTTTTCATCTGATGAAGATTTTTTGGCGGTATAATAATTGTATCGCCTTTTTTTAATACCGCAGTTTTTTTGCCAACTTTTATTTTTGCTCTACCAGACAAGATTATAAAAATCTCTTCCATATCTTGATGATAATGGGCTTTGAAGGTTTTACCTTGCGGCAGTTTTGCCCAATTTATCATTTGGACATAGCCTTTGGTTAGATCTTTCTTTTGCAATAAAATCTTTTTTAAAACGCCAGGCGATTTTTTCTCCTCATGACTGGCTGGGATGAATTTTAAGTTTTTGAAGTGGATTATTTTCACTTTGTTTTTTATTCTTTGCCCTCTGATTTATTATATAACCCCGCACCAATTCCGACAAGGTTCTTCTTTTTTTCTAGTTTTATGCTCGGAAGTCGCCTCCGTCCCGAAAGCTTTCGGGACTGCGGCTTAATTAATTTTATTAACAATCTTAATTCAAGAATTGGTGCGGGGCTGTAATTTGTAACGAAAAAATCGGCGTCCTTCGGACTTGATTTTTTCGACAAATTACAAAACGCCCTTGATGGCTAACATCATAGGGCGTTCTTGGTTTGGGTTTTTCTCCCAGCACTACCATCTTTATTTTACTCTTTTAAAAAACTTTGTCAAGAGAATTTTTGTTAATTTTTGTTAAACAAAATTTTATCTTGTCTTGAAATAGATTTTATGCTAGAATAAAAGGTGGCAGGCCACGTTAGAAGTCTATTAGGATAGCCGCGTTTTGATTGTCCTACCAAGGCAATCCTAAATATATAATCAAAATTTTGTTATTAATGTAGACTTTTTACGTGGCGGGCTAGTCAATCCCAGTACTACCATTTTGGTTCAGGGGATATGTACTGCCCGCCTTGTTAGAAGTTTACTAGGATAGAAGAATTTTGATTTTTCCCTAAAACAAATGCTGTTAGCAAATCAAAACGCGTTAAATTATGTTGACTTCTAACAGGGCCCGCCTTTTTGTTTAATACATCCCCGGAGTGTAAAAATACACTTCGGTCTTTTATTAATATTATTGTGTTTGTATTTTATCTTCGGTTTTTCCCGTGAAATTTTTTGTGAATTTGTTTTAGTTCTGTATTTGTCACATGAGTATAAATTTGGGTAGTGGAAAGATTAGCGTGACCAAGCATTGCCTGGACGGCGCGAATATTAGCATTGTTTGCCAAAAGATCAGTGGCAAAAGAATGGCGCAAAACATGAGGGGTGACTTTTTTATTTATCCCCGCTAACATCGCGTATTTTTTTATCTGCCGTTCAATGCTTCTTACTGTCAGCCGGCGGGAATTTAAATTCTGGATTTTTCCTTCCATTTTTTTGCTCTTTGGATGATTGATAAAAAGTGGTTTTAAATTATCTTGACGTTTGCGCAAATAAAGTTCCAGCCAGCGCTTTGCCCGATCAGACATAAAAACCACTCGTATTTTATCTCCTTTGCCGACAACAGAAAATTCATCTTTTTTTGGGCTAACTTCGCTGCGGGAAAGTTTGACTAATTCGCCGATACGAAGGCCAGTGGAAAATAACATTTCTAAAATTGCCCGATCGCGCAAACCGTTAGTAGTTTTTATATCTGCCTGCGCCATTAATTTTTCTAACTCTTCAGAATCTAAAAATTCTATTTGCCGCGAGGGCACTTTTGGCAATTCAATTTTTTCTGCCGCCAAAGTTTTAATGTCCCTTTTTGCCAAATATTTTAAAAAGGCGCGCAGGGCAGTCACATGATAAGATTGGGTAATTTTTTTAAGCGGTCTCTCTCTTTCGTCTTTATAGCGATTTAAAAAAATCCGGTATTTGCGGACTAAATCTAAAGTAATCTGTTGGGGTTTGGTAATTTTTGTAAATTCCAAAAAGCGATGCAGATAATGATCATAATTTTGCACCGTAAGAGGCGAGCGATTTCGCTCTACTTCGCAATAGTCAAGAAAATCAACGATTAAATTTTCTAATTCTGATTTAGACATATAAATCCAACCTCCGATCTCTAATTTCCAACCTCCATTGTACGACATATCGAATTAAGTTTCAAATACCAAGCCTTAACCCTAGACAAGAATTTGAGAAAATCTTATAATCTTTTCCTTTTATTTAAGCCAAAAGAACCGGATTTTAACAAATACCGAAGTTTTAAAAATCTCAAGATGAATTCATTAATTTCTGGGCTGATGTCAGCCAATATCCTGTTTGAAAACCAAAATATAGAATTTTTAAAATTGATCTTTTAAGATAATAAATAGAGGTAAAAGTTTTTTTGATTCTTTTTTTGGTAAATTTTAGGTGTTTTTGAAAATATCGACTTAATGGTAAATATGAGGTGCTGAAAGTTGCATTTTGTGCGATAATGTAGTCATGCTACGCATGACAAGGAGGTGAAAATCAAGCACACCAAGAACCACCCTGTTTATCAGGCGGCAGGGTGGGGATACAACGCGGTTTAGACCGCAGTACGTCTGGTCGGGGTTTAAGGGATTCCTCGTTAGGGTCGCGCTAAAATCCCTTTTTTCTTTAGGACTAAAAAATGATTTAATTTTAAAGAAAGAAAAGGATTAGCGAGCTTTAGCTCGCGAAAATTACGCAGGCTTCCCGACATAAAGTCGGAATCTCCGCTTCGCTTCGAAAAGCCTGCGGCTACAATTATTGCAATTATATGTTTGGTAGCCGTAACCTTTAGGTTGCGTTTTTGTTGCAAAAAATAATATTTGTGATAAAATTAAAACAAAGAAGAATTAATTTAAATTTATGACTGCTTATCGCGGCGAGCCATTTTTAAGAGAAAGCTGGGAAGAAAAAACCCAGCGAGAGAAAACAGACCAAACACTTGAAGAAAAAGCCTGGAAAGTCTTTCAGACAATTGAAGAAATTGCTGAAAATTATCCAGAGTTGGCGAAATTTGCCGAAGATATAAAATCAAGTATTTTAAGATACGGCAAAATAATAGAACGACGGAAGCAGGCAATTAGAAGTTCTAATCGAGAAGAAATTGAAACTTCAGATCAAGAGCAACGAATAGCTCATAATGCCTTGATTGACAGTCTTAATATTCTTTCGCGGCAATGCCGAAATAAAGAAGTTTCTAATCTTTGGCGGCAAGATATTGGAATTGAACGCGATCAAATAACCGCGTGGGCAATGAGAGTATATAAAACTTTAGAATCATTAGAAGAAAAGGTAAATTAAAGAAAATCCGTTATCATTTTTTGTCGCTATTTTTTAAATTTGTTTTTTAGAAAAATTATTAATTGATATTTTTATGTTTTTGCACCACCATCTTAATTCCAAAATTCTCCAAAAAGAACACCCTCAAGTCTATCAAGATTTTTTTTCGCATTATCCTTTGATTGTTTCTTGTCCTTCAGTCTTGCTTTGGACGCCAATTTATTCTATTGGAATTGGGGGTCTTGGAATTTCCAGTAAATTGCCAGGACGCCACTATATCGGAATTAAAAAATATGAAAACGGCAATGGCGACTTAATTAGATTTATTGGCAAAAGGAATTATTTTCCAGAAAGAAATATTTTTAAAGAAACAGAGCCATCAGCATATTGGAATGACAAGGTAAAAAAGATTTATGAAAATTTTTTAAAGAAAAAAGGGGTTCGCGAAAAAATTGAAATAGAAATTTTAGAAGAAGGACCGATTGCTCGTGGCTGGCATACAACCCAAGCAGTAGTTACCGCCCTTTCCTGCGGTATTTTTTTATGGTATAAATTCTGCACAAAAGAAGATATTAAAAAATGGAAGAAGATGGAAACCGAAAAGCTTTTAAAAGAAAAAGAATTTTTAGAAATTGTAAAATTAAGCTGGAAAGCGGCTTCTTATGCCATTGAAACATTTGATGACGGTTATGCAATTTTGACTTCTTTAGTTGACTCGCAATATCCTATTGTATTTTATCATGAAAAAGACCCTGCTTATTTTGATCAATATAAAGATTTTGGAATAGACGACCCAAGATCTTATTATAATTTTGGTGAAAAAATGGCTTGGCGGACAGTTCGTTTAAATGAACTTTTTAATAATTTACCGCAAGAGTCGCATTGGGCACTCGAATATGCAATTTTATATAATGGTTCAGAGTGCCCCTTGCGTTATATTTATAAAGCCCAAATAAAATATGATGAAAGACTGACTTATCTTGCTCAATTTATTAAAGAAACTTTTGAGAAAACCTTGCCAAAAGATTTTAAGGAAGCGCCTAATTTTTTACAGCCTTCTTATTCAGAGAAAGAATCGCCAGGTATGGTTTTATTTAAAAAATACCGCGAAGCTTCAGTAGTTTTATCTTCTGAATTTGTAAAACACTTTTATGAACTTTACCGCACTGGTTATGTTTTTGACAAGATTCAGGAATTTTTTAAAGGAATTAATTTATGTGAAAGTTTTGCTAAAATCTTAGGTCAAGTAATATCTCAAGTAGATAATGTTTGTTCAATTCTGACGCGCAATGCCCGCAGACTCAATGAGTTGGGAGCAGGAGTAAAACTAATTTCCGAAGGAATTACCGGCGATATTTTAGTTGCTGGGTCTTATAATACAGTAAGAAGAATAATTGAAAAATCACAAAAAGAAGTTGAAGAATTGACTGGCCAGTCGCTTTATTGCGAATATGCTTCTTGGTGTGATGGCCAAGAGAGCGAGGGAGTAAAAATTGAGCAATTTCTTCCAGAAAATGTTTATTCTTCTTTTGTTGTGCCCGGAGCATATACAATTAAAACTTTAATTAAAAACGGCAGGACCGAAACCTTTTTGCTTTCCCGAGAAGAGTTTAAAAAGCGCATAAATGAATTTGATCTGCTCGGCGATTTGGAGGAAAATAAAATTTATATTAAAGGAAAAGCGCTTTCCTCGCGGGATTTACATTCTACGAAAGCAACTTTGCGGATTTTAAAAAAATTTTTTGAGAAAGAGACAATACGTCTTGAGGCCTCTGAATTTTCAGATGTGATTTATCGTGATCGCAATCAAATGGATTCAAAAATTGTCAGACCGCTAGTTAAAGCATTTAAAAAATATTTAGGCAAAAAAATTGATTTTGCTGTTTCTGGCGGTCTTGCTTCTAATTTTTCTTTAATTTTTAAACCCGATGGATTAAATATCGGTTTAATCGAAAAAAGAAATTAAGAGTGACAGTCACTTTTTAAGGCTATGGAATTTTGGCTGAAATAAAGCAAAAGACTACTATATTTTTCAAATTGCCACGATTTTGTGGCTTTTTCTTTTTTTGTCTCTATTTTTCCAAAGACTGGGTGAGAAAATGGAAATAGTTCTTTTGACTTTGGAGGGAAAAATGTGCGATAAATCGCCGGAAGTTCGTGAATTAGAAAGCAAAAAAGATAATAATGAAACTGTAAAAGAAGAAGAAAGACCAGTGAAATCTGTCCATTCTCTTTCTCCTTATGTCAGCGTTTGCGGCGTTTTTCCGAATTTCAATGCTTATTTAGCTTTTCTTGGTTCAACTGGATTTTATAAGTGATTTTTTGAGGAGAGATTTTTCTTTCCTCGGTTTTCTTTCCGCCAGCCTCAAGAAAAAATTGCGCGGCTAAACATTTTATGCCTTATTACGCAATTTCTGGCGGGAAGAAAGAGGCTCGTTCTATATCAGGAGGAATACCAATGAATTTAGTAGCTAAAATAAGAAAGAAATTAATTCGAGAAGGTAGACGCGCTCCAACGGGTTTTATAAGATCCGTTTGTTTATGGAGAATAAGACATGGTGAAGCCACGTCAGAAGAGTTATTGAATAATTTTTCTAACTTAATGAGAGGTTGGGAAAAACAAGCAATGAGTCTAGAAAAATTTATAAAGTTAGATCTTCAATCTAGCGGCTATAGTTATAATCACCAAAAATTGATGCCATATGGATTTATAGATGAAGACGAGGAGCAATTTCTTACGCCTAAAATTCGAAATAGTCTTAGACTCCCAAAAAGAAAGAAAAAATTTGGCTTTAGTTGATATTCCATAGCATTTTATAGGAGACGCCACGTCTCCTCTTTTTAAAAGCCTTTAAAATATCGAAGTTTTTTAAAAGAGTTAGCTCTTTTCATACATCGGCCAGTTAGAAGTTTATGAAATCAATGTGTTTATACCGATGATTTAAGTTTAGACTAAATCGTCGGCAGGCGCGACGATTACATATACTTCTAACTGGCCAAGGAGGGACAGATGAGTACAAAAATTTGCCGCTGGTTTTTAATTATGGTTTTTTCTATTTTGATTTTTGGTTGCGATGACGAACAGGAAAATATTGATCCGAAAATTGTAAAAACCGCCAAAGGCCTTTGCGCGATGCGGGAATGTGTAAAAGGCGTATCCCAAGCTTACGGCTTAGTTGACGAGTGTAATCAGAAAGAATTTTTCGGCGGATCTTTTAAAACAATGTTTGAAAATATGGCAAGACTTTCTGGTTCTTCCCGCGCAATGCCAAATCCACTGACCGGTGATTACCAGCCAGGAGATTTAAACAAATGGTTTTGGGAAGAAATGCGAAATCCAGTTCGTGTTAGCCGGCCGCCGAATTATTATACGCAAGGCCTAGCTAGTATTATAAAATGCGTAAAGCAGGGCGTGCTGGCCGCTTCCCTTCCTGAAGAAGAGTTTAACAGTATTGTCCTTAATATGAAATTTAATTGTTTGGCCGGCAGTGACGAAGATTGCGAAATTTTATGCTGCGGCAATCCGGGAATTACTGACTATCGTATTTGCCAAAATGAGGAAAGCGCTTTGGCTGATAAAATTAAAGAAGAACAAAAAGAACTCGGTTTTAATTCTTTACTTAAAACTCCGAATATTCCAGAAAAAGTAAAACTTTTGTCCTTTTGCTACACAAGCGATGTTTATGTGCCAAATATTGTTGATATTGCTGATATATCTTTTGTTTTCCCTTTTGTTTTCCCTGATGGATATTTAGAGAAATGCGAAGCAGAAGAAGAAAAATATTGGAATTTGGCTTTAGGGTTTTTGGCAGCAAGAATGTTGGATTATGAAGAAGTGGAGGCGCCAGTTAGCGGTGCGCTTGATTTATTAAGCACTTTTTCTGAAGCTCAAGCGCCAAAAGATTTAAGAACTCCGTTTGGCCAATGGCTGGGTGAGGTGCTTAAAAGATTTTCTGGAGTAAGCAAATATATTCCAATAAAATGGGTTTTGGATAATTCAAGCAACGCCTTTTTTGTTGCTTCAGTGATTTTTAGTCTCGGGGAGAATTTAACCGATTATCAAAAAGCCGAACTTTATGCCAAGGCAATTAAAGAAAGAAAAATTTTAGAGTGTTTAATAGATGCTCTTTCTTCTTGCTTTGTGCCAGCCGGCAGTTTATACAAAGTCATAGAAGATCAAAAAGGAATGGAAGAATTTTTGTCAAAAAAGGAATATGATTTTGTTTATCAGCTTATTGCGCTTGCCGGGCAGGGAATTGTGGAAATTCAAAAAGGCGGAATTATTGCTTATGCTGGGGTTGCGGCTGGAAGCGCGGAAGCCGCGGTTTTGGGAGTAGTTATTTCAGTTGTTGCTGGAGCTGGATTCATTGCTTATAAAGAATACGAAGATTCGCTTTTATATTATCGAATTGCGGCTTTGCTTTACACTTTGGCTTTTAGTGTTCCGGAAGATAAAAAAGATAACAATTGCTTATTTTTAAAAGCCTTAAGCCTTCACACGGCAAATTACTTAATGGATCAATATGTGATTGGCAAAATTTTTGGGATTGCTAAACTTGATCAAGGAATTCCGCTGTTTCCATTATTACTGACAAGATTACTGACAAGTACTTTTAGTTTAGTTTTTCCTATATTACCGATAAGTACTTTAACTTTAAGTTTAGTTTTTCCTACAGAAAAAGAAGAAAGATGGGGAAAATATCTCGATAACTATTTTGACAGAGCGAAGCTTATCATAACTTTTTGGGAAAGCGAAGGAGAGCTTATTGCGCCGGTTGATGAATTAGCTCAATGTTTAGATAGGCAAGGAGAAGGAAAGATTTGTTTGACTTCGCAAAAGGTTAATTAAAATTTATTTATCAGCGCAAAATCGCGCTGATTTTTTGTTGCTTGTCGAAAATTTGAAAGCGCGCGAAGCGACGCAGGAATTTTTGGTATAAGCAACAACCTCGCACCAATTTTACAGATAAACCTGATTTATAAAGTAACTAAGCCGTAGGCGATTTTGAGCATAAAACTAAAAGCTTAGAAAAGATTTTATCCCACACTTTTTAAAATACCCCACCACTCTTGAGGCTGTCTAAAAACTACTGATTGGAGTGACAAATTGAATGAAGTGAAATTTGTTTTGGCTAATATATAACGAAATTCGCTTCACTCATTTCGTCAATCCATCTAAAAGTTAAATTCTTAGACAGCCTCTCTTGCTTTGGGGACAAAAAATTAGAGCCTTTCGTCCCGATTCACCCCGATCCATCGGGGTAGATCGGGATGAAAGGTGTGGGATTTATTCGAAATTTGGTGCGGGGTTGTTTTTCAATTTTTGTCTCTATTTTTCCAAAAATGGGGTGAGAAAATAGAAAATGGGGATAGTTCATTTAATCAAAAGACGAGGAGGGTGCGATGACTTCTGGATTTTTAGCCGGCCTTTTTGGCAGAGAGTTTTGGAAAATTCAGCCGCTTGATTTTTCTTGGTGGCATAGTTTGCCGGGAATCGTTCAGATATTAATTGTTGTGGTAATTGTCTTTTTGGGCGCGATGACGGTTTTTTCCCAATTTACTTTGGTATATCATTTTGGTCAGCTTTTAAAAATGATAAGTGGCTTGTGGCTTGGGTGTTGGCATAATTTGTTTTATGGCAAAGGCAGTGAACAGTCATTAGCCGGAAGGATATTTAATAGGAAATCGGAGAAGATAGAAAATAGTTCTGAAAATAATAATAGAGATTCTCCTCCAGAAAGCAGCAGCGGTTATAATCGGGGAAAGCGTGAACCAACTTTTTTAAGACTTTTCCTTGTTTCCATTTTCTTTTTGGCAGCTGTTTTGCTAGCAGCATACGTCCAGCGGGGAAATATCTATTTAGGCATTGAAGGAATTATTGAGGTGCAGAATATTAACAAGAATATTGAAATAAAATCTGCTGATGATATTCGGTTAATTGGATTGATAATTTTTTTGTTGATTCTGGAAGCTTTTTCTTTCCATTATTTTTTTTCCAAGTTAGAAGAAAAGAAAGTAGGGATAGTTAAAGTTCTTATTCCTTTTATCTTTATCATTATTATTGTGATGATTGAGTTTTTGGGTTTGATTAGCCGTGCTCAGCGGGAGACAGGGTGGTTGCCGGAGCTGATAAAGGGATCAACTCTTATCAGCTATGTTTATTATTTGCTAAGCTGTCTTGGTGCGCCGATTTTTATGGGGTATTGTTTTCATCGTTTGATGATTACAACTTCCAAATGGTGGAGAAAGAGGGTCGATTATTTCAATAACCGTTCAACTAATGCAGCCAGAAAAGGGGCAAAGATTTTAGGGAAAGGGACGATGGAAATTGGCATCTCTTTCAAAACTGGAGTCATCTGGCTGGTAAAGGCTGTTTTTTTCCTGATAGTAGCGGTTCTTTTCTTTGCCGCGACATTGATGCTATTGGCTTTTGGGTTAGGAATTTTGCGAAGTTATATTCTCTGGATCATTGCTTATTGCTTAGTCTTGGCTTTTTTTCTTCTGCCGCGGCTTCTCTGTGAGCGGATTTTCCGTAGGCCCTCAATTCCGCGGGTGCTGATGAATACGGATAAGCGTGTTTGGCAGGACAAAGCAATTTGGCACTATCCCACGATTTTGATTGAAGAAGTAGAAAATTATCTTGAATATCTGAATCACAAGAAAGATAATAAAGAAGGGGATGATAAAAAAATATAGAGAAATTTACTAATCTTTTGAGAATTTGTTTTTACAAATTCTCACTTTTCTTTTGGTTTTCAAAACTGAAAGCCAAAAGGAAGGTCCTTTCAATAAAAAAAGGAGGAAGAAATGAAAAAAACTGCGATTATTTTGTTGGTTGTTTTTTTGGCAACAGCAGGTGGTATTGGTGCGGCATGGTATTTTGGAATTAGATCAACTAGACCGCCGGATTGTCAGCCATTTGATACAAGATCAGAATGTCGTCAATCCCCGCCTTTAGACAAAGTGGAAATAAAGAAAATTGATGAAGTTTCTCAAATTTCATATAACTGTAGCGAGCCGTTTTATTTTATTTGTGTCTATGATCAAACAGCCAGCCTTTGGGAAGATATAGAGATTTCAAAAGAAGAAAAAGAAAGAATTTTAAAGTTGACAAGAGATCGATGCCTTGATTTCGTCGAAGAAACTTTTCAAAAGAGTTATCATCGAATAGTTGTTAAAACTATTCCTTTGGGAACCTTGACAGGGTATGGGGCTCTTCCGGTTGTGGAAGTATCTTTTGAATGCCAGAATATACCCGCTTTACCTTCTTTACCGATTTTTCCTTTGCTTCCGGAAATTCCTTACCCGGAAAAACTGGGATTAAATTCTGGAGAAAGATTTGGAATAGATTGCCAGGTTCATACAGAAGAAAAACTCACTCCAACTTTGCGTGGAATGATAGGACCAAAACAGTGGGAATGTGTGGATAGACTTTCGGCCTATAATAGAGAGATAGAAGAATTTAATACAAAAACTTTATTAGAATACAATCAGGAAATTAACGAATGGAGAAGAAAAGAGAAATCGCGCGAAGCAGAATTTTTGGCAAAAGTTGCCAAAGAGTTAGATAAAGTTGGCAAGTTGCTTTCTGGTTTTGCTTTTCGGCCGAGAGATGGGAAAAAGACAGAATTTCCTTGCCGCAGAAAAGGCGGGCCAGTAAAATTCGAGGACTGTTCGGATTTTACTAGAATCCCTGCCTTGGCATTAGGAATAATAGAGGATTTAAAGGCAAAATATGGCAAGGGCAAAATAATGCTAGTGATTATTTCAGATTTTTTAATCGAAAATATTTCAGTTTCGGAGAATTTAAACTCCGGCGATCTAAGTGAGATGGAGGTAGTATTAGTAGAATATAAAGTTTCGCAATCTAATCATCTTTCAAGAATATCTAAGATGTTTGAGCAGGCTGGAGCAAAGGTGACAATTAGATCTTTTTGAAGATTGTAAGACGCATCATTCGCGTCCTTTTTTTATTTTTAAATTTTGGTATAATTAAATCAATGGAACAATCAGCAAATGACAAATAACAATTTCTCGATTCCGTTCGAGATGTAAAATTGTTATTTGTTGTCTGTTATTTATTATTTGAATTATGCTCAAAAAAATCATTCTAACCTCTTTTACACTTTTTCTGGCAGTGGCAATGGTTTTGCCGCAGTCATCTTTTGCCGCCTTTGGCCAAACCTCCACTTATTTAGGGAAAATTTACTCTGGCGACGGAAAAAAAGCAAAATTTGCTTATTTAGACGCGCCGCAGGATTTTACCAAAGACAGATACGGCAATTTTTACATTGCTGACACAATGAACAATGTTATCCGAAAAATTGACGTAAAAACAAAAAAAGTTTCTACTCTAGCGGGAACTGGCGATTTTGGCTCACGCGACGGGATATGGAATAAAGCCACTTTTAGCTTTCCTGAAGGAATTGACGTGGATGGCCAAGGAAATGTTTATGTTGCTGATACAGCTTCAGGTAAAGTCAGAAAATATGATAAAAATACTGGCGTTGTTTATACTTTATTTTCCGGCCTGCAAAAACCACGCGATGTTATGATCCGGGGCAATGAATTATACATTGCTGATACTGGCAACAATCGTATTTTGCGCTCAAACACAGCTGGTGCAGGGTTTACAACAGTGGCAGAAATTTCTTTGCCGCGAAAGCTTGCTTGGGGTGATACAATGTTATTTGTTGCAAGTGAAGGAATAAAAGGTGTTATCGGCATTTCATTAACTTCTGGCCAAAAATTGACTTTATTCCGCGGGGCGAAAGATTTCGGGGGACTGACAGTGTGGCAAAAAAATCTTTACATCGTTGAAAGCGACAATGGCGTTTGGAATCGGCTTTGGCGAGTGAATTTGGGAAATTTAAAGACTAAAAGGCTGCATAAAATTTTAGAAACAGAACTTATAAATTATCCTTCTCAAGTTTTAATTAAAGAAAAAAAGACAAAAAAAGTTATTAAGCAAAAAGTTAAAAAGGGCAAAAAAACAAAGATTGCTCGGAGAAAGATAGAAGTTGTAAGACCCCAGATTTATATTTTATACAGCGGCGGGGCAAGTATTTATAAATTCGGAAGAAAAGGGAAGAGAAAATCAGCTGTGCATTTTGCGGGAAAACATCGTTTTGCTTTTGAAATGGGAAAAAGAAAAAAAGCTCAAGTTGGCCAGCCAAAAGATTTAGTTATCTCAAAGAAACAAAAAATGTATCTTTCAGCCAACAATCAGATTTTTGTTTATGATTTTAAAAAGCAAAGACTGGATCATTTAGTCGGTCATCCAATGGATAGTTATACTGAGGGAACAGGCGAGGAGGTTCGACTTTCTGATCCAACAGGAATTACTTTGAGCCGCAATGAAAAGTTTTTATATATTGTTGATCGAAATAACAATCGAATAAGAAAATTAAATGTAAAAACTAAACAAACCTTTTATATTACTGGTGCAGGCGAGATTAACTCTTCAAATGAATCGCAAAACGGTTATGTCGAAGGCGGTCCTTGCCAAAATGAAACAAAAAAAGGTGTTTCTGGTTGCGCTTATTTTAATCGTCCAACAGGCATAGCCTTATCAAGCGATGGAAAAAGTTTATATATTGCTGATGCTTCAAATAACCGCGTGCGCAAAGTTAATATTAAGACTGGACAGACTTCACTTTTAGCTGGTTCTGGAGCTTATGGCTATGCTGATGGGCAAGCGGCGCAGGCTCAATTTCGCGGACCCTACAGTTTGGCTTTGTCTCCTTCTGGAGAATATTTAAATGTCGCTGACAAATATAATCATGCTATTCGGGCCATTAATTTAGCAACTGGCCAAGTTTCAACTTTGGTGGGCGGGCCGAATTTAGCAGGCTACGCTGAAGGGTCTTTGTCGTCAGCTCGTCTTTCAATTCCAGAATATTTAAAATTTGGCCCTGATGGAAATCTATATTTTTCAGAAGCAGGAAATTTAAGGTTAAGGATGATTGATTTTGGAAGCTGGCAAACAAGACTTGTTTCTGGATCAGGCAAGCGGGGCATTCAAAATGGTCCAAAGGAGTATGTTCGTTTTTCTAATCCTAAAGGCTTTGCTTTTGGCTTTGGCAAGATTTATTTAGCTGATTTTTATAATGATTTGATTCGAGAGATTGGGCGATAGACTTTACAGATTTTAAGTATCTGCTAGACTAAAAAGACGATTTAATAAATCCCACACCTTGCGTTCCGATAAATTGGAACACAAGGATTTATTTATAGCCATTCATCCCCCCCGATACATCGAGACGGGGTACTCTAGCAAGGTGTGGGATAAAGATTTATGCCCGAGTCTAAAAAAATCACTTTAGTTAAAATTCTGGAAAACAAAGTTTATTTTTTGACCGAGGATAATAAAGAGATTGTTTTGCCAAAAAATCTTTTGCCAGAAAATTCTAAAATTGGCCAAGTTTTTTATTTAAAAATTTCTGAAAATTTACAGGAAGATAAAATTTCGTCATCTCAAGCGCGAGTATTGCTTGAAGAAATTTTAAATGAAGAAGAATAAAAATTTGCCCGTAAGATAAATATCGCAGATAAACAAAAACCCCTTCTCGGCATATTATAAATTATTATTATTAATTAATCCAAGAGGGGTTTTTGCGGACTTGTTAATCTCTTGATAAATCAAGAGAGGCAAGCCCCAACTCTGCCGTTTATAAGTCTGTAGACAAGAAAAATCTCCCAGGTTGTAAAAAAGCAGGGCCATTTTACCCTTGGTTGAGATTTTCCTTACTGCCTACAGACTAATAAACAATAGAATCACGAATTTGCGCTAATTTAATCGCTAATATTCGCGATTCAAAAGGACAGAGTAGTTTACCATATAAAAAAAGATTTGTCAAGACTTTTTATTTTTTAATAATCTGGTAGAATTAAGGTATAAAAGTTATTTTATGTCGACAAAATTTCCTTCGGAAACAAAGCGAATTATTGCCCCGGCATTAATCGATGAAGATCAAAATTTTGATTTGACTTTACGGCCGAAAAAAATGACTGATTTTGTCGGTCAAGAAAAAATGAAAGAAAATTTAAAAATTTCTGTTTCTGCCGCGAAAAAACGACGCGAGCCATTAGAACATTTACTTTTTTATGGTCCGCCAGGAACCGGCAAGACCTCAATTTCTCATATTGTTGCGCATGAGATGGGGGCGGGAATTCGCGTAACTTCCGGCCCGGCTTTGGAACGAGCCGGAGATTTAGCCGCGGTTTTAACAAATTTACAAGAAGGTGATATTTTATTTATTGATGAATGCCATAGAATTCCAAAAATAGTGGAAGAAGTTTTATATCCGGCAATGGAAGATTTTGCTTTAGATTTAATTATTGGCAAAGGGCCGTCGGCGCGGACTTTGCGCTTAGATTTGCCGCATTTTACAATGATTGGCGCCACGACAAGAATTGGTCTTTTATCTTCACCTTTGCGCGACCGTTTTGGCGCAATTTACCGCCTGAACTATTATCACGAAGAAGATATTGAAAAGATTTTATACCGCTCAGCAAAAATTATAAAAGTAAAATTAGAAAAAGAAGGAGCGTATGAAATCGCCAAAAGATCTCGCGGCACGCCGCGGGTTGCAAATCGGCTTTTAAAAAGAGTGAGAGATTTTGCTCAAGTCAAAGGCAACGGTGTTATTGCTGCCAAAACAGCAGGCAGCGCCTTTTTAAACCTGGAAATTGATTCTTTCGGTCTTGATGAAATTGACCGCCGGCTATTATCTGCTTTAATTGAAAAATTTGACGGCGGGCCAGCGGGAATTCAAGCTTTGGCTTCGGCAACGAGCGAAGAGGAAGAAACAATTTTGGAAGTTTATGAACCATTTTTGCTGCAGCGGGGATTTTTGTGTCGGACTCCGCGCGGCCGTTGCGCCACCCGCCTCGCCTACGAACATTTAGGTCAAAAATGGAGCGAGGATAATCAGAAGAAGTTATTGTAAAAATTAGAATCAAGAATCAAGAATTATGAATCACGGATAAGTCCTGACTTGTCTCGATTATATCGGGACGGGGTCGGGACTAAAACCCATAATTTATGATTCCTAATTCCTAATTCATGACACTTAGTGTTTTTCTCTATATTTTCTGGGCATTTTTGGCAGTATTTATTATTTTCAATCTTTTGCTTTTACGCCATTTTCTCAAATTTAAATATTTAGGGAAGGCTGTTTTTCCTTTGATTCTAGTTTATTTTATTGGATTTTTAGTTATAATTGCCGTGGCCCATTTTTTTATTTTAAAAGCTGATTGGGATGTGGCGTTATTTTAAAATCGCGAATCATCACAAATTTATGTATTTTCCCGGCATTGAAAAAGATGAAAAAATAATTTTACTTGTTCGGCGGCATTTTTTTGCGGTAATTTTACATATAATTTTATCAATAGTTTATTTTTTGATTCCGCCAGTAGTATTATTTTTAGCTCTCACTTTTTTAATTACGGGATTTGAGGAATTGCCATATTTTTCTTTGATTATTTTAGGAATAACTATTTACTATTTAATTTGGTGGCTTTTATTTTTTAAGGATATATTTGATTGGTATTTAGATGCCTGGATTATTACTGATCGCCGTCTGCTTGATGTTGAACAGCGGGGATTTTTCCATCATACTGTTTCCGAATTGCGCTTGGATAAAGTTCAGGATGTAACCGTGGAAATTAAAGGATTTTTCCCATCTATTTTTCATTTCGGCAATATTTATGCTCAAACTGCGGCGGCAGTACAAAGATTTACTTTAGAAGATATTCCTAATCCCGAGCGGGTAAGAAATATTGTTTTAGAAGCGCAGGAAAAGGCGGGGCAAAAAACAGTTATTTATCAAGGAAGTTTGCCGCAAAAGCCACAATAAAAGTTTCAGATAGCATAGAAATTTTATTAAAATTTCCTTGACAAATTTTTTTACCGCATTAAAATATAATCAAGATAACGGAAAAGGCAAAAAGACCTTTTAAAAAATTGAAAAAAAGATTAAATATCCAAAACAATTTAAAATCCCTTAAGCTTCTTTTTTAAGAAAGGGATTTTTTGTTGTTTGTTAGAAATTTCAAGGAGTAAAAAATGAAAATTGCTTTAACTTTTAATCAAAGAAGTATTCATCCTTATTGGGGAAATGGCGAGGCAGAAAAAGTAATTGAATTTGATTTGCCAGAAACAATTTTTGGGATAAAATCTGCTCTTGAAAAAGATGGCCATAAAGTGAGATTAGTGGAAGCGAACAAAGAAGCATATTTAAAACTAAAAAAACTTAAAAAAGAAATTGATTTAGTTTTTAATGTTGCTGAAGGGATGCATGGTGAAGATCGTGAAGCCCAGATTCCAGCGATGTTGGAAATGTTGCAAATTCCCTATACCGGTTCAGGACCGCTTGCTCTGGCTTTAACTTTAGATAAAAGCAGAGCAAAAGAAATTTTAAAGCTTCATAAAATTCCTACTGCCAATTTTTTTAGCGTGGCGCAAGATGAAGATTTGCCAGCAGTAACTTTAGATTTTCCTTTAATTGTTAAACCAAATAGCGAGGGTTCGAGCAAGGGAATTAAAAATAGTGCGGTGGTCAAATCAATTTTGGAATTAAAAGAAAAAATTAAAGAAATTCATAAAAAATATCATCAAAAAGCATTAGTTGAAGAATTTTTGCCAGGGAGAGAATTTACCGTAGGAATTTTGGGAAACAATCCGCCGCAGGTCTTGCCGATTGTGGAAGTAGATTTCAGTAATGTACCATCGGGATTTCATAAAATTGATTCTTATGAGACAAAATGGCTTTTTGAAGATAAACTAGAATGTCCAGCCAAAATTTGCCATTCTTTGCGGCAAAAAATTGAAGAAATAAGTTTAAAAACCTTTTTGGTTTTAGGCTGTCGGGATTTAGCTCGGATAGATATTCGGCTGGATAAAAATGGCTGCCCCCATATTTTAGAAGTTAATGCGTTGCCAGGATTAATTCCTGATCCAAAACAACATTCGCGTTTTCCAGCGGCAGCATTTGCCTGCGGTTATGCTTATGAAAAATTAATTAATAAAATTGTTGCCGCGGCTTGCCAGAGGTACGGCTTAAAATTAAGAGAAGAAAAGAAAATGGTTCAAAGACCGGTATTTGTTGCTAAAGATAAAATTCTTCAGACAGTTAAATTAAAAACGCAAACAGCAAAGTAGATTAAAATTAATTTTTTAATTTCGCTATTAATGGGATTCCTGACAGGGAATTTTTTTTGTAGTAAGATTATTTAGATCGGTATGAGCCGGTCAAAGCCCTTTTTTTGTTGGAGGTGAAGATGAGGATTAGACGACTTAAAGAAGTTTTAAAGGAATTTCCTGATTTTGTCACAAGAGTTGGTTGGAGACTTGATTTTGGGGGGGATTTACAAAATCCAAAGCTGGGAGAAATAGTCAGGGTAGTAATTTGTAGAGATGATGGAACGCCAATGTGGGATCAGTTTCTTCATAACGAACCAATTGGTGCGATTTGCGTGCCAGTGAATAAAAAAGGTGAGATAGGTTTAATTATTGTGGAAAGGCCGATTTTTAAAAATGATCCAGAATTTCCATTAAGCGATTTTTCAAAACTCGGTGCATTATCAATTGAATGTCCGCGCGGTTTTCCATTTAAGGGAGAAAGATCGCAAGAAACAGCAGCACGTGAGACTGATGAAGAGATAGGATCGCCTGTTTCGGAATCAATACTGTTAGGACATATCAGACCAAATTCAACATTTCATCCGCATGCAATCCCAGTTTATCTAGTTAAGGTTGATGAAGATTTTCAAGGAATAACTCCTCCTGATGTAAATGAAAAAATTCTTAGAGTGGAGTGGTTTACTGTTAGCAGGGTGAAAGAAATGATTCGTAAAGACGAGATTATTTGCGGTATAACCAAAGCAGCATTGTGTCATTTGTTTTGTTTAGCTGATTTTTAGGTAAATAATTTTTGTAAAAATAAAGAGGTCTAGACCTCTTTTTTATTTGTATAACAGATTTGTTGCTGTCGCCTCAAAATTGTTATATTCTACAAATATAGACTTTAATTTTCGTGATAACTTCAAAAATGAGGCCGACCTCGCCCCGATGTAACATCGGGGCGGAGTATTCGCGCAAACGGAATAAAGTCAATGAAAATTTAGTTATATAATTCCTAGATCCTGCGTGAAAAATCGAATTTTCCACACAATTACTAACCAATGTTAGTTAAAATTATTTTAAATATTTAGCTCTTTTAAATTCGTCATTCAGATCTTTTAGTTTTTCGGTTTTGTTTTTG
>JBFLZX010000021.1:0-25052 GCA_040756075.1 Patescibacteria group bacterium | reverse complement strand
GTAATAAATAATTTACAGTGTTATACAAATTCGTTACTTTAATTATTCTAGATGGTTTTGGTATTGCTCCTCCACACGAAGGGAATGCTGTATTTAGAGCCAAAAAACCGAATTTTGATAATTTGGTAAAATATTATCCTCATTCAGTTTTGCAGGCAGCGGGCGAGGAAGTTGGTTTGCCATCGTTTGAAATGGGAAATTCCGAAGTTGGCCATATGAATTTAGGCGCAGGCAGAGTGATGTATCAGGAATTGCCAAAGATTGATAAAGCGATCAAAAAAGGTTCTTTTTTTCAAAATCCAGCCTTTTTAGCCGCATGTAATCATGCAAAGAAAAATAATTCAAAATTGCATTTAATTGGTCTTATTTCAGAAAATGGTGTTCATGCTCATTCCCGGCATTTATTTGCTCTTTTAGATTTAGCAAAACAGCAAAACTTGAACAAAGTTTTTGTTCATGCTTTTTTAGATGGGCGCGATTCTCCTCGCGATGCCGCAAAAAATTTTGTTGCCAATGTAGAAAAAAAAATTAAAAAAGTAAAACTGGGAAAAATTGCGAACTTGGTTGGTAGATTTTATGCCATGGATCGTAATAAAAATTGGGATCGGATAGAAAAAGCTTATAATTTATTGGTAAAAGGAGAAGGCGAGCAAGCTAAAGATTCCCGCAAGGCCATTTTGGAATCTTATAAAAACCAAGTTTTTGATGAAGAGTTTAAACCAACTTTACTTAATAAAGATGGTCTAATTGAAAACAATGACGCAGTAATCTTTTTTAATTTTAGAACTGATCGAGCAAAACAGTTGACCCATGCATTTGTTGACGAAAAATTTGAGGGATTTCCGCGCGAAAAAATTAAAAATTTATTTTTTGCAACTATGACAGAATATGATAAGGGATTGCCCTGCGATGTTGCTTTTCCGCATGAACAAGTAGTTAATGTTTTAGGTGAAGTTATAAGTCGCGCCGGGCTTTTGCAGCTCCGGATTGCCGAGACGGAAAAATATGCTCATGTGACTAATTTTTTTAATTGTCAAAACAAAGAACCATATCAAGGCGAAGATCGAATTTTGATTCCTTCGCCTAAAGTTATTTCATACGATCAAAAACCAGAAATGTCAGCGCTGGAGGTGACAGAAAAAATTCTGCCGGCGATTTTGTCAAAAAAATATAGTTTAATTATTTTAAATTTTGCTAATCCGGATATGGTTGGGCATACTGGCAATATTTCGGCAGCAATAAAAGGAATTGAAGCAATGGATGTGTGTTTAGGTAAAATTGTAAAAACAGTTTTTTCGCAAAATGGAGCAGTGGTGATTTGCGCTGATCATGGTAATGCTGAAATCATGATTAATCTAGTTACCGGAGAAGTTGATAAAGAACATTCAACTAGTCCTGTGCCATTAATTTTGGCCGCACCACACTTAAAACTAGCTATGCCTTCTGAAAATACTGATTTATCGGTTTTTTCGCCCTGCGGCGTTTTGTCTGATGTTTCGCCGACGGTTTTAAAACTTTTAGGAATATCAAAGCCTAAAGAGATGACAGCAATAAGTTTATATTAAAAGTGACAGTCACTGTAAAACATGTATTTTTCTTCGCTGAAATAAGCCAAAAAGTATTATAATTTTGCGAGTTACCACGATTTGTGCCGGTCTTTTTCGAAATAAAATAATGGTAAAATCATGGTAAACTCAGTTTTGTCAACACCTTTTATTGTATTTAAGCCAAAATTTCTGTGGATAAAAAGGTGACTGTCACTCTATTATGCGCCAGCTTCAACTTAAAAATTTAACTTGGATTGACATTTTAAAACCGCAAGAAAAAGATATTGATTTTTTGCGGAAAAATTTCGATTTTCACCCCCTTATTTTAAGAGAAATTAAAAATCCAACTTTCCATCCTCTTTTTGAATCTTACGAAAATTATTTATATTGGATTTTGCATTTTCCAAGCTGGGGCAACAACTCACATATTGTAAGTCAGGAAGTAGATTTTTTGATTACCAAAGATGCACTTATTACAATAAGGTATCGCAAATTCGGCGATTTCGAAGAAATATTTAAAAAAATAGAAAAAAATCAGAATAATTTGTTTTTTGAAACCAGCAGTCATCTTTTTTATCAAATTGTAAAACAGCTTTTTGATGATACTTTTCCAGAATTAGATAAAATTGAGAAAAAGATCGATCAGATTGAAGAAAAAATTTTCGTCAAATTTGATGAAGGGGTTATCGAAAAAATGGCAGAAATTAAATTTAATATCATTGATTTTATAAAAGCAGCAAAACCACAGCAATTTATTTGGCAAACAGTCCAAGATAAAGTTTTAAAATTTTGGGGAGCGGAATTTAAACCTTATTTTTCTGATCTTTTTACTAATTATCACCGTGTTTTACACATTATTGAGACACAACAAAAAGTTATTGACACGCTTTATAGTTCTTCGGATGCTCTTTTAAGTAATAAAAGAAATTATGTGATTAAAATATTAACGATTTTTACTGCCATTCTTTTGCCTTTATCTTTAGTTGCTTCTTTATACGGAATGAATTTAAAATATTTACCATTATCATCATATCCTTTTGCTTTTTGGGGATTTGTAATTTTTATGGGTTTAGTAAGTTTGTTAGCTTTAATTTATTTTAAATTTAAAAAATGGCTTTAGTTAAATCTTATAACGTGTAACGTATAACTTATAACACAAGTTTCTCTTGAGTTGCAAGTTATAAGTTGCAAGTTGCACAAAATGAAGATTCCACTCGAAGTTTCTGCCCGCCATTGCCATCTTTCACAATCCGATTTGGATATTTTATTTGGCAAAAATTACAAGTTGCAAAAAATAAAGGATTTATCTCAACCCGGGCAATTCGCGGCAGTCCAGACAGTTACGATTTTGGGTCCAAAAGGAAAAATTGAACGAGTGAGAGTTTTAGGGCCTCTGCGTTCAAAAACGCAGGTGGAAATTTCAAAAACCGATGGATTTATTTTGGGTGTTTTGCCGCCGTTGCGAATTTCCGGTGATTTGGTCGGCAGTGCGGGAATAAGAATTTTAGGACCTAAAAGTGAGATCAATTTAAAAGAAGGTTTAATTGTGGCATGGCGGCATTTACATTGTTCGCCGCAAGAAGCAAAGAACCTAGGAATAAAAAATAGTGATTTAATTTCTGTAAAAGCAGAAGGCGAGAGGGGATTAGTTTTTGCAAATATTGTTGTTCGAGTAGATAAAAATTTCCGTCTTGCTTGTCAATTGGATACAGACGAAGCAAATGCCGCGGGAGTGAGACAGGGCGATTTCGGAATTTTGATTAAATGAGGGTTATATTCTCAAATCAAACGTATTTTACGGGTTCTAAATCCAAATGTCAAAGTTCAAATGCTAAATGAATGACAAATGCTTAAATATCAAAAAATTAATCTTTTTTGGCATTTGACATTAGGATTTTATTTGTTATTTGAGTTTTGGATTTTGAAATTTATTTTATGCTTCTTATCATCAACTCCGGCTCTACTTCATTGAAATATAAATTATTTAAACTGCCAAATCTTCGGGAAATTCAGAGCGGTTACATTGAAAATATTGGTCAAAAGGGCTGCGCAAAAAACCATGAAGAAGCACTAAAATTTGCTTTAAAAAAAATCGTTACACGTTATAAGTTATACGTTATACGATGTGTTGGTCATCGCATTGTCCATGGCGGAGATTGGTTTACAAGACCAACAAAAGTTACGCCAAAAATATTGAAAAAGCTGGAAAAATATAATAAATTAGCGCCGTTGCATAACCCGCCGAATTTGGATGGAATTAAGGCTTCGCAAAAACTGATGCCAAAAGTAGCAAATTTTGCTTGTTTTGATACGGCTTTTCATAGAACTTTGCCGGAATATATTTTTCGCTACGCTTTGCCGGAAAAATATTTTAAAAAATATTCATTGCGGCGTTTTGGGTTTCATGGGCTTTCGCATCAATATAGTGCCAGCGAGGCGGCAAAAAAATTAAAAAAACCTTTAGGAAAACTAAAAATTATTACTTGTCATTTAGGCGGAGGTTCTTCAATATGCGCGATTAAAAATGGCAAATCAATTGAAACTTCAATGGGCTTTACGCCAGCAGAAGGTTTGATTATGGCTTCACGATGCGGAGATATTGATCCAACTATTTCTTTATTTTTGCAAAAAAAAGAAAGGCTGACGCCGGATGAGATGGATAAAATTTTAAATTTTGAAAGCGGGATTTTGGCTATTTGCGGCGAGAAAAATTGGTTAAAGGTTTTGGCGCGTCTGCGACGCGGCGACAAACGAGCAAAATTAGCTTTTGATATGTTTTGCCACAGAGTTAAAAAATATATCGGCGCGTATTATGCTATTTTGGGCGGATTAGAGGCATTGGTTTTTACTGGGGCAATAGGTTCTGGCGATTCTCTGACGCGGAGCGAAATCTGCCGCGGTTTGCCGTTTTTAGGAAGCTCGGCTTCCAAAGGCGTTAAAATTTTTGCGATTAAGACAAACGAAGAGTTGATGATAGCAAAAGAGATTGTAGCATTGTTGCATTGTTAAATTGTTACATTGCCAAATTGTTGGATTATTGACTGTTTTACTGTTTTAAAACTTTGAAATGCAAAAAATTCTAATTTACCAATTAATCAATGACGAAATAAATTCCAATTTTTCCCGCAAAGCGGGATCCCGCGCAGCGGGACAAATTTAAAAATTTATATTTGATTATTGGTTATTGATTATTATTTTGTCATTCGTCATTGGTTATTCGTTATTTTCTATCTATGCCAAAATATACTATTGGTCTTGATATTGGCGGGACAAAGATTACTTGTGGTTTAGTTAATAAAAAAGGGGAAGTTATTAAAAAAATAAAAATTCGCACCAGTAGGAAAATTTCTCAAGCAGTTAAAGATATTGTTTCTGTTATTGATAAAATTAGCGAAGGCGAGAGATATCCAATTGGCCTTGGCTGCGCTGGACAAATTGATGTAAATTCCGGCCGCGTGATTTATTCGCCAAATATGCCTGCCTGGCGGGGCGTTCCGCTTTTAAAAATTTTGCACAAAAAATTGACTGCAGGTCATCCTGAGCGGAGCGAAGGATCCCCAAGATTAACCAGAGAGCAAGGGAATTCTTCAGCTTCTGGTCTCAGAATTAAAATTGATAACGACGCAAATTGTTTTACATTGGCAGAGTGGAAATTTGGCGCGGGAAAAGGATTTAAAAATGTAATAGGCTTAACATTAGGAACAGGAATTGGTTCTGGCGCAGTGCTAAATGGGAAATTATATGAAGGTTGCGGTAATGCGCCGGAGTTGGGGCATACAACAGTGGAAGTTAAGGGCCGAGCGTGCACTTGCGAAAAACTTGGTCATTTAGAAGCGTATTCATCGGGCAGAGCAATAGAAAAACAATATGAAAAACTTTGTGGGAAAAAATTAAACGCCACTGATATTGAAAAAGAAGCTCGCCAAGGAAATAAAAAAGCGGCAAAAGTTATCAGGCAAGCAAAAGAATATTTAGCCGTTGGCATAAGCAATATAGTATGTGCTTTTGATCCCGACGTGATTATTTTTGGCGGAAGTATCGGGATAAAAATGAATTCATATTATAAAGGTTTGAATTCGCTTATTAAAAAGAATTTATTCTTGAAGAATAAACATATAAAAATCAAAAAAGCAAAATTAGGGGAAGACGGGGGCCTGATCGGCGCGGGGTTGTTGATGGATGCGGATAAATTAAAATGAGCGAATATGCAATATAATGCTATAATATAAATAATTTTCAATGATTGGAAATTGTAAACTGAAAATTGATAATTTATACCATGCTAAAGATCTGGCATCTTCAGCCACCAGCGCCAAAAGAATTTATCAACAGATTTCCAGAGTTTGATCCCTTAGTTTTACAGCTTTTATATAATCGCGGGGTAACTTCCCAAGAAAAAATAGATGAATTTTTTAATCCGGATTATGGCCAGGATCTTTTTGATCCATTTTTGTTGTCAGATATGGAGAAAGCTTGCGATCGGATAGAGCAGGCAGTTTTAAAAAAAGAACGGGTGGCAATTTTTGGCGATTACGATGCTGATGGCGTAACATCATCGGTGATTCTCACAGATTTTTTAAAAAATGTTCTAGGATTATCAGGCCAAGTTTATATTCCAGACCGCCAGAGTGAAGGTTATGGTTTAAACAAAAAAGCTCTAGATTGGTTATTATATAAAAAGATCAAATTGGTTATTACCTGTGATTGCGGTGTTTCCAATAAAGAAGAAATTGATTATGGAAAAAGCAAGGGTTTTGATTTTATTGTTTTAGATCATCATCATCTTCATCAAAAATTCTCTGATGATTATATTATTATTAATCCCAAAAAATCTGGCGATAAATATCCATTTAAAGAATTAGCTGCTTGCGGCGTAGTTTTTAAATTTATTCAAGCTTTCTTGCAGGCGAAAAATCCCCACACCAAAAATTTTGGTGTGGGGGTTGAAAAATGGCTTTTAGATTTAGTAGCAATAGGAACAGTAGCTGATTGTGTTCCTTTGATTTCAGAAAATCGGACTTTAGTAAAATATGGCTTGACCGTATTGAGCAAAACAAAAAGAATCGGTCTTGCAAAATTGATGGAAAAGGCAGGGATTCAGCCAGAAAATTTGGATACCTACGCTTTATCTTTTTTAATTGCTCCGCGAATAAATGCTGCTGGCAGAATTGATCATGCTACTACTGCCTATAAATTATTGGCGACAAAGAACACAGGTGAAGCAGAAAAAATTTCCCAAGATTTAGAAGAAAAAAATTATCATCGCCAGAAATTATGCGATGAAATAATTTTAGAAGCAAAAGAGATAATTGGTAAAGTAAAAAAAGAGAGGCGAATTCTTTGGGCTGCCAAAGAAAAATGGCCTTTGGGTATTTTAGGCCTTGCGGCGGGTAAAATTTGCGAAGAATTTTCTCGGCCGGTATTTATATTATCTAAAGGAGAAAAAGAAAGTACAGGCTCGGTGCGAAGTATTCCCCAGTTTAATATCATTGAAGCGATCACAAAAAGCGCAGATTTACTTCTGGAATACGGCGGCCATAAGCAGGCAGCAGGATTGTCGCTTGAAAATAAAAATCTAGAAATTTTTTTTGATAGATTAGAAGATTTGGCGGCAAAGCAGCTCTCTGATTTAGATTTGATTCCGACAATAAATGTTGATGCACCGCTGGATTTTTCTAAACTTGATTTTAAATTTTATGAAGAATTGCAAAAGCTTGAACCGCATGGACTAGGAAATCCAAAACCAATTTTTGCCGCCACAAGTATAAAAGTAGAAAATATTCAGCTTGTTGGTTATGATCATCAGCATTTGAAAATATTTTTGTCAAAGCCATTAGGCGGTCAGAGAAAAGTTTATGAGGCAATTGGCTTTAATCAGGCACAAGGAGTTTTTCAAAAAATTAATAAGGGAGACTTAGTGGATATTGTTTTTGAATTGAACGCGAATATTTGGAATGGGCAGAGAAAGTTGGAATTGAAGGTGTTGGATTTTAAAAAACACTAATCAGCACTAATTTAGTCACTAATTTCACGGATTATCAAAATCAATATATTCGTGTAAATTTGCGATAGATTCGTGTAGATTAGCGATCATGATTTTAACTAAAGTTCTAAGCCGGCCGGCAAATATAGCTACAGTAATGGATCATGGCATTGGTCAGGCGGATATAATGCAAAAAATATTAGGATTGGGTTTTAAAAAAACCACTTTTATTATATAGAATGGCGCAATGCAGGAATATCGATCGGCAAAAGAAATTAAAAGGCTTAAGAATTTATTCTTTAATATTTTTTATCACAATCCCAAAAAGATTAAAAAATTGCTGCGTGATTTCAAGAAAGATTACGATGAAATGGAAAGATTAGCGAAAAAATTAAAATTAATTTTAAAAACAAAGAGAATTGATGCTGGAAAAATTATTAAACTTATTTATGATTTTTCGTATCATTACCAGCGCATTTGGGCGCCTGTTATTTTTATTTATTGGCTTCCGATTTGGGTAAAAAGCAAAAAATTAACAAAGGCGCAAAAATTAAGATTAAGAAAAATAATTAACGCCCGTTATTTGCGGGATAAAGAATATAATCTTGCATTGGAATTTTTTGACGATATTTTTAGATTGCTAAGAAAATTTTTTTCTTTAGCATGTGATTTAGAATTGTGTACAACTGACAAGCTCGCTTTAATTATTGCAAATACAAGATGCCCAAGATGGTTGACTTTGGAAATTAAAAGGCGGAAAAGAGGATGTATAATTACACACGGAAAAATTTTTTCATCTAAGAATGATAAAAATATAAATAATTTATTGAGGAAATATCGTGTACAAATACCTAAAGAACCAAAACTAAAATTAAGAAAAATTTTTCAAGGTCAAATTGCATGCAAAGGAAGGGCAAGAGGTGTAGTAAAGATGTTATTTTCTGGCAATGATATGAAAAAAATCAAAAAAGGCAACATTATAGTTAGTCCAATGACAACTCCATATTTTAATTCAGTTTTAAAAAAGGCTGTCGCGATTATTACTGATGAAGGAGGTATTACTTGTCATGCGGCAATTGTTTCACGCGAGTTAAAAATTCCTTGTATTATTAATACTAAAATCGCAACAAAAGTTTTACACGATGGCCAGTTAGTTGAAGTAGATGCCACGAAGGGATTAGTAAAGATAATAAAATAAAAAAATATAATACAAATCTACGAATAAATGCTAATCTACAAATTGCGAATAAAGGATATTTGCAATTCGCATCATTTACATATCATTCATAGATTTGCATTATATTTATGTTAAAAATTTTCATCGATGGAGGCGCAGTTGGCAATCCTGGTCCGGCAGGGGCGGGGATGGTTATCTATGATGAAAAAGGAAAAATTATAAAAAAAATTTCTGAATTTTTAGGCAAGGAAACAAATAATCAAGCAGAGTATCACGGTTTAATTTTTGCTTTAATTTGGGCGAAAGAATTGCAGGCCAAACAGGTGGAAATTTATTCAGACAGCGAGCTTTTAGTAAAACAGATAAAAGGAGAATACAAAATAAAAAATAAAAATATTAAACCTCTTTTTGTTGTTGCTAAATTTTTATTGCAGTTTTTTGAAAAAGTTTTATTTTTTAATATCCATCGCGAGAAAAACAAAGAAGCAGATAAATTGGTAAAAATGGCAATTTCTTTGTGCTGATTTTTAGCTTAAAAAAGCCAATATTTTACCGTTGACATTTTATAAGTTTTTGTTATACTACAGACGAGCCTAAATTAGGCTCGTTCTTTTCAATTCATCCCCCACCTTCTTCACTATATAGAATGCTAAATGCCAGTTCGTCATTAGAGCATTTTACACGGTAAAGAAGGTGGGGGGTAAAGCAAACTAGATGATCGCCCCCCACTTTCTTATCTGTTTTTTAAATTCTTTAATATGTTTTATGTTTATATTTTAAAAAGCCTGAAAAACAGTCGATTATATATTGGTTCTGTGAATTACGAAATATTTCAATTTGTCATTCCGAGGAGCGAAGCGACGAGGAATCTCTCAACTTGTTTGAGATCTGGCATTCGCCAGAGATTCCTCGTCCCGATAAATCGGGACTCGGAATGACAACGATTAATTTCGTAACTCAAGGATTGGTTATACTGAAGATCTGAAAAAAAGATTCCAAGAACACAATGCAGGTTTTAGTTTAGCTACCAAAGTTTGGAGACCTTGGAAATTAGTCTACTATGAGGCCTTTCAAAATAAGAGCGATGCTTTAAAACGAGAAAAGCAACTTAAACACTTTAAAAAAGCCTACGGAGAATTAAAGCGAAGAATAAGCGGTAGTCTTTCTTAAAACATCAAAGAAAGTGGGGGGAGGAAAGTCCGAACACCAGCCATTGCGCCGCAATGGAAGCACCAAATTCCAAGCACCAATAACCAAATAAATTCCAAATCTCAATGACCAAAATTCAAATAACAATGAAGGGATTACAAGTTTTGATCATTTGAAAATTTGAATTTGGGATTTATTTTGAAATTGGAATTTGTGATTTGGAATTTCCACTGCGGAGCAGTGGTTATGGGTAATGGCTAACGGCCATTGCTTTCGTCTGTTTTTATTTGTGGCAAAAAATCGTAAAATAGACGGAAAAAAGGAACCCCAAACCATTTCGGTTCGGGGCAAGAGTGCCACAGAGACTAGACAGCAACGCCTCTGTCCCGATACAATGTTGGGATACGCAACGCTTAAGGTGAAAAGTGATTGTAAAACAATCTCTTCCTCTGGTGACAGAGAGAAGTGGTAAACCCTACCCGGTGCAACTTACCATTGCTTCGCAATGGAAGCACCAAATCTCAAGCACCAAATCCCAAATAAGCACCAATAACCAAAATTCAAACAACCAAAACTTTACGTTTAGAATTTTGGAAATTGGAATTTAGAATTTATTTGGAAATTGTAATTTGTGATTTGGAATTTCCACTGCGGAGCAGTGGTGGGGCTTGATCTCGATGGTAACATCGGGGCTAGATAGATGATCATCCCCCACCTTCTTTACTACCTAAAACGTCTTAATTGCGAATTGAATATTCAACATTTTATAAAGTTAAGAAGGTGGGGGACAGAATTCGGCTTATTGTTTGCTTAAATTGAAAATTGTAATGTGTAACATATTTTTAACTTATAACTCAAGATTTTATAACTTGTGTTGCAAGTTATCCTGCGAAGTCCCGATTTATCGGGACGAACAGCATCAAGCATCGCGGGACAAGTTATAAGTCACACGAAATGAAAAAATCAGAACTATTTTTCACCGCCGCCCAAGTGCCATTAGATTTTGTTATGATTTTATTGGCGGCGGCATTTACATATTTTTTGCGTTTTACAGAATTTGCCAAGGAAATCAGGCCGGTAATGTTTGATTTGTCTTTCTTCCAGTTTATGACTTTGATTTTAATTGTTGCTTCTGGTATTTTAATAATTTTCGCTATTTTAGGGCTTTATAATATTAAAAGAAAAAAGAAAGTTCTTCGAGATTTTTATACTATTTCTATTGGTGTTTCATGCGCGGTGGCGGCTATTTCGTTTTATATTTTTTTACGGGCAGAACTTTTTTCTTCCAGGTTCCTAGTAATTGTTACTTGGTTTTTTGCAATTTTGCTTGTCTTTTTCGGTCGATATTTTTTCGGATTATTTCAGAGATATTTATATCGTTTTGGTATTGGTGTGCATCGTCTGGTGATAATTGGCAAAACCCATGCTGCCTTTCAACTTTACCAAGCTTTAGCAAAGACTTACTCGGGGTATATTACTGTTGCTCATTTTCCAGAGTTAAACCATGCTCTTCTTGAAAAACTAAAGAAAGTGGCGCAGTATCCCGGCATTGACGATATTATTCAAACAAAACCAGACCTGCCTCATGATCAGATGATAGATCTAATTGATTTTGCTAATGAGAATAAAATCGATTTTAAATATATCCCTGATCTTTTTGGAACAAGAAGCAGCAATATTGAAGTAGATGTGGTGGCCGGTTACCCATTAATGGAATTAAAACGGACTCCTTTGGATGGCTGGGGAAGAATTGTTAAGAGAAGTTTAGATTTTATTGGAGCCTTACTTTGTTTAATTTTGACTTCTCCTATTTTTCCTCTTGCGGCGTTATTAATAAAATTAGATTCCGAAGGCCCAGTTTTTGTAAGATTAACCCGAGTAGGTAAAGATGGCATTTTTTATCTTTATAAATTTCGTTCGATGGTTAGAAATGCTCATTTAATGAAAAAAGAACTTTTAAAATATAGCGAACGAAAAGGCCCCCTTTTTAAAATGCGCTGCGATCCGCGCATTACCCGTGTAGGAAGGATTTTGCGGCGTTTAAAAATCGATGAATTGCCGCAATTCATCAATGTTTTAAAAGGCGAACTCAGTTTAGTTGGTCCTCGCCCCCATGAACCTGAAGAAGTAGCCCAGTATGAAAAACATCATCGAAAAGTATTATTTATCAAACCTGGCGTTACTGGCATGGCTCAGGTGGCTGGCGGGGCAGTTTTAGATTTTGAGGATGAAGTAAAGTTGGATATTTTTTATATCGAAAATTGGTCGCTAGCCCTAGATTTGCAGATTTTATTTAGGACATTGCTTATTGTTTTGAGGGGAGTAGGAGCGTATTAATCGCGAAACGTATAACGTATAACGCAAAACGTTACACGTTACACATTACACGAAATGAAAGTTGCTTTAATCCACGATTTTTTTACTCAAATTGGAGGGGCAGAAAAGGTGCTGCAAGTTTTCCATGAACTTTTTCCTCGAGCGCCTGTTTTTACTATTGTTTATGATCGTGATGAAGTAGGGAACACCTTTAATCATTTAGATATCCGCCCTTCTTTTATCCAAAAATTACCAGGCGGAGTGAAACATTATAAATGGTATTTAACTTTGATGCCGGTGGCAATTGAACAATTTGATTTGTCATTATATGATACAGTTTTATCTGATTCTTCTGCTTATTCTAAGGGAATTGTTGTGCGACCAGAAACTTTGCATATTTGCTATTGTCATGCTCCAACTCGCTATTTATGGAATGATACTCATAAATATACTGAAGAATTAAAACAGCCGCGGATTATTAAAAGTCTCCTGCCTTTGTTTTTGCATAATATCCGAATTTGGGATTATATGGCGGCAAAAAGAGTTGACCGTTTTATTGCGAATTCTGGCGCGGTTGCTCAAAGAATAAAAAAATATTATAATCAGGAAAGTGAGGTTATTTATCCACCGGTAGAGGTGAATAAATATCAAATTTCCGATAAAACTGATAATTATTTTTTAATTGTCAGCCGCTTGCGGCCTTATAAAAGAGTAGATTTGGCAATCGAAGCTTTTAATGCCCTTGGTTTTCCGCTTAAAATTATTGGTATTGGCGAAGAGTATAAAAAATTAAAAAAAATGGCAAAAAAGAATATTGAATTTTTAGGGCCGCTGTGCGATGAAGAAAAGAAAAAATATTTGTCGCGATGCATTGCCTTTATCCATCCGCAAGAAGAAGATTTTGGCATTACGGCCGTGGAAGCAATGGCTTCAGGCAGGCCGGTAATTGCTTATCGGCGCGGTGGGGCGCTGGAGACAATAAAAGAAGGAATAACTGGAACATTTTTTGAAGATCAGACGCCTTGGAGTTTAGTTGATATAGTGCGTGACTTCAAGCCAGAAAAATTTGATTCCCAAAAAATTCGTCAGGAAGTTTTAAAATTTGACATTTCTTTGTTTAAAGAAAAAGTTAAAAATTTTGTTGAAAATGCATACGAGGAGCATAAGAAAAAGTTTGAATTTTAGATCACAAAACGTGTAACATATAACTTATAACTCAAGAATCAAAACTTGCGTTACAAGTTATAAGTTGCAAGTTATATGAAGATGAAAAACTATCTCCAAATCATCATTTCTCACAAAAAATTAATTTTATTTGTCGCGGCGCTTTGCGCTATCTTTAGTTTTATTTTTGTTAAAGTTTATCCGACAACTTACACTGCTTCGACATTGCTTTCAATTCATCGGGTCAATAAAGAAGTAACAGAGGATTTTCAATATGATAATTACTATGCCATTCAAGCGGCAGAGTTTGTTGGCAATACAGTAGTCAGCCTTTTACAATCGCCAGAAGCAATTTTAGAAATTTATAAAAAAGCAAAGCTCGACCGCGATATTGATATTTTCCATGAAGTAAAAAAATTTAGGCCAAAACAGCTTTCTTCTCATTTGGTTAAAGTAAAAATTACCAATCAAAGCCAAGAAAAAGCAGAAAAGTTAGCTAAAGCTACAGTCGCAGTGATTAATGACAAGGTAAAAAAACTTGAAGTTGATCCCCAAAAGCAGAATTCTTTTGAAATTGGCGCGCAAGGGTCAGTTATTTCTACAAACAAATATAATCCCTATTTAGTGACTGCCTTAGGTCTAATTTGCGGCTTGTTTCTGGGTGTGGGTTTGGCGTTTTTGGGGGAATATTTTAAACCCGATCAAAAGATTTAGGCTTGATTTTAAACAAAATTTTAGATAAGATAAAAAGGACGTGAGTCCTTTTTATTGTATTAAGTATTTTGTATTATGTATTATGGATTTAGTCCCGACCGTGTCGGAACTAATGCATAAAACATGATACGTAATACATAATACATTTTTATGATTATTGGTATTGACATCCGATCTTTAGTTGAAGGTAAACAAAGCGGAGTAGAGGAGTACACGATAAATTTGCTTGAAAATTTATTTAAAATCGATAGTAAAAATGAGTATCGGCTTTTTTGTAATGCTTATAAAGCTAAAAGTTTGAATATTTCAATTTTCAATCAATATAAGAATGTCAAAATATATAAATATAATTGGCCAAATAAGATTTTGAATTTATCTTTTAGGATTTTAAATTATCCCAAGATAGATAAAATGTTAGGAGGAGTAGATTTATTTTTTGCTCCTAATATAATGTTTTTTGGCTTGTCTGGAAATTGTAAACTTATTTTAACAATACATGATCTTTCCTATGAATATTATAAAAATTTCTTGACTTTTTATCGTCGGTTTTGGCATAAATTTTTGAATCCAAAGGGGCTGGCAGAGAAAGCTGATAAGATAATTTGCCCATCATATTCGACAAAGAGTGATTTGGTAAAGACTTATGGAATTCCTGCGGGAAAAATTGAGGTGATTTATTCGGGGTTGAGCGATGTCACTCGCGGTGATCTTGTCGTTCAAGATGACGCGGGAGTGATCAGAAAGAAATACAATCTTCCGGAAAAGTTCATTTTATTTTTAGGTACTTTTGAGCCAAGGAAAAATATTATTGGCATTATTTCTGCCTATAAAATGTTTAACTTACGATGTTACACACCTTATAAGTTGGTTTTGGCAGGCAGTGGCGGCTGGAAAAACAAAAAAATTTTTGAAAAAATAAAAAAAGAAGGTTTAGAAAAAGATATTGTTTTGTCTGGTCATATCGATTCAAATGATAAGCAAGCAGTTTTAAGCCTCGCTTCGTTGTTTATTTATCCAAGTTTCTATGAAGGATTTGGTTTTCCGCCGCTGGAAGCGATGCAATATGGCGTGCCAGTCATTACCTCGGCTTGTTCTTCGTTACTAGAAATAGTGGGTAAGGCAGCGCTTTTAGTTAATCCGTATAATATTGAGGAAATTGCCCAGGCGATGTATCAGGTTTTGTCGGATGAGAAATTAAGAGAGGGTTTGATCAAAAGAGGATACGAGCAGGCAAAAAAGTTTAAATGGGAAAAAACAGCGAGAAGGACACTTGGAATCTTTAAAGAGATTGCTAAAAAGCCTGAAAGATAAAATCAAAATAATAAAAATTGCAATGTATATTGATTGTATTAAGTATTTTGTATTATGTATTATGGGATTTTTAGTCCCGATTTCGTCGGGACTAATGCATGATACTTAATACATTAGACATAATACATTTTTATGAAGATTGGCATTGATGCCCGTTTTTTTGGCCCGCCAGGCAAAGGGTTGGGCCGCTATACAGAAAAATTAGTTAAGAATTTAGAAAAAATTGATTTTGAAAATCAGTATTCTATTTTTATGCGCCGTGAAACCTGGAACGACTATCAGCCCGAAAATCCAAATTTTAAAAAAGTTCTAGCTGATTTAAAATGGTATTCTTTGTCAGAGCAGATTTTTTTGCCAAGGATATTATCGCGCAAGAAGTTAGATCTAATACACTTTCCGCATTTTAATGTTCCGATTTTTTTTCGGGGAAATTTTGTTGTAACTATCCATGATTTAATTTTATTGAAATTTCCAACAAAAAGGGCAACAACTTTAGGCCCGATTAAATACTTGATTAAATACTGGGGTTATAAAAAAACGATTATCAACGCGGTAAAATCGGCGAAAAGAATTATTGCTGTTTCAAATTACACAAAATCAGAAATTTCTGATTATTTTAAAATTAATCCAGAGAAAATCTGCGTGATCTATGAAGCAGCAGATAGCGTTGAATGGGGGCAGTTGACTTTGCCGACTGATACATTTTTGAAAAAACATAAAATTACAAAACCCTATTTGCTTTATGTTGGCAATGCTTATCCACATAAAAATTTAGAAAGATTGCTTTCGGTTTTTAAAAAGTTGAAAGATAATTTTCGACCCATTTGGCAAGTTTATAGCAGGCAAGCTCGAACTGCAACTAATTTTCAGCAAGATCAAGACGAAAATTTTCCATACCAGCTTGTTTTGGTTGGCAAAGAAGATTATTTTTATCGACGGCTACATCATGAAGCAAAAAATTTAAAATTACTTAAAGGCAATGATGTTATATTTTTTGGATTTGCAACTCAAAAAGAATTAGCGGCACTTTACCGGCAAGCAAGTTTATATATTTTCCCATCCTATGTCGAAGGATTTGGTTTGCCGCCGCTTGAAGCGGCAAGTTATGGCATACCGGTTGCCGCAGCAAAATCTTCGTCTTTACCAGAAATTTTAGGCGAGGCAGCTTTATATTTTGATCCATACAATGAAAAAGAAATGGCCGAGATAATTTTTAAAGCAGTAACTGACGAATTATTGCGCCAGAAATTGCACAAAAAAGGATTTTTAAAAGTCAAAGAATATAGCTGGCTTAAATGCGCTAAAGAGACAAAAGAAGTTTATGAAAGCATTGGGAAAAATTAGGTTTGAAATAGCCAAAAAGTCTCGACTTTTTTTGTTTCTAAAAATGAGGTATAATTAATAATAAGAAATCCTAAATTAAAAATCCTAAATCCTAAATAAATCCAAATATCCAAATTCAAAATTCAAATATTAAATCAAATTTTAAATGTCAAAAGATATTAAAAAATATATCATCAGTGATATTTTGCGCAAACCATCTTTTTTGCCGATAATTTCGTTAAAAAATAGTAAAAATGAATTACCGGAAGAAGCAAAAAAAGTTTTAGCTTATCAAAGAAAAATACAATCACAGCCAAAAATAATCGATTTGCGCCATCAAAAAGAAACAACCCGTTTATTAGTAAAAGATTATATTATTAAAATTAAACCGGGTTTTGAAAAAGCAACCTATTTATCCCGCACCGTGCCGCGATACCCCGCCCCGATACATCGGGGAGATGAATGGCTATTAAATAAAACCTTGCGTTTCGATTTATTAAAATGCAAGGCGCGAGATTTATTAAATTTAGGAAAATATAAGACAGCGGATAAAAAGATTGATTCGAAAAATAAGAAATTTTTTACCCATTTTATTTTTCCTTGGAGATTAGCACCATTTTTAGTTGTTGCCGTGCTGGCAATGTTTTCAATAAAATCATTAGCTTCAATTGATGATGATTTAAAATTTAAAAAAGATAAAATTTTAGGAGAAGTCAACATTGCCTCGCAATATCTAAATTCTGGAAAAGATTCTCTTTTAGAAAGTGATTTTCAAATCGCCTCATATAAATTTAAAGTTGCCGGAGAAAGATTTATCGCCGCCCAAAAACAAATAAATTTTCTTGAAAAATCATTAGCAAATATTTTGCAATTTTTGCCAAACCGTGAAATTTCTTCGTCTTTAAATCTTTTAGAAGCTGGCGGCAGTGTATCTTTTGCCGCGGAAAATTTGTCTCAGGTTTTTTTGCGATTTCAGAATACGCAGGATATTTTTGCTTCATTTAAAAATAAGCAAAATGAAGATGGAAAAATTTCATTTACCAGCGCTTTAATAGAGTCATCGCGCGATTTGGGTTTAGCTAATTTTCGTCTGTCGCTTGCCAAGAGAAATTTAGATAAAGTTGATATAAATTCCTTGCCTTATGATAGGCGTCAGGAAATTGAAGAAATTAAAAAAACTGTGCCCCAGCTTCAAGAAAGCGTTAGTTATTTTCTCGATAATCTTAATGCGTTTTTAGAAATTTTAGGCCATAATCAGCCAAAAAAATATATTTTGTTTTTTGCTAATTCCCATGAGTTGCGTCCCTCTGGAGGTTTTTTAGGGACTTATGGTTTGTTTGATGTCAATGAAGGACGGATTGAAAATCTTAAACTCCAAAGCCCTTATGTTGTTTCTGGCCAGTTGAAAGAAAAATATAAGGCACCAGAACCATTGCGGCTTATTCAGTCAAAATTTAATTTTCATGATGCAAATTGGTTTTTTGATTTCCCCACTTCAGCAAAAAAAATTTCTCTTCTGCATGAAAAGGCTGGCTTTCCGACAGTTGATGGAATAATTGTTATTACATCAGGTATGATGCCCGAGATTTTAAAAATTATCGGCCCTATTTCTATGCCTGAATATGGAACAGAAATTACTGCGGAAAATTTTTTTGATACAGTCCAGCGCGAAGTAGAAATTGAGTATGATAAAGAATTAAATGAACCAAAAAAGTTTATTGCCGATTTTTTTCCTAAAATATTTGAGCGTATTTTCAATCTGGACAAATCTGAACAAACAAAAATTTTACAGATCTTTTTACGCGAGCTTTTTGGAAAAAATATTTTGATTTATTTCCGTGATGAGCGCTTGGAAAAAATGGTTCAGGATTTTGGCTTCGGCGGTGAAGTAAAAACTACTAGTGGTGATTATTTAGCAGTAGTTTCGACAAACATCGGTGGCGGCAAGACCGACCATGTTATTGATCAAAAAATTGAACTTCAAACTGAAATTTTACCGGAAGGAAAAGTTATTAATACCTTAACTATAAAAAGATCGCACAATGGCGAGCTGCGCGATTTTTGGACAAGTATAAAAAATATGACCTTTTTGCGCATCTATGTGCCTTTGGGATCAAAATTAATATCTGCTCAAGGATTTGACACCCAGTTTTTTAACCCGGATATTTTAGTCCCTTATGAAGAAGGTTTAATTCCTGATCCTGATATTGAAGCAATTGAGAAAACAACGCAGATTCATGAATTGTCAAAAACACGAATTTATCAAGAAGGAACAAAAACTGTTTTTGGCAATTGGCAGGGGCTTGAGGTCGGGCAGTCAAAAACAGTTGTTATAAAATATGAATTGCCGTTTGATGTAAAATTATCTTCTGATGATCCGGCGCTTTCGCGTTATAATTTATTTGTCGAGCGGCAAGGCGGCACCCAGCCTTTTTCTTTTGTTTCGGAACTTTATTTTCCACAGAATTTTTCAATAATTTGGCAATACACAAAAGACAAAAGCGGCATTAGTGTTTTTGATAATAAAATTAATTATGAAACAAAATTATCTCAAGATCGGGGATATGGGGTGGTGTTTACAAATAAAGATTAAAAATGAAGCCGACCCCGCCCTGATGTTACATTGGGGCGGAGTATTCGCGCAAACGGAATAAAAAACCAAGAATCAAAATTTAGGCCGTTGCCTTCGGCAACTTTTTCATAATTATGAAATTATTCAATAAATCAACAATTTTTACATCCGCGTTCATATTGGCAGTAGCGACTTTGGTCAGCAAAATTTTAGGGCTTTTGCGGGATAGAATTTTTGCAATACAGTTTGGCGCCGGAGATACTTTAGATGTTTATTTTACTGCTTTTCGTTTGCCGGATTTAATTTTTAATTTGCTGATTTTAGGAGCTTTATCTTCGGCATTTGTTCCGGTTTTTGTCGGCTATATTTCTGCAAATCAAAAAGATAAAGCCTGGTATGTAACAAATTCGCTTTTGAATATTTTTTTCGTTGCCACCCTGGTTTTCTGCGCTTTGCTTTTTATTTTTATGGAATATTTTGTAAATTTAATTGCTCCTGGATTTTCAGAAAGTAAGCGTGAATTGACTGTAACGATGTCTCGGATTATGCTTTTATCACCAATTTTCTTTTGTTTAAGCAATGTTGCGGCAAGTATTTTAAATTCTTTCAAAAGTTTTTTTTTGTATGCTTTGGCGCCAATAATGTATAATTTGGGAATTATTTTTGGGGCGATTTTTTTTGTGCCAAGATGGGGAATTTATGGATTGGCTTTTGGCGTAGTTTTGGGCGCTTTTCTAAATATGGCAGTCCAGGTGCCAAAATTGTTTATTTTAGGCTTTCGTTGGAAACCAATATTTGATTTCAGACATGAAGGCGTTAAAAAAATATGGAAATTAATGATTCCGCGAACAATGTCGCTCGCTTTGGATCAAATAAATTTGCTGGTTATCACTGTTTTAGCATCGTTTATTATCGCTGGTTCTGTTGCAATTTTTAATTTTGCCAATAATCTGCAAAGTTTTCCAGTGAGTATTTTCGGCGTAGCTTATGCAATTGCCGCCTTCCCATATTTAGCAGAAGCGGTTTCTAAGAATGATATTTTGTTGTTTCGGACCCATTTTTCAAAAACTTTTTCTCAAATTTTATTTTTTATTATTCCGATTTCTTGTTTAATTATATTATTGCGAGCCCAAATTGTGCGTCTGGTTTTAGGCGCGGGAAAATTTGATTGGGAAGATACTTATTTAACCGCTCAATCTTTAGGGCTTTTTTCTTTGGCAATTTTTGCCCAAGCATTAATTCATCTTTTAGCTAGGACTTTTTATTCACTTTCTGATACAAAAACGCCATTTTTTACAAGCATCTTCGGCATCATTACTAATATTATTTTAGGAATAATTTTAATAAAAATTTTTGGCGTTTTAGGTTTAGTTTTTTCTTATTCGTTTGCTTCTTTTTTGAATATGATTTTACTGCTTTCGATTTTGCGTTTGCGGGTCGGCGATCTTGGCGATTTTCATTTGATTAAAAACATTATGAAAATTTTATTAATTTCTTTAGTGATGTCATTAGCTGTTTATGGCACATTGCATTTGATAGCGTCAAAAGTTGATATGCAGACATTTTTAGGAATTTTAAAACAAACAGCAGCAGCTGGCTTTATAGGAGTTTTAATTTTTGTTATTTTAAGTTTGCTGTTAAAATGTGATGAAGCAAGAAGCGCGATTGGATATTTAAAAAATAGATTTGGTAGCCGCAGACTTTAGTCTGCGAAGCCATAGTGATAACAAATTTTTGTGTGCAAAACTTCATTCAAAATCTAGAACAATATTTGCAAAAATTTATTGATCATTTGCCGCTTTATCTTTTGGCGGTTTTAGTATTTATGCTTTTCTGGGTTGCCAGTCGGATTGAAAAGGTGATTGTCCATATAATCGTTAGTAAATTTAAAGATAAAGAAAAAATAGAAGGAATTTTGATTTTGGAGCGATTAGGACGGTCAGCGGTTCTTATCCTAGGCGGCATTTTAGCCTTATCTCTAGCTGGTGTAAATTTGACTGCTTTAATGACAGGCTTGGGTTTGGTTGGTTTTGCGGTTGGTTTTGCCTTAAAGGATATGATTTCTAATTTTTTAGCAGGAATAATTATTTTGATTCAAAGACTTTTTAAGATCGGAGATTATATTGAGATTGAAAAATTTTCAGGCAAAGTAATAAGTATTGAAATTCGTCATACCTTATTGCGCGAAGATGACGGAAAAATAATTATTATCCCAAACTCAAATTTACTTTCAAAAATTTTAAAAAGGACGCCAAAGGATTATGAAAAATATCCGAAATTTCGCAATTATTAGCCACATTGATCATGGTAAATCCACGCTCGCGGATCGTTTTTTGGAATTGACCAAAACTGTTGCCGCGCGAGAAATGAGAGAACAATTTTTAGACCAAATGGAGCTGGAGCGAGAAAAAGGGATAACGATTAAGTTGGCACCAGTGAGAATGGAATACGAAGTAAAAATTTCCAATTTCCAATTTCGAATTTCCAATCAAATCCTAAATCCAAAATCCCAAAATTCAAAATTTATCTTGAATTTGATTGATACACCGGGTCATGCAGATTTTCAGTATGAAGTATCGCGCAGTTTAGCTTGTTGCGAGGGAGTAATTTTGTTGGTTGATGCAACGCAAGGCATCCAAGCCCAGACTTTATCAAATTTGTATGCGGCAATAGAGAATAATTTAGAAATTATTCCAGTAATAAATAAAATTGACCTGCCAAATGCGGAAGTTGAAAAGACAAAACAAGAAATAAAAAGTCTTTTGGGATGTCGCGAAGAAGAAATTATTTGTATTTCTGCAAAATTAGGCACAAATTGCGAAAAAGTTTTAGAGGCAGTTGTCGAAAGAATCCCACCGCCATCACAAGAAAAGGATCAATTTCGAGCCTTGATTTTTGATTCTATTTATTCCGATTTTCAAGGAGTAATTGCTTATGTGAGAGTTTTTGATTGCGAAATAAAATCTTTCGATAAAGTAAAATTTTTTAATACTGACCGGGAAATTGAAATTCAGGAAGTTGGATATTTTAAACCGAAAAGAATCAAAACCGAGAAGTTGCAAGCAGGAGAAATTGGTTATATTGTAACAGGTTTAAAAGAAATTAGAGAATGCCGAGTAGGAGATACGATTGCCGCAATAGACGCAAAAGAGTCTTTGTCAGGTTATAAAAAAGTTAAACCAATTGTTTTTGCCAATTTTTATCCCGAAAGCGCAAATGATTTTATGGTTTTGCGTGAAAGTTTAGAGAAATTGCAGTTAAATGACGCTGCACTTTCTTCTGAACCTAAATCAACACCAGCCTTGGGCCGCGGATTCACCTGCGGTTTTTTAGGACTTTTACATTTGGAAATTATTTCCGAAAGATTGAAACGAGAATTTGGTTTAAAACTTGTTATTACTACTCCTTCGGTTTCTTATAAAATTTTGCTGTCATCAAATAAGGAGAAAACAATTTATAATCCTCAAGACTTGCCTGATCCATCGCAAATTTGCGAAATCAAAGAGCCGTGGGTGAAGTTAGATATTATTTCGCCGGCAAATTTTATTGGACAAGTAATGGATTTAATAAAAATATATAGAGGAAAATATGTTTCGACCGAATATCTTGCGTCAGCCGTCCAGCAGCGTTTAATTTTACATTATGAAATGCCGCTTTCTTCTTTAATTTCCGATTTTTATGATAAATTAAAGTCTGTAACATCAGGTTTCGCTTCAGTAAATTATGAATTGTTAGATTATCGGCTTGCCGATTTAGTAAAATTAGAAATTTTAGTGGCAGGAGATAAAGTCGATGCTTTTTCTAGGATTGTTCCGCATCCCGAAGCTTATCAACAAGGAAAAAATTTAGTCAATCGTCTTAAGGAAGTTATTCCTGCCCAAAATTTTCCAGTAGCTTTGCAGGCAGTAGTTGGCGGAAAAATTTTAGCTCGCCAGACTATTAAAGCGTTGCGCAAAGATGTTCTAGCAAAGTTATACGGCGGCGATGTCACACGGAAAATGAAATTGTTGGAAAAACAAAAGCGCGGCAAAAAAGAACTATTAAAAAAGGGGAAAATAAAAATTCCCCAGAGGGTTTATCTAGAAGTATTAAAAAAGTGACAGTCACCTTTTTATAGGGGAAGATTATTGCTTAGATAAGCCAAGAGATAGCGGAAAAGATATATTTACCACGATTTAATCAGTTTTTGTTTAAATGTTGTAAATTTTTAGAAATTGAAAAAATCATGGTAATTTCTAAAATTCTCCGACTTTTTCTTTAATTTAAGCCATTTATTTTAGCGGGTTTTTGGTGACTGTCACTTATGCTATAATGTTAGTAAATCTGAAACAGCGGGCCGCCAAGCCAGACGACCAGCGACATTACCAAAATTGCCACTAAAATAAGCCAGATAATTTTTTTGACAGTTTTTTGTTTCATAAGAATCTTGTAACATATAACATGTAACTTATAACTCAAGTTTTATTTCTTGCGTTACACGTTATAAGTTACAAGTTATATGATGTGTGTTTGACAATTATTTTACCCAAAATCTAAAAGAAAATGAAAAGCTGATTTTGCAAATTAAAAAACACTGGGCAAGTTTTATTGTTTCTATTTTAAAAACCTTTATTATTCTTATTATACCATTTTTTTTAATTTTTTTCCTTTTTTCAAGTATTTGGGGTATGATTATCTTTTTTTTGTGGATAGCGGCAGGCATAGCCTATGGTGTTTATCAATGGTTAACTTGGTATTTTGATAGTGTAATTATTACTGATAAACGCATTATTTGTCTTGATCAAAAAAGCTTATTTAATCGGGTAGTTTCAGAGATAAGCCTTGCTTCGGTGCAGGATGTTACTTATGAGATTAATGGCTTTTTTGCTTCGGCTTTTAATTTTGGAATTTTGCGAGTTTCTACCGCCGCAAAAAATATTATTGAGATTAAAAACATTCCAAATCCTAAATCATCGCAGGAATTAATTTTTGATTTACGCCAAAAAATAAAAAAGACTTTGTCCGCCCAGGAGTTAGTAGAGATGTTAGAGAAGAACAAATAAATATCGCAAAACGTGTAACGTATAACCTATAACCCAAGAAGTAAAACTTGCGTTACAAGTTACAAGTTACAAGTTATACGGAATGTGAAAGACAAAAAACGTGGCATACTTTTTAAGCTTATTACCTTTATAGGATTTATAATTTTAATTTTCGTTGCCCTTGCCTTGAGTAAAGAAATTTACCGTCGCTACCAGATTAATCAAGAAATTAAAAGTATCCAAGAAGAAATTGAAAGATTGGAAAAAAGAAATCAAGAGTTGCAAGCTTTGGTTGATTATTTAAATTCCGATTCTTATAAAGAAATTCAAGCGCGCCAGAATTTGGGTTTGCAAAAGCCAGGCGAGCAGGCAATTGCCGTACAGCCCGCTCCGCCAAATTTAGATGTTGAATTGCAAGCATCAAATCGCGAAGAAGAAAAAAATTTAACAAATCCAGAAAAATGGTGGAATTATTTTTTTGCAAAAAAATCAGAATAATTTTGACCAGTGGTTTTTGGCAAAAAAGAGGCAAAAATAAAAATTTATCCCACACCTTTTAAAATACCCCGCCGCTTGCTGAGGCTATCTAAGAATTTAACTTTTAGATGGATTGACGAAATGAGTGAAGCGAATTTCGTTATATATTAACCAAAACAAATTTCACTTCATTCAATTTGTCACTCCAATCAGTAGTTTTTAGACAGCCTCTCTTGCTTTGGGGATAAAAAATTAAAGCCTTTCGTCCCGATTCACCCTGATCCATCGGGGTAGATCG
>JBFLZX010000020.1:0-26924 GCA_040756075.1 Patescibacteria group bacterium | reverse complement strand
CAAAAACACGGAAGGCAGTTTGTAATTTGTGAAGCGAAATACAGAGTTCAGTGGCGGGCGGGAAAGAGGTCGGGCAAAAAGCGAAGCGAAGCGGAGTCCCGCACCGAACTTGTTCTGGTGCGGGAGAAGGGGCTAATTTCGGGAAGGCCACAGCACCAGAGCAAAGCTCGATGCTGGGTAAAAATTTTTGCCCGCCTGTTTCCGCGCCGAAGGCACGGTGAGAGTGGAAGCGGCTCCGTCTGCGCGTCAGCGCAGAGACAATTTCGCAAAAATTTTCTCCTTATTAAAAAAAACAATTTGCGCGCGCCCATTAAAAAGAATCTGAAAATTTTTGCGGGGTTTGCCAGCCCCGCAACTGCGGGGCGCGGAACCGCAGTAGTTGGTCTTTCCAAAATTTATCACTAGCGGCGGGTGGATTCGAACCGCCGACCTAACGCTTATGAAGCGTTCGCTCTAACCGCTGAGCTACGCCGCCTTGCTAATTGCATTTATTAATCCAAGAATTTTTCTTTGTGTTTTTATACTTTTTTTAATTTTAACTCTTAATGTCCCAAAATATGATTCTGGATTTTTATATACTTTTTTAAATTTTACTTTTTTGTAACTTATTTTACCAAATTGAGATTTCGGAAATTTTATTAGATTTGACCAGTAGTTTAATACCTTATTAGATCGGTATTTATGATATTCATTAAGGCCGATTTGAAATCTAAATTGAGAATTGTCTATATTAAAAAATTTTTTAAACCATTTAATTATAAAAGTTATTACTTGAGGATCAGAATTACTTATGCCTGTATGAGATGGAGCTGTTTTAAACCCTTCGCCCCAATATACACACAGGCCAGCAATCAGAAATTCACGATTATTTAATCTGTTGATTGTTTTTAACCCTTCTTCTTGGTATTTTTTTATTTCTTCTTCACGTTTTTTTTGCAGTATTTTTGCGCCTTTTAACCTGCCGATATAACTACCAACTTTCTCTCTTCTCATTAATCTTTCAATTTGCTTTTTACCTAGCTTTATATTTCTACACCATAAACTTGCTGTACTTTTCGATATCCGTAAAGCTCTGTAAATTTCATTTAAACTTAACCCTCTTTTCCTTAATTTTTCTGCTTTTATTCGTTGTTTTGATTTTGCCATAGAACCGACGATTGCTATTATATTTTCATTATACTGTCGGTTCGTGATTTATGTCAATATTATTCTTAAATATCAAAAACTTATAGCCTTCTATAAGTCAACAGTCCCGATCGCATGGCGATCGAGGATCCTTGACGTAGTCGGGACTATAAGCTAAAAGCTAATATTGCGGGGGCCGGATTTGCACCGGCAACCTTCAGGTTATGGGCCTGACGAGCTTCTGTTGCTCTACCCCGCGTCGATTTCGTGAAACTTATAACTTATAACTTGTAACACAAGATTGATTTCTTGAGTTATATGTTACAAGTTACAGGTTATATGATTATTATACTCTTCTCTTGAATTTTAGCAAGAGAATGATAGGATATAAAAAAGTATAAATTTATGACTTTACTTTTTAATCTCCTTTTTTTCGTCATTGCTTGTGTTGGGTTGATTTTATCCGGCTCTTTTTTGGTGCGCAGTTTAACAAAAATTTCTCGGTTTTTAAGAATTACTGAATTTGTTGCCGCTTTTGTGATTATATCCCTAGCTACCACTGTACCTGAACTTTTTGTTGGAATTAGTTCGGCAATAAGCCGCATCCCTTCTTTATCATTAGGCAATGTGATTGGATCAAATATTGTCAATCTAACTTTAGTTTTAGGTATTCCAATACTTTTAGCTCGTCAAATTAAAATAGAAAGCAAGGCTGTTCGGCGAGATGCTCTTTATATGGTTTTATTAACTCCCCTGCCTTTAATTTTAATGCTTTTAGGAGGGCAACTATCTCGTCTTGATGGCATTTTGCTTTTAATTATTTTTTGTTTTTTCTCATATAAAATATATAAAACTCAAAGGAAATTTCCCAAAGTCCTTGAAAATCATATAAAACCTCTTGAAATGTTTTTATTTACCATACTTTTTTTATTAAGCATCGCAGCTTTATTTTTTTCTGCTCATTTTGTTGTAAAATACGCAGCAAATTTAGCCGGAAATTTAAATTTTGCCCCTCTTCTTATTGGCTTGTTTTTAGTCGCCCTAGGCACCTCTTTGCCCGAGCTGGTTTTTCGCGCTACTGCGGCTATTAAGGGTCATAGCGAGATGGCTTTGGGTAACACTATTGGCGCTAACGCCGCAAATTTAACTTTGGTCTTAGGTATCACTGCCTTAATTTATCCTATTCAAACAGATTTTTTGTCTTTTCTTATTGCTAGTGTTTTTATGGTTGTTATTTCATTTGTTTTCCTTACTTTTTTGGAAAGCGAAGATAGATTATCTTGGAAAGAAGGGCTTTCTTTGATATTATTATATGTTTTCTTTATTATTATTGAGATTTATTTGCAGAAAATAAGTTATTAATTGCGAATTTCATGATTAAATTTCTTCATTTGGCAGACATCCATTTAGGGATGGAAAATTACGGAAAAATAGATAAAAAAACTGGTTTGCACTCGCGAATGGCAGATTTTTTGCGCACTTTTGATGCCGCTTGTGAATATGCAATAAAAAATAAAATAGATTTTATCTTATTTGCCGGCGATGCTTATAAAACCCGCGATCCTTCGCCGACTTATCAGCGGGAATTTGCCAAAAGAATTAAAAAATTGGCGGCGGCCAAAATTTTCGTTGTCTTGTTAGTAGGAAATCATGATTTGCCTAACGCCGTTGGCAAGGCGAATACTTTGGATATTTATTCTGCCTTGGAAGTAGAGAATGTTTTTGTTGCTCGTCAGCCGGAAGTTATAAAATTTGGAAAAGTTGATAATAAGTGGCAGCTTTTATCAACTATTAACCATCAACCATTAACCATTGACCAATTTCAAATCGCTGCCCTGCCCTGGATTCCTAAGACTTGGCTTTTGTCACCTGACGAATATCAGAAAAAAGAAATCCATGAAAGCTACAAAATAATGAGCAATAAATTGATTGAAAAAGTTCAAAATTTAGCAAAAAAAGTTGATAAAAAATTACCTTGCGTTTTTCTGGGTCATTTGACAATTGCGGGAGCGCAATTTGGTTCAGAGCAAAAAGCTTATATTGGTTATGATGTGGTTATGCCGCAGGATGTTTTGCAAAAGGGGCCTTGGCAGTATGTTGCCTTGGGACATTTGCATAAATATCAAGTTTTGTCTCAAAACCCGCCGGTCATTTATTCCGGAAGCATTGAGCGAGTAGATTTTGGCGAGGAAAAAGAGAAAAAAGGCTTTGTTGACTGCGAATTAGATACAAATTATAAAAATACGAATTTATGCAAATACAAATTTATCCCTTTGCCTGCGCGGAGATTTTTAACTATTTCTTGCGAAATAAAAGAAGATGAAGATCCAACAAAAAAAATTTTAGACCAAATAGAAGATTCTGAAATTAAAGATGCAGTAGTAAAAATAAAAATTAAAATTCCAGAAGAAAAACATGCAGAATTAAAAGAAAAAGAAATCCAAGATGCTCTGGCTTTGGCATATTATTTTGCTGGCATCCAGAAAGAGGTAGTAAGAAGAGAAAGAGAGCAAACCTTTGAAAATATTGAAAGTTTGTCTATTTTAGAGGCGCTGGAGGAATATTGGAAGAGCAAACAACTAAATCAAAAAAGAATTATGGAATTAAAGAGTTATATGCAGAAGTTATTGGAAGAAAGTAATTAGTTTAAAAATCCAAATGCCAAAGTCCAAATACCAAATGAATGTCAAAATCAGAAATTAGTTATTAGAAATTGGAAATTTGTAATGGAAAATGGAAATTTGAAATTAGTTACAATTTTCTATTTTCTAATTTCTATTACCATTTTCTAATTTCCAAAAACTATTTTCTAGTTTCTTTAGATTTCATTTGTCATTTGTAATTTAGATTTTGAAATTTTAAACCATGCTTCCCAAAAAACTTCATCTTCATAATTTTATGTCTTATAACGGCGCCATACCGATGCTCGATTTCGGTCAGTTTGATTTGGCGTGTCTTTCTGGACCAAATGGAGTAGGAAAATCTACTTTGCTTGAAGCAATTACGTGGGCGCTGTGGGGTGAGTCCCGGGCAAAATCTGATGATAATCTAATTCATCAAGGCAGCGAAGGAATGATTGTTTCTTTTGAATTTGAACTTGAAGGAAATGAATATAAAGTGGTGCGCAAAAGGTCCAAAAAGAAAAAGGGTCAAGGCCAGCTTGAATTTTATTTATTCCAAAATGGCGATTGGCAAACGCAATCCGGCGCTTCTAAATCAGAAACACAGGAGAAAATAAATCAGATTCTGCACCTAGATTATGATACTTTTATTAATTCTGCTTTTTTGCGTCAGGGTCATGCTGATGAATTTACGGTGAAAAGACCGCAGGAGCGCAAAACGATTTTGGCAAAAATTTTAGGATTGAGGCGATACGATGAATTGCAGGAAATAACCAAAGAAAAAATTAAAATTAAAGAAATTGAACAGGAGAGTTTAAAAAATATCATTGCCCGGTTTGAAGAGGAAATAAAAGACAAGGATAAACTGGAAAAAATAATGGAAGAAAAAGATAAGATACTAAAAAGGGCGGGCAAAGAAGTGGATAGAAAAGAAAAAGAAGTTGAGGCATTGCGGAAAGAAAAAGCAATTTCAGAAAATCAAAAAAATGCCGCAGAAAATTTGGTTGCGAAAATTAAAGAAAATAAAAAAGATATTTTATTTCTAGAAGAAGAAATTAGGCAGAAAAAAAATTTATTGAACAATTTAAAAACGATTATTTCAAAAAAGGAAGAGATAAAAAGAGGTTATGCGACTTGGCTTGAATTAAAACAAAAAGATGAAGATTTTTACCAAAAATTTTTATTGCAAAAAAAATTACTGGAAGAAAAAAATAAGCTCGAGCGGGGAATTTTAATGATGCAAAAAGAGAAAGAAGGAGAAAAGAAAGATTTAGAAGCAGAAGTTCAAAAACTGCGCGAGAAATGGATAGAAATAGACAGTGTTATAAAACAGATTGTCGCTGAGAAAATAAAAATTGACAATAATTTAAGAACAATTTTAGTCAGCGGCGCAAAATGTCCATTGTGTCTGCAAGATCTTGGGAAAGAGCATAAGAAAAAAATAAAAGAAAAATTTGAAAAAGAAAAAAAATCAAAAATTGAGCAAGAAGAAAAATATAATTCTAAAAAACAAGCTATTTTTAGTGAAGCCAATAAAATAAAAAAAGAAATTAAGGTTTTAGAAAAACAACAGCAGGAAAACAATGAAAAAGGGACCAGGGCAGTAGAAGAAGTTGAATTCAAACTTTCACAGGTTTATTATAACGAAAAAGAGCATCAGGAAATAAAAAGGCAAAAACTTAATTATGAAAGATATCAAATTTTAAAAATTCAGCTTGAAGAGGCAGAAAAACAAAAAGAACTGGAAGTAAAAACCTTTGGCGGCAGACAAAATTTGCTGGCAAAAAAGAAAGAGATTTTGGAGAAAGATTTAAATATGAAAGAAAAAATTACATTTGATTCCAAAAAATTTGCAAAACTGGAGCAGGATTTTTTGCAGGAAAGCAAAAAATTAAATAATCTGCGCCAGGAGCAGATTGAGGCAAAAGAAGAATTCGCTGTTGCCCGTGAACGGATGACGCAGATAGATTTAAAAGAAAAAGAAATTAAGACTAAAAAAGAAAAATGGGAGAAAACGCAGAAAGAGACAGCTATTTTTGAAGAATTAGCCGAATCTTTAGGAAAAAAAGGCGTTCAGGCAATGATTATTGAATCTGTTCTGCCGGAAATTGAAGAGGAGGCAAGCGCACTTTTAGACAAAATGACAGAAGGCAGAATGGCGGTTAAAATTTTTACCCAAAAAGAAAAAAAGACTGACGGCGCTATCCAGGAAACTTTAGATATTCAAATTCAGGACGGAAAGGAGCTACAGCCTTATGAAATGTTTTCCGGCGGCGAGGCTTTTCGGATAAATTTTGCTATTCGCATTGCTTTGTCAAAGCTGCTTGCCCGTCGCGCTGGTGCAAAACTGCAATTTTTAGTTATTGACGAAGGTTTTGGCACGCAAGATATCCTAGGCCGCGAGTATATTGTCGAGGCTATTAATTCCATTCGGCCAGATTTTAAGAAAATTTTAGCCATTACCCATATTCAGGAATTAAAAGACGCTTTCCCGACGCGAATCGAAGTAACTAAAGACGAGCGAGGAAGCCATTTTGAGGTGGCGAACTAATGGAAATTAAAAGCTAAAAATTTGACCCCCTTGAAAGCGGGTAATATTATTAACAATATTTCTTTGTTTTTTTGCTATAATTTAGTAAAATATAAACAAGCTCAAAGCGCAAAACCGCAACGTAAAGCTTAAAACTTTAATCCTACCCAGTTTCTCTTTAATAGTTGAAAGCGATCATAAGAAGCCTTCAATGGGAGAAATGGAGGGTTAAAGTTTTGAATTTTGAGTTATAGTTTTGAGTTTTGCGTTTTGAACTTTGGGTTTTTTACTATGTCCCTCCGTTCTTATCTAATTGGTTTAATGTTTTCTACCTTTTTTTGCTGGATCTGTTTTATTTTGGTTTTGTTTTATATTGATCCAGAACAAACAAGCTTAGTCGGTTTTTCGGCTTTTTATTTAAGTTTATTTTTCGCCTTAACAGGGATATTTTCTTTAGTTGGTTTTTATTTGCGGGTTTGGCTGTCGAAAAATGAAATTGTATTCAGGCATATTTCTCCGGCTTTTCGACAAGGATTTTTTTTGTCTTTGATTGTAGTTGTTTCGCTAATCTTGCAATCTTTTCGGATTTTAACCTGGTGGGATGGTTTGCTTTTAGTCGGGTCGGTCGTTTTGCTGGAGTTTTATTTTATGTCGCGGCAGACAGCCTGATTCTTATAACTCGCAACCTGTAACTTGTAACTCAAGATTAATATTTTTACTTCTTGCATTACAGGTTATAAGTTACAAGTTATAAGAAAATATGGAAAAAGAACTTCAACGATTAAAACAACAAGCCTTATCAGAAATCGCGACAACCAAGTCGGCCGCAGATTTACAGTCTTTAAAAATCAAATATTTTGGCCGCAAGGAAGGACAACTGACAAAAATTTTGCGGTCAATCGCAAATTTGCCGCTTGAGCAAAAAAAGAAAATTGGTAGCTTGGCAAATCAGATAAAACAAGAACTTGGCGCGGCATTTAATAGGAAAATGCAAGAATTAAAAAGCAAAAAAACTGGCGAATTTTTTGATGTTACTTTGCCGGGCAAACGACCTGAGGAAGGACATTTGCATCCCGTCAGTCAGGTCCGTATTGAACTCGAAGAAATTTTTAAATCAATGGGTTTTGAGATTTGCGAAGGCGATGAATTAGTCAGTGATTATTATAATTTTGAGTCTTTAAATATTCCAAAAGATCATCCGGCCCGCGACATTCAGGATACTTTTTTTATAAAGGCTATGAACCATGGACTACGAACTAAGAACCAAGAATTTGTGATGAGAACTCATACTTCAGCAATGCAGGTGAAAATTATGGAATCAAAAAAACCGCCGCTAAAAGTTGTAGTACCAGGTCGGTGTTTTAGAAATGAAGCTACTGATGCTTCCCACGAGCATACTTTTTATCAAATGGAAGGTTTTGTAGTTGATGAAAATATTTCTATCGCAAATTTAATTTATACTCAAAAAGTTTTACTATCTTCGATTTTTAAGCGCGATGTAAAAGTGAGGTTGCGGCCTGGATATTTTCCTTTTGTTGAGCCGGGATTTGAACTGGATTGTAGTTGTGTGATTTGTGGTGGTAAGGGCTGTTCTGTCTGCAAACATACAGGCTGGGTGGAATTAATTCCTTGCGGTATGATCCATCCAAAAGTTTTTGAATTCGCTGGATATTCTAGAGGAAAGTACACTGGTTTTGCCTTTGGTCTTGGTTTAACCAGACTTGTAATGATGAAATATGGAATTGATGACATTAGGTTATTTATGTCCGGAGATTTAAGATTTTTGGAACAATTTTAGAATGCGAATTAATACAAATTATTATACGAATGTATGCGAAGAAATAAGCAAAAATATCCCGAAGTTACTGTTGGAGCATTAATAAAGAATAAGAAGGGCGAGATTTTATTAATCAGATCACCAAAATGGGGAAATCGTTTTACTTTATGCGGCGGACATATTGAAATGGGCGAAACCGCAGAAAGGGCATTGAAACGCGAAATAAGAGAAGAGGTGGGACTTGAAATTAAAAATCCTCGGTTGTTAAAAGTATATGATGCTATTTATCCCAAAGAATTTTGGAAGAAAAAACATTTTATTTTTTTAGATTATCTATGTGAGGCAAAAACTGGAAAACCAAAACTTGATGGCCGGGAAGCAACTAAATTTATTTGGGCAGATCCCCTAAAAGCACTAAAGCTTTTTATTGATCAATATACACAACAGGCGATTTTAGAATATTTAAAGTTATTAATGCATAAAAAAGGAAATCAAAGAATCTTTAAATAAAAGTCTAATTTATTTGCCATGGCAAAAGAATTAGACTAATCCCATTATTCTAAATTCTAAATTCTAAATATAAATAAAAATAGAATTTGCCAAAAAATGAAAAAAGGAGAATTAGGAAAAAAAATTTTAAAAGGTTTATTTACCGCAGGAGCAATTACTTTTGCTCTCTCTTCCCCTTATTTTATTTTGAATATTCTTAAAGGAATCAATTACAATAAATACGAAAAGAAAAGAGTTGCTAAGACTTTTTACTATTTACACCGGAGAGGATTAATCAACTATAGGAGAAAAGGTAAACAGATTTATATTTCTCTTACTAAACGTGGCAAGTTATATGCCCAGGAATTACAAATCGATGATTTAGAAATAAAAAGACCAAAACGGTGGGATAAAAAATGGAGAATTTTAATGTTTGACATTCCTTATATAAACCGGCTAGTACGTGAAGCTTTGCGAGGAAAATTAAAAGAATTGGGATTTATACAATTGCAAAAAAGTGTTTGGCTTTATCCCTTTGATTGTGAAAAGGAATTTAAAATTTTGAAAACATTTTTTAGTTTGCCGGGTGAAAGTTTTATGTTGGTCGTGGCAACAAAAATCCCATTTGAGGAGGAATTTAAAAGGAAATTCGGGATTTAAAGAAAGTACAAATAAGGGAGTCTAATATTTTTGCCATGGCAAAAATATTAGACTTGTCCTGTTTTGAGATTTAATTGAAAATTTGATTTTAGAAAAGTTGCTTTGTTTGAAAATTTAATTTTGGAATATTTAAAGCTACTAAAAAAAATAATTAAATGATCACAAATATTTTAGCTGTTGGGGCGGTTATTGGCGGGATCATCAGCATCATCGCTTATTTGCCGTAGATTCGGCATTTAATAAAAGTCAAAGATTCAACTGGCATTAGCATCTTTGCTTGGTATGCTTGGCTTTTTGGAAATGTCTTGCTTTTAATTTACGCCATTGTCATTGTCAACACTCCTTATATTATTGTGGAAACTCTTTATATTATAGCAAATTTGTCGGTAATTTTACTTACTTATAAATACCGGAAAAAATGAAAATTTCTTACAATTGGTTAAAAAATTATCTTGATCTAAAAGAACGGCCTGAAAAAGTGGCCGAGGCTTTAACTATGGGAATTGCAGAAGTTGAGAGCGTGGAAGAACAGGGAAAAGGATTAGAAAATGTTGTAATTGGAGAAATTTTGGAGATTAAAAAACATCCAAACGCCGACAAACTAAATGTGGCAAAAGTTAATATTGGCAAAAAAACAATTCAGGTTATTTTTGGACAGGTAGTTTCGCTGAAAGTTGGAGATCGTTTGCCAATTGTCGTTGCACCAGCGATTTTACCATCAGGGTTAAACATCGAAAAGAAAAAGCTTCGCGGTGTTGAATCAGAAGGGATGTGTTGTTTAGATTCAGAATTAGGGATTTTTGATAAAGCTCGAAAAGTTACTTTTTTCGGAAAAGAAATAAAACCTGGCACACCTTTAGTTAAGGCGCTTGGACTTGATGATACGGTTTTAGAAATTGACAATAAGTCTTTAACCCATCGCGCAGATTTATTTTCTCATATTGGAATTGCTCGAGAGTTGGCGGCAATTTTGGGCAAAAAATTAAAATTACCAAAATTAAAAAAGCCAAAAGAGATTAAAGAAAAGAAATTAAAAGTCAAGGTAGAGAATTTCAATGATTGCCCGCGTTATATGGACGTAGTTTTGGATAATATAAAAATTGAACCGTCGCCAGAATGGATGCAAAAATATTTAAAAACTGCAGGTATTCGACCCATTAATAATGTAGTGGATATCACTAATTTCATCATGTTGGAATACGGCCATCCAACTCATGCTTTTGATTATGATAAAATTAAAGACCAAACCTTTCATATTCGCAAAGCTAAAAAGGGAGAAAAAATAGTTACTCTTGATGGAGTAGAAAGAAATTTAGATGAAAGCGTATTAATCATTGAAGATACAGAAAAAATTACTGATCTAGCTGGTATTATGGGAGGTGCTATTTCAGAAGTAGACAAAAAGACTAAAACCATTGTTTTAGAAGCAGCAAATTTTGACAAAACTTTGATTCGGAAAACAGCTCAAAAACTTGGTTTACATACCGAAGCTGTGGTTCGTTATGAAAAAGGTTTAAGTTTGGATTTAACTCGTCAAGTTTTGTGGCGCGGGGTGGAATTATTAGAAAAATATGCTGGTGCGAAAATTGCCTCGAAAGTTTATGATCTTAAAAAGCAATTGCCCAAAAAGAAAAAAATTAAATTTGATTTGAATTATCTAAATAAATTGACAGGAATGAAAATCCCGCGGCAAAAAGTAATTAAAATTTTAAAATCTTTAGAATTTGAAATAAGCAGCAAAGACAATATTTTAAATATTACAATTCCTTTATTTAGAACAGATATAAATTTAAAGGAAGATTTAGTGGAGGAAGTAGCACGTCTTTATGGTTATGGAAAAATTAAACCTTTGTCAATTTTTGCAAAGATTATGCCAGTTTCTGAATTTCCAGATTTGTATTGGAGTAAAAGAGCCACTGCTTATTTAACAGATTGGGGATTTGATGAAATTTATAATTATTCTTTTTATGGCGAGAAACTTTTAGCTAAATGTAAATTGACATCACAGAATCATTTTGCTTTAAAAAATCCTTTATCTCCTGATTTAAGTTTTTTACGAACTTCACTTTTGCCGTGGCTTTTAGAAAATTTAGAAAAGAATTCTCGGCAGTTCTCAAAAATAAAAATATTTGAAATTGGCCATGTTTTTATCCCGGGTTGCGAGAGTAAAATGTTGAGTGGAATGATTTATGATGACGATAAAGATGTTTTCTACAAAGCAAGAGGGGTAGTAGAATTGTTATTTAAAAAATTAAATATTCCTTGCAAGTTTGAAAATTTACAAAAACAAAAAGGATGTGAATATTGGAATTTATATAAAGAAGGGCAGTGCTTGCAGATTAAGTCTGGCAGTAAGTATTTGGGGACAATTTCTGAAGTTGATGCCGAAGTTTTAGAACATTTTGATTTAGCAAAAAGACATGTTTCATTTTTTGATTTATTCTTTGAAGAGATAGCAAAACTCGTAGGCAAACCTCAAAAATTTATTCCTTTGCCGAAATACCCGCCAATTATTTTAGATTTAGCCTTTGTTTTAGATAAAAAAATCCCGGCCGCGGATATTTTAAAAACCATCTATGCGGCAGGAAAGCCTTTACTTACTGGGCTTGAACTTTTCGATGTTTATGAAGGCAAGCCCCTTTTACCTTCCCAAAAAAACCTTGCCTTTCGCTTGACTTACCAATCTCCATCAAAAACCTTAAAAGACAGCGAAGTAAAAAGCGTGCAGGATAAAATTGTTGGAGTTTTAGAAAAAAAATTTGGCGCGAAAGTGAGAAAATTTTAATCTTGTAACGTGTAACCTGTAGCTTGTAACACAAGTTTAGAATTTATATATTACTTGAGTTACATGTTATAAGTTACAAGTATATATGTTACTAACTATTTTTCTCTTTGTCCTCGGTTTTGCTCTTCTTATCAAAGGCGCTGATTTTTTAGTTGATGGCGCTTCATTTTTGGCAAAAAAGCTGAAAATTTCTTTAATTGTTATTGGTTTGACTGTTGTTGCTTTTGGAACTTCAACGCCAGAGCTGGTGGTTAATATTTTTGCTTCGGCGCGCGGCAGTAGCGAAATTGCTATTGGCAATGTATTGGGCAGCAACATTGCCAATATTTTACTTATTTTAGGGCTTTCGGCGGCAATTTTCCCATTGTTAGTAAAACATAACACAGTTTGGAAAGAAGTTCCTTTAAGTGTTTTAGCTGTTTTGTCTTTATTTGTCTTAGCAAACGATTTTTTAATTGATAAAATTTCACCTTCAATCTTAACCCGCTCTGAGGCAATAATTTTACTTTTCTTTTTTATTATTTTTCTTTATTATACTTTCAGCATTGCCAAAAATAATGATGAGCAAGATAAATCAAAAATTATTGAATATTCTATTTCTAAATCGATTTTGCGGGTTATTTTAGGCTTGGCATTTTTAGTTTTAGGCGGTAAGTGGGTGGTTGATGGGGCAATTGATTTTGCTAGATTTTTTGGCGTTTCAGAAACTTTAATTGGTTTGACAATTGTAGCAGTTGGAACTTCTTTGCCGGAATTAGCCACATCAACTGTTGCTGTCTTTAAGAAAAATTCCGATATTGCTGTCGGCAATATCGTTGGTTCGAATATCTTTAATATTTTCTTTGTTTTAGGGATAAGCGGCATTATCAAACCCTTGTCATTCAATCCAGCGGTAAATAACTTCGATATTTTTGTCGTTTTACTTGCTTCCTTGCTTTTGTTTTGTGCGATGTTTTTGGGCAAGAAATATAATCTTGAACGATGGCAGGGGGCTGGGCTTTTGATTTTATATTTTGTTTATATAGGTTATTTGATTTATCGCGGTTGACGCATTTAGTTTTGCCTGAAATAAGCCAAAAGATCTTTGGATATATCCACAATTTTTACTTGAAATTTGGCCTAAATTGTGCTAAGATTACAGTGATGCTTAAAACATCGCTTTTATTATATATTAGAACAATTTATGCCAAAAAAGAAGGTAAAGAAAATCAAAAAACCTATAAAGAAAAAAGCTAAAAAATCAAAAAAAAGAGCTATTAAAAATCCGGCGAAAAAATCTAGCTTAATTTCTAATGGTAAATCTATTATCGCCCGGGCAGGCATAATAAGAAAAGAAGAAACTTATACTGCAAAACAAATTACAGTTTTGAAAGATTTGGAACCAGTGCGGCGTCGGCCGGCTATGTATATCGGCGGCACTAGTCTTGATGGTTTGCACCATTTGATTTGGGAAGTTACAGATAATAGTTTGGATGAAGCAATGGCAGGATATTGCAAAAATATTATTGTTATTTTAGAAAAAAATAATCGAGTTTCTATAGAGGACGATGGCCGCGGTATTCCAGTGGAAAAACATCCAGCAACAAAAAAATCTGCCCTAGAAACAGTAATGTGTACTTTGCATGCCGGAGCAAAATTTGGCGAAGGCGGCTATAAAGTTTCCGGCGGTTTGCATGGTGTCGGTGTTTCAGTGGTAAATGCTTTGTCATCTTGGATGCGGGCAGAGGTTAAACGCAACGGAGTGTTATGGGCTCAGGAATATGAAAAAGGAAAACCAAAATCAAAATTGAAAAAAATTGGAAAAGCAAAAGAAACAGGAACAAAAGTGATTTTTGAACCTGATCCGCAGATTTTTCCAAAAATTGAATTTGATTGGCAGAAAATTTTAAATCATTTGCGTCAGCAGGCTTATTTGACGCGGGGAGTAAAAATTATTGTTCGCGATGAAAGAAAATTAAATGGCTTGCCAGACGAATTAGTCCCTACTTGCGGTTTTTATTTTGAAGGAGGCATTCTGTCTTATTTGAAATTTTTGAATCGCGGAGAAAAGTTGATCCATGAAACACCTTTTTATGTTGAACGCCAACAGGATGAGGTTATTGTCGAAGCGGCAATGCAATACACTGATGAAATCAAGGGCCAAGAATTAAGTTTTGCTAATAATATTCATACTGGCGAGGGAGGGACGCATTTAATGGGATTTCGATCAGCTCTAACCAGAGTAATAAATGATTATGCTCGTAAAAATGATTATTTAAAAGAAAAGGAAGAAAATTTAACTGGTGATGATGTGCGTGAAGGGGCAACAACAATTATTTCGGTAAAATTAAAAAATCCGCAATTTGAAGGTCAAACAAAAGCAAAATTGGGCAATGCTGAAGTGAGGACAGTGGCAACCTCGGTTATCGGCGAAATGTTATCAGGCTTTTTTGAAGAGCATCCTCAAGACGCTCGTCAGATTCTAGGCAAAGTGATGCTGGCAGCTAAAGCGCGGCTGGCGGCCAAAGCGGCAAAAGAAACGGTTATTCGCAAAGGAATTATGGATGGCTTAACCCTGCCCGGCAAATTAGCTGATTGTTCAAGCCGTGATCCAAAAGAAAGCGAATTGTTTATTGTGGAAGGCGACAGCGCAGGCGGCAGCTGTAAAATGGGTCGTGATCGAAAATTTCAAGCAATTTTGCCCTTGCGCGGAAAGATTTTAAATGTTGAACGAGCAAGGTTAGATAAGATGTTATCTTCCAAAGAAATTAAAGCTTTAATTATTGCCATGGGCGTGGGCGTTGGAGAAACAAAAGATCTTTCTAAATTAAGATATGATCGCATTATTATTGCTACAGATAGCGATGTTGATGGAGCACATATTAGAACTTTACTTTTAACTTTTTTCTATCGTTATTTTTCTGAAGTGATTGAAGCCGGCCATCTTTATATTGCTCAGCCGCCGCTTTATCGGATACAAATAGGAAAAGAAGTTCATTATGCTTATACTGACGCTGATAAATTTGAGATTTTAGGAGAGTTTAAAAAACAAAAAGAAAAAATTAATATTCAGCGCTACAAAGGTCTTGGCGAAATGAATCCGGAGCAGCTTTGGGAAACAACAATGGATCCAAAAAATAGGGTGATGTATAAAGTAAAAGTCGAAGAAGCGCAAAAAGCTGATGAGATTTTTGATATTTTAATGGGTGATGAGGTGGAACCTCGAAAGAGATTTATACAGACCCATGCTAAGTCTGTTAAGAATTTAGACATTTAGGGAAACAAAAAAGTTTTAATTTTCTGATGGGAAAATCTCTAACAGGGCAGGCCCCGAAAGAGATTTATACAGACTCATGTGAGGATCGTGAAAAACTTGGATATCTGAAAGAATTAAAAAGGAATTTTATATATTATAAAAAATGACAATTAAAAATCTAAAACTTAAATCTCGGCTTTCGGCCGAGATTTTTGAAAACGAAAGATTTAATTTATCTGTATTTAATTTAGCTAAATTTTGATTTAATCCATCCGCCAAGGTAATGAGTGATGGTGATGACAATCAAGGCGATAATTAAATGTTCAGCAACAACCTTCCAAGATTTAACATTTTGCGCTTTGGCTATATAAAAGCTAAAAATACTTAGCAAAACCAGGCCCCAGATAATACTGGCAATAACAGCTGTAGAAAGGTTTAAGAGCAGAACAGGCACAATAAATGTTAACGCAAAAATAAATTTAAACAAAAAAGTGGCGAGCGTCGATTCCCAGATTTCTTTTGTTGAGTGTTTGTTTTCTGACTCTTCAGAGATGTGAATTCCTAGAGCATCAGAGAAAGCATCAGCAATGGCAATAGTTAAAATGCCGCCAATGACAACAAGTTTTGAGTGAGTGCCAGAATGTAGACCTACCATTAGTCCTAAAGTGGTGATAATGCCGGAAGTGAGACCAAAACTAAACCCTGTTTTTAACGAATGTCGCATAATAGAAAATTAAAAAAACAAAAACCAAAAATAAATTGTTATTTTCTAAGATATTTAAATCTTGGAATTTTTTTGCCGCCAAACTTAACTTTTTGAAGAAACATTTTTTTCGGCCTCAGCCACAACTTCTTTTTCCCATAAAGAGTCTGATAAACTACTAATTTTTCTAAAGTTTCCGAGTGGCTCGCAATGCCGAGGACTTTGTATTTTTTACCTTTATAATGTTGATACTTGCCCTGTAAGACTTTTGGTCTCTTACGGAGACTTCCAAGTTTATTTTTTCCCATATTCGACTATATTATTAGCTAATAACAGTTTTGATGCTATAGCATCAAAACTGTTATATTAACTTAAATTCAACAATTTTTAAAATCATATTTTTATTAACTGGCCAATTATAGCATTTTGGAAAAATTCGTACATTTTTTTATTATTTTTAAATCTTTCGCGTCCTATTTTATTTTTTGTAGTTAACCTTTCGAAAGTCGTTTTTTTAACTGATATAATTTTTGCCCGAGAAAATTCTTGACTGGTTTTTTTTGTTGGTAAAAATTAAAAGGTCATTTTTTTGTAAATTTTTGTCATCAAACAATCGCCAAGTGCAGGTTTTTTCACCTTTTAAGATTTTTGGGATTAAGTGGGGTAAAAATTTAAGCTTTTTTGGCATTTTTAAATAAATGGGCCCGGTTAAAATTTAAATCTTCATTAATTAATTGTATCAGTTTAAAATAGTCTTGACAATATTTTTAGGTAATATATTCTTAAATTGAAGACCGCCCGAGGTCTTTTTTAAGAACGCGATGCAAATATATTAGTATAATTAGTATTAATTTGTATATTAGCATCGATTTTATGTCTTTATCCAACAATCGCCTTATCAACTACATCAAAGATTCAAAAGTTGAACTTCAAAAAGTTGTTTGGCCGACAAAACAGGAAGTCTATAAACACACTTGGATTGTTATTGGCGTCAGTCTGGCAGCCGCAGCTTTTTTAGGAATTTTTGACTATATTTTTTCTAAGATTTTAGAAAGATTTATATAATAGTGGTTAGCATATAGCGTTTAGCGGTTAGTGTGTTAACGGTAAACTCACTAAACGCTAATCTCTGAACGCTAAACGCTGAAATTATGCCTAAACAAATTGGGGAAAAAGAAAGAAATTGGTATGTTTTGCACACTTATTCTGGCTATGAAGATAATGTGGCAAAAAATTTAAAACAGCGCATCGAATCTTTAGGAATGGAAGATAAAATTTTTAATGTTTTGGTGCCAAAAGAAAAAAGAATTAAAATAAAAAGCGGAAGAAGACAGACAGTTGAAGAAAAAATTTATCCCGGCTATGTTTTAGTGGAAATGATTGTTGATGACGAATCTTGGTATGTTGTCCGCAATACTCCTAATGTCACGGGTTTTGTTGGTTCGGGTACAGTTCCAACCCCTGTTTCAAAAGAAGAAATGGAGGTTTTGCAAAAAAGAATGGGCGTTGAAGAACCAAAATATAAAATTGAAGTGACAGTTGGTGAACCAGTAAAAATTATTGACGGACCCTTTCGCGATTTTGACGGGAAGATTGCTTCTATCGATGAGGCGAGGGGAAAAGTAAAGGTTTTAGTTTCAATGTTTGGCCGAGAGACGCCGGTAGAGTTGGATTATCTTCAGATTAAAAAAATATAAATATAATACGAATGATGCAAATTTTATGCTAATCTACGAATATGCAAATAATGCAAATTCGTATTTATTCGCATATTCGCGGCATTCGCATAGATTCGTAGATTCGTATCATATTAATGTTTATAATTCAAAGTCTTTGGTACATTCTCCCAGCTGGCCTCGCTAATATGATGCCGGTTTTTGTCCGGAAATATTTTAAATTTTTAGAAATTCCAGTTGATTTTGGCAAAAAATTTAAAAACAAATCAATTTTTGGATCGCATAAGACTTGGCGAGGAGTAATTTTCGGCATTATAGGTTCAATGTTTTTAATTTTAATACAAGCTCTTTTATATTTTAACTTTGAGATTTTTAGAAAAATTTCTTTAATTAAATTTGAAAATATAAATTTTATTTTATTAGGGTTTTTGCTTGGTTTTGGGGCGCTTTTCGGCGATTTAGTAAAAAGTTTTTTTAAAAGACAGATAAATGTTAAACCAGGCGCAAAATTTTTTCCTTGGGATCAAATCGATTTTATTTTAGGCGCACTTTTATTTTCTTCTATTGTTTTTAGGCCGAAATGGTATATATATATTTTTCTAATTTTAATTATTCCGTTTTTCCACATTTTTTTTAATCATTTTGGTTATTGGATTGGGATACAGAAAACTAAATGGTAAACATCGCAAAACGTGTAACCTATAACTTATAACCCAAGAAGTAAAACTTGCGTTATAAGTTACAAGTTACAAGTTACACGAAATGTGAAAAAAATAAAAACCATCGTTAAACTTCAAATCCCTGCTGGCAAAGCAAATCCAGCTCCGCCAGTTGGTCCTGCTTTAGGCCAGCATGGTTTGAATATCCAGGCATTTTGTTCTGAATTCAATGAAAAGACAAAGAAACAGTCGGGCGATATTATTCCGGCTGAAATTACTATTTATGAAGATCGGACTTTTAATTTTATTTGTAAAACTCCGCCGGCTTCTGATTTGATTAAAAAGGCGGCGGGCATTGAGAAAGGTTCAGGGGAACCTCATAAAACTAAAGTTGGGAAGATTACAAAAAAACAACTCGAAGAAATTGCTAAAAAGAAAATGCCGGATTTAAGCGCCAATAATTTAGAACAGGCAATGAAAATTATCGAAGGAACAGCTAGATCGATAGGCGTGACAGTCGAATGAATATAATACGAATCTACGAATCTATGCGAATGCCGCGAATATGCAAATAAATACGAATTCGCATAATTCGCACATTCGTAGATTAGCATAAGATTCGCATCATTCGTATTACATTATGAAAAAACGAAGCAAACGCTATAGAGCTTTGCGTGAAAAATTTGAAAGTAAAATCTACACAATCAGCGAAGCGATAAAAACTATTAAAGAAAAAGCAACGGCAAAATTTGATGAATCAGTTGAAGTTCATTTGTCTTTCGGTATTGATAAAAACAAAGGTGAGCAAACTGTAAAGGGAGTAATTTTGTTTCCTCATTCAATCGGCAGAAAAGTAAAAATCGCCGCTTTTGTTACTCCGCAAAAAGAAAAAGAAGTAAAAGTTGCAGGCGCAAATTTGGTTGGCGGGGAAGAATTAATTAAAAAAATCAAAGAAACCAAAAAATGTGATTTTGATGTAGCTGTGGCGCAGCCAGAAATGATGCGCCATTTAGCGACAGTCGCAAAAATTTTAGGACCAAAAGGCTTAATGCCCTCGCCTAAAACTGAAACTGTAACTACGGATCCGGCAAAAACAGTAAAAGAACTTATCGCCGGTAAAATAAGTTTTAAAACTGATCCACAAAATTGTCTTCATCAAATAATCGGCAAAGCCTCTTTTGATGAAAAAAAATTGCAGGAAAATTTTGAAACTTTGATTAATGCTGTAAAAAAAGCAAAGCCAGCAAAAATAAAAGGAGAATTTATAAAAAGCATTACTTTGTCTTCAACAATGGGACCGGGGATAAAGATAAAAGTATAAAAAATTCCAAATTACAAATCTCAAATTCCAAATAAATTCTAAATTCAAATTTTTAAACACCAATGCATAAATTTTTTTGTTTTGAATTTTGGTCATTGATGTTTATTTGGGATTTGGTGCTTGGAATTTGGAATTTCTTAATTTGTGGTTCGAGTTAAAATAAAAAAATTAAGCCCGGACGCAAAATTGCTAACTTACGCCCACGAAGGCGACGCAGGGTTAGACATATATTCAGTTGAAGACGCCGAAATTTTACCCAACGAAAGAAAAGCAATTAAAACCGGCATATCCTCTGAATTGCCATCTGGATATGCTTTTTTTGTTTGGGATAAATCAGGGCTGGCGGCTGAATTTGGCATAAAGACAATGGCTGGCGTAATTGACAGCGGATATCGTGGAGAAATTCGCATTGTCCTATTGAATACCTCGCAAAAACCGTATAAAATAAGAAAAGGAGAAAAAATCGCTCAAGTAATTTTGCTAAAAGTGGAGGCGGCAGAGATTAAAGAATCTAAAGAATTAAACAATACTGAAAGAGGAGAAGGAGGGTTTGGCTCAACGGGGAAATAGTAAATATAATCCCAATTTACGAATAGTATCCGAATGCTACAAATACATTATCCGGATCATTAGGATGAATTTGTAGATTAGGATTATATATCTTATGGAAATTACTCCAAAAGTCGAAATTATCTCTTATACTCAAAATCCAGAGCAGGTGATCGCTGCAGCTATTCGCCAGTGTTACAGCAGGGCAGGCGCTTTGGATTTGAAGAAAAAAACTGATGAAAAAACTCGGGCGCGTTTAATCTCGCAAATAATTAAATCCGGTCATCATTCAACCATTGAACACGCTTCTTTCACTTTTGCTATTGAAGGTGTTTCTCGTGCCTTAACTCATCAATTGGTGAGGCACAGGGTGGCCTCATTTTGTGTAGACGGAGATGCTGTGACCGAGACTTACATTTCTGCTTCCCGTCATACCAAAAGGCGAACCATTAGCGAGCTTTTTAAAATGAAAACAACTTCTCATGGTCGAGGTCGTTTGAAATTAGTGAAAATTAAATGTATGAATCCGGCAGACGGAACTATCACCCATGGCAAAATTTCAGATGTAATTTACAGCGGCAAAAAAACCGTCATAGAAATATTCCTTTCAGATGGCAAAAGAATAAAGGCAACAAAAGATCATCTTTTTTATACTCAAAAGGGCTGGATGCGTCTTGAAGATGCATTAATGACAAAAGCAAAAATTGCTGTAAATGGCTTGCCAGTTACTCAAGTTAAAGAGCTTCATGATTGCAAATGGCTTACAAGAGAATATCTTTATAAGAATCGTATGATACTAGATATTGCTGCTGAACTTGGAGTTGCCGAGATTACAGTCAGAAAATATATTCGCAAACACGGCATTAGAAAATTAAAAAAAGATTATCCAAATCGTAAACCAGGGCATGGGAAAAAAGGCATGTTTTCTTCTGAAGTTCTCAAGATTCTTTCAGAGCAAAAACAGGGATCTAAAAATCCCCAGTGGAAGGGAGGGGTCACATCCCGTGATGTGGTTTTGCGGAAGATGGTCAGTAAAGAGCAACGCATGTCAATTTATAAACGTGATGGATATTCCTGTCGATTATGTAAAAAAGTAGGCGGTCGTCTTACCCTTCATCATGTAAAACCACTTTATGATAATGGCCACGTCGTTGATTCAAATAATCTTGTTACATTGTGTTGGCCTTGCCATTGTAAAGTAAATAATTATGAACCTGATTTCGCAAAAAATTTTAATATACTTGACCCTATACCTTATCGGCCAAAAATTCAGAATGCAAGGAATAAATGGATTGTTCACTTTGTTGATATAACTTCGTCTAGGTTGGCAGGAGAAAAAAATACATATGATATTATAATGGCTGGACCACATCATAATTTTTTAGCAAATGGGGTGATAGTGCACAATTCACAACAGTCACAAAGATATGTTAGGGCAGAAGATTTCAATTATACTATTCCGCCAAAAATAAAAATTAAAAAAGAGGCGCAAGAAATTTTTGAGAAACAAATTAAAGAGGCAGCCGCTGCTTATAAAAAATTAGTTGGTTTAGGAATAGATAAAGAGGATGCGCGATTTCTTTTACCAAACGCGGCAGAAACAAAAATTGTTGTGACAATGAATGCGCGCGAGCTTTTGCATTTTTTTCAGTTGAGATTATGCAATCGGGCTCAATGGGAAATCCGAGTTTTAGCTTATAAAATGCTGGAAAAAGTAAAGCCTTTGGCGCCGAATATTTTTAAATACGCTGGTCCTACCTGCGAGACAGAAAAAATCTGCTGGGAAGGAAAGCTGGCTTGTCCAAAATGGAAAGTGATAGGAGCGGAGTTGAGGGAGCGAGGAAAATAATTTTTCGAATCTTTCTCGAATAAAGCGAATTAATCTCGAATGCGATATCAAATTCGGTATTAAAAGAATTTAGTTATAAATTAATGGGTTTGTTGTTTGAAGTTCATAATCAATTAGGTCCTATTTGCAAAGAAAAACATTATCAAGATGCAATTGAACTGATTTTGAAAAAGAATAAAATTCCTTAGGAACGAGAAAAAGAAATTGAATTACCGTTTTTAGACTCTAGCATCAAAGGCTTTTTTGCAGACTTTTTGATTGATGGGCAAGTTATATTAGAAATTAAAGCTAAACCTTTTATTACCCGAAGTGATATAAGACAGGCCTCTCGTTATGTTAAATCTGCAAATGTTCCACTGGCGATTATTGTAAATTTTAAACGTGAAAAATTAGAATATAAGCGTATCATTAGTCCTACTTTTAAAACCCAATTCGAGAGGCATTAGAGTTATTGGAGATGGATTAGAGAAAATTTATAGATTTATTAGAAATGGATTAGAGAAATATGAAGATCTATTTTGCCGGCGCAATTTACGGCGGCCGAGAGAAACTTAAAACTTATATAAAAATCCAAAAATTTTTGGAAAGTTTAGGACACGAATTTTTAACAAAACATGTGACTGGCGTGGGAATGGCGACAGAAGAGACTGAATTTCGTAAAACCCCGCGAGAATCTTTTGCCCGAAATTTATCTTTGATGGCTCAAGCTGATTGTTTAATTGCCGAAATCACTTTGCCAAGTTTAGGGGTTGGTTATGAAATTGCTTATGCTTTGCATACTAGAAAAATTCCCGTTTTAGCGCTTTTTGAAAAAGATAAAAAACATCAAGTTTCAGCAATGATGAGGGGAAACACCTTGCCAAATTATCAGATTTTAGGCTATGAAGAAGGTGAGTTAAAGGCAACCATAAAAAATTTTCTATCTAAGCTCAGAAATTTCAAATTTCAAATTCCAATTTCCAAATAAATTCCAAATTTTAAAAATTCAAAAATGAGAAAAGCAAAATTCATTGTCATCGATGGTATAGATGGCTCGGGCAAAACAACCCAGTGGTATTTGCTGGCGAAAAAATTGCGAGCTGAGAAAATTTCCTATCAAATGGTAAATTTTCCTATTTACCAGAGTTTTTTTGGCAAATTGATAAAAAGATATTTAAAAGGCGATTTTGGCGATCCGATTAAAACTAATTCTTATTTTTCTGCCTTGCCTTATGCTTTGGATAGATTTTTTTATAAAGAGAAGCTGGATAAGGCGCTAAGAACAAAAAAAGCGGTTTTGGTTAATCGCTATATGACTTCGAATTTGATTTATCAAGGGGCGAAAATTAAAAATCTAAAAGAAAGAGAAAAGTTTTTTAAGTGGGAAGAAAAATTAGAATACGATTTGTTAAATTTACCAAAGCCGGATTTGGTGATTTATCTTTGGGTGCCGCCAGAAATTTCCTTTCGTTTAATCGCCGCCCGTCAAAAAAAGGTGAAAAATAAAAAACGCGATAGGTATGAGAAAAATTTAGCTTATCAAAGCGAAGTGGCTAAAATTTCCAAAAATTTAGCCAAAAAGCGCAAAAACTGGCAGATGATAAAATGCTATGAGCGTGGTATACTGTTATCAAGACAAGAAATTGCGAAAAGAGTGTGGGAGATTGTGAAAATGAAAATTAGGTAATTGTTTATTAACGAATTAACGGATTACGTATTAAGTTTGACTAAAGGTTAACTGAATTCGTTAATTCGCAATTCGTTAATTTATAATTTTTTAATGCTTGAAGCAATAATTGGTTTAGAAATTCACATTCAGCTAAAAACAAAATCAAAAATGTTTTGTGGTTGCAGCAATAATCCAGATGCAGCACCGAACACTAATATTTGTCCAATATGCACCGGTCAGCCAGGGGTTTTGCCAGTGGCAAATTGGCAGGCAATAGATTTTACCGTAATGACAGGGTTGGCTTTGAATTGCAAAGTTTCAAAGACTTCCAAATTTGACCGCAAAAATTATTTTTATCCCGATTTGCCAAAAGGCTACCAAATTTCTCAATATGACGAACCGTTTTGTAAAGGAGGCTATTTAGAAATTGAGATTAATGGCAAAATAAAGAAAATCGAGCTTGAGAGAATTCATTTAGAAGAAGATGCGGGAAAATTATTGCACTCCAAATCAAAAGATTATAGTTTGGTTGATTTAAACCGGGCTGGCACGCCGTTGATGGAGATTGTCACGCGGCCCGACATTAGATCGTCAAAAGAAGCAAAAATTTTTTTGCAGGAATTGCAGAAAATTGTTCGTTATCTTAATGTTTCGGAGGTAAATATGGAAAAGGGACAATTGCGCTGCGATGCTAATGTTTCTTTACGGCCAGTCGGCGATTGGAAATTATATTCAAAAACAGAAATAAAAAATATGAATTCACATCGTGCAGTGGAGCGGGCGCTCGCTTTTGAAATAAAAAGGCAGGAAAGATTGTGGCAGGAAAAAAATCCGCCGCAAAAACAATCAACCCGGCTTTGGGATGATGTAAAACAAGAGACAAGAGAAATGCGAACAAAAGAAGAAACTCAAGATTATCGTTATTTTCCCGAGCCAGATTTACCGGTTTTTGAAATTCCAGAGCGGAAAATCCAAGAATTATATCAAAAATTGCCGGAGCTGCCTCAAGCTAAAAAAGAAAGATTTAAAAAACAATTTGATTTATCAGATAGCGAAGTTAAAATTATTGTTAGTGATATTTATAGCGCTGATTTTTTTGAAAATGCAATCAGCGAACTTGCCGAGTGGGTAAAAAGTATAAAAGGAAACGAGGAAATTTCTGATCTTAAAAAAAACAAATTAATTAAATTAGCCGCTAATTGGTTTATTTCTAAATTGTTTGCTTTGTTAAATGAAACAAAAACTGAAATAAAGAATTGTAAAATTACTCCGGAAAACTTCGCAGAATTTGTCGCGATGTTATATGAAGGAAAAATAACATCAAAAGCAGGGCAAGAAGTTTTGGCGCAAATGTTTAAATTAAGCAGTGATCCTTTGCAAGTTGTGGAAGCGAAAGGACTTTCGCAAGTAAGCGATAAAGCTGAACTTGGAAAATTTATTAAAGAAGTAATTTCTGAAAATCCAAAGCCCATTTTTGATTTTAAAGCTGGCAAACAAAATGCCTTGCAGTTTTTGGTTGGAAAAGTGATGCAGAAAACAAAAGGCAAAGCGAATCCGAAAGTGGTAATTGGAATTCTGCAAAAACTCTTGCAAAAATAAAACACTCATGCTATAATTAAAAAGTGACAGTCACCTTAAAATGAGGAAATTTTTTAGCTTAAATAAGCTAAAAAGTCTAATAATTTGGAAAGTTGCCACGATTTTGCAATATTAGAGAAAATATTTTTAAAAAAAAGTTTTTGAACAAAATCGTGGTAAAATAGATTTTAGTGCACTTTTTTCGCTTGTTTAAGCCTTATTTTAATAGGGTAAAAAGGTGACTGTCACTATTAATTTAATTTTATGTCAAAAGAAACTGGGCCTGAATTTGGGGCCCCAATCGAAGAACAACCTAAAAAACCGATTGAAATTACATCAGAAAAAGTAAGTATTTTAGGCGTGGAAATCCTGCGAAATCGCGAGCGTGGGCCGCGGGTGCCGGCCGCAGGAAAATTTAAAGATTTTTCTGCCGATAAATTTTCCTTAGATCTCTTGCAAAGAATCGCTAAAGCCGAGGCCTTGGATCAGCCTTTGCTTTTAGAAGGCGAGGCGGCAGTGGGCAAATCTTATTCTATTGAATATCTGGCTCATCTCGCTAACCGGGAAGTTTACAGAATGTCTTTGAATGGCCAGACAGACACGACTGATTTAATCGGCAAGTGGGTGCCGAGAACAGAAACGCTGCGTAAAAAATTAGACGATTTATTAAAAAATCCGGAAAAATGCAAAAGTCCGCAAGCACGAGATCTAATTGAAGCCAAGACAAGAATTAAACCAGCTAAAGGCGAAGAAATCGCGCCAGAAAAGGAAGAGCCAATAATTGGTTTGACTCGCGAAGAAATGCAAGCCATTGCCATGCTCGAGGGCATTGAAGTCCCGGAAGGCGAGTGGGTCTGGCAAGATGGCGATATTCCAAAACAAATGCAAACTGGCGCTTGGTCAGTGCTGGACGAAGTCAATACTTGCGAACCGCAAATCCTTGTTCGCTTAAATGCTCTACTTGAACGTGGTGGACAAATGGTTCTTCATGAAGATGGTTCAAGAATTGTGCCGCGACATGAGAATTTTCGTCTTTTTGCCACTGTCAATCCGCCTGGCGGACGCTACAAAGGCAGAGTGCCATTATCTGCTGAATGGCTTTCTCGTTGGAATTATCAAAATGTCGGCGATTTGCCAAAAGAAATCCGCGCCTTGCGCTTGATGACTGCTGAAGGAGTTGTTCCGCCGGAAATAAAATCAGAGGAATTAAAATCTGTTGCGCCAGAAGCAATGGTCAAAGAACAAACTTTAGCTGATTATTACGGCCCAGAATGGGTAGCTGATTTATTTACTAGATATGCGGAATTTGCGGTCAAAGCCCGTGAAATGGTGATAAATGGCGAAATTGCCAAGGATCAGCATCAAATTTTTGATTTTGATCAGCGCGACGATGTCCGTTTTCGCGAATATTTGCGTTGCTTTTGCGAGCCAGACAATATGAGAAGAGTAATTCAGGAAGCATTGGAATATTGTTTTTACGGCAAATTAAAGAATCCAGGAGATCGCCGGAAATTAAAAGATGTGGCAGACGGACTTATCAAAGTGTCGGAGCCGAGGGAATTATTGCCGGAAGGTATAAAAAATCCCAAAAGAGAACTACAAACTTTAAAAGCAGAATTAGCTGGAATGGGGATTGAATTATAGAATCTAGAATCTAGAATCTAGAAAATAGAAAATAGAATCTAGAATTCTACTTTCTACTTTCTAAATTCTATTTTC
>JBFLZX010000019.1:0-26935 GCA_040756075.1 Patescibacteria group bacterium | reverse complement strand
AATTCTAATTTCTAATACTAAAATATAATTTTAATAATAAATATAATAATTTAATCTTTAAATCCAACCGATAGTGTTAAACCTATCATAGAAAAAATTACAAATTTCAATTTTCAATTTACAATTTTAATAAATTTCGCTGATAGTGTTAAACCTATCAATGAATTTTTATCAATCTTTTTTTATCAATCTTTATTTTTAAAAATTTAATTTAAAAATTAGAAAATAGTAAATAAATCAATCATCTCTTGCCAAACAAAATCCGCAATTCTTTTTTCGCTTGCTCTAAAATTTTACGCCGCTTCGGCGGCAGATTTTTTCCGGCGCGGTTGATATAAAAATTAAGCATCGACATCGCCGACTGAAACGGCCCGGCTTTGCGATTTTGGCTTTCTTCCGCCGAACGCTTCAGAGACGCCGCGATTTTCTTCGGCTCGTTCCACGTAAAAACTCCTTCTTCCAAAATCAGAGCGCGGCTTTTTTCAGTCACTTCCGCCGACCAATATTTTTTTGATTTTTTGCCTTTCATAAAATCTCAATAATTTTTTGTCTTGAAGCGCGGCCGGAAATAATTTTTACGCCTGATTTTGAAACGCCGAAATAATCCGCCAGCGCTTTAATCACGGCTTCGTTCGCGCGGCCCTGAACCGGCGGCTCTTTCACTAACACCGCGAAACTGTTTTCATCGATTTTTTCCACTTTTTCAATTTTGGCGTTCGATTTTACTTTGACGGAGATTTTCATAAATCAGTGTTATAATTATATCGTATGCGCACCGGCATAGCCACATTTACATTAGATTACGGCAGATGCCCGAAATGGCTTTTTGACAGGATGGTTGTTCTTGGCCGGGAAATGATGACGGCCATTATTGCGGAATACGGACCGAAAGAATTTATAAAACGTCTTTCCGACCCGGTCTGGTTTCAGGCCTTAGGAACGGTATTGGCTTTTGATTGGAACGCTTCCGGTTTAACAACTATTTTGACGGCCGCCTTAAAAGAAGCTGTAAGAGGCCGCGAAAAAGAATTGGGCATTTTTATTTGCGGCGGCAAAGGCAAAACCTCGCGGAAAACGCCGGAGCAAATAAAAGAATGGTCTATTAAAATCGGTTTTGATAATAATCGGACAAAAGCCTTGATTTATAATTCCCGGATGAGCGCGAAAGTTGATTCGGCGCTGGTTCAAGACGGTTTTCAAATTTATCATCATTCATTTTTCTTCTCCAAAGACGGCAGTTGGACCGTGATTCAGCAAGGAATGAATGAGCAAACCGTCAAAGCGCGGCGCTATCATTGGCATTCGGAAAATTTTAAATTGATTTTACCGGAAGGAAGAAGTTTTGTCTGCGAACCACACCAAGCGATCTCCAGCCAATTCATTGTTAAAAATCCTTTAAATCTTACTGCCAAAGAAAGCGAAAAAACACGCAAAATTTCAACGGAAATGGTTCAGGGTAGTGTCAAAACGCTTTTGAAAGACATTGAACTTCTGGAAAAATACGCCACGCCTTATAGCCAATCATTAGAATTAAAATTTCGCGGCGGCGGCGAAAATAAAGATGAACAATTTTTAAAATTGGTTAATCTGGAAAACAAAGAATTCAAATGGCATCCGGTTGCGCTGGAAGATTTTAAAAATAACAAATATCTTAAAAAAATACTTTTAAAAATCGCCGGTCAAGAACCGGAAAATTACGAAAAATTATTAAGCTTGGAAGGAGTGGGCCCAAAAACAATGCGCGCTTTAGCCTTGGTGGCGGAAATAATTTACGGCGCCAAACCTTCTTATCAAGACCCGGCGCGCTACAGTTTCGCTCATGGCGGGAAAGACGCAACACCTTATCCGGTTGACCGCCAAACTTATGACCAAACAATTTCTGTAATGAAAGAAATCGTTAGAAAAACCAAATTGGGTTTTTCAGAAAAAAGAAAAATTATAAACCGACTTGATTCTTAACAAAAACAAACGCTTAAGCGTCTGTTTTTGTTTGACTCGCCCTGCTTCAGGACTTTCGAACATTTGATTGGGCGGAAGAATACAAATATCCCACCGTCATTTTAGCGCAAATGAACCAGCTCTTGGCCGAGTGCCGCAAAGATCAACCCGTTTCTACCCCATAATTGCCCCGGCGGCGAATGTTTGACCGCGGGCCAGAGCTTTGTACCCCTTATGCAAAAAGCTCCCAATTTTTGGGAGTTTTTTGCTAATCTTCGTCTTCATTACCTGCTTCTCGCAATCGTTCCTCTGCCTTACGGGTGGCTTCTTCGGCTTTCTCTTGCTCTTTTTCTAAACGCTCAACTTCTTTTTCAGCCCCTTCTTTCTCTAGTTCTTCTTGTTCTTCTTTCAACTCCTCTTCTTCCTCTTTTGCCTCCTCTAAGTCCTCAATGGCCTCTTCTATTTTATCAAGGCTTTTCTCTGCCTGTTTGGCTAATTGTTTTGCCCCGACATAATTTTCTTTGGCAAAAAGCTCTTTGGCTTGGGCAAGAAGCCTGTCAAATTTCTCAAAAGCATCGGCGGGAACGCTTACACCTTCCTCGGTGGCTTCATCCAATATCTCTTGTTTTTCTTCCTCTGCTTCTTTTATGGCTTTTCCCGCGTCTTCTTTTTTCTCCATCTCTCTTTCAATCTTTTCTTCTTCCTGCTCTAACGCTTCTTCCTGTTCGTCTTCTTTGAGCTCCAAAAGTTCTTTTTGCGTCTTGATTTCACCAAGTTCTTTTACCAATGCCTCAACCTGAGCCGTATCGCCGGCTTGTTTTGCCTCGCGGATTTTGGCTTTGAGCTCAGCTTCTTTGGCTTTAAGAGCGCGTTCTTGGTCTTTGAAGGCTTGCTTAAGAGCTTCTTTATTTGCGTCAAAATCCTCGCTAACGCTTTTTGCAAGCTCCTTTACATCTTTCCCTTTTGATTTTTCGTTTTCAACAATACCGGCTGCCTTGGCAATGTTTGCCCGAAGCCGTGACTGAGCCACACTCAGCCCTTTGGCATTCACGCCTTTGGTTTCCAGAATAATTTTTATCTCGGCGATGCGCTCGGCGGCAAAATCAATCTGGAGATGGGCTTTGGCATCGGGGTTAAAAGTGAACAACTCCCGCAATGCTTCGCCGAGTTTGTCAACAAAGTAAAAAGTATTTTCCGGGGTAAGACCAGCATTTGGCAGCGCTACCTGCTCGTGGGCAAAGGCCAAAACAGGAATAAATAAGAGCGAAATAAAAATATATTTTATCGTTTTCATAGTATTTATATAATAGCAATTTAACCGAATTCTATCAACTTGATTGGGGGCGGGATTATTTTCCAGGCTTCTTGTTTTCCTCGGCATGAGTTGTAATCTCAATATTGTCCCGATTGAAAATCGCGGATCCTCGATTTTGTTTAAATTTTAATCTTTCTATAGCCCGCCTGCTTTTCCAAGATTTAATTTGCCGTTCTCTGTGTACTGCTTCCTTTTCTGTTTGGAACTGCTCGCTATGAAAAATTTCCCACGGACCGAGACCTTTTGTAGCTGGTACCAGATTGACATTATGAAGTTCAAGCCTAGCATTCAAGTCATTAGTGTATCCAACATAATACTGATTATTTTTCTTAGATTTCAGAATATAAGTGTGATACATAAAAGATTAAAATTTACAAAATCGGGACAACTTTTGTGTTCCCGGCACCACACCTCGCATTTTTCCGCCCACTCTTTATCGGCGTAGTGAAAACCGCACTCTTCACATTGATATAGCTCTTTAGCACTTGCCCCGAGCGCAATCGAGGGGTCTTTTTGAATTACCTTGACCATGTTTTAATTCTTTAGTATTTCTCGGACCTTGACCCGTGCAATATCTTTGAATGAGTTCATAGTATTATAAAAATTCATATATTATAAAAGTTTACAATTTTAAAATTCTATCAATAGTATTATCAACGCTTCCTTTCTCTGCCCATTCAAAATAATAACTGCCGCCGCTTAATTTTGCCCATTGTTTGCCGATTGCTTTTTTGTACTCCGAATCTTCTCCGCTCGCTAAATGTTCTCCTTTATATTCAATAACAATAAAATTTCCTTTTTTGGTTTTCACAATAAAATCGGGATAAAATTTATTTTTTAACCAACCCTGAATATAAAATCCGCCGATTTCCGGATTGCGAATCCACCAATGCGTGTTTTCAAGAGCGTTTATTTTTTCGACAAAGTCCGATTCCTCTTTATTCATTTTTCCCGCTTTTTCGTATAAATGTTTATCGAAATTCACAGAAGCAACCTGTAATAAACTTATTTTCTCTCCAAACTCAAATTGCTCACCATCGGTAACCAATAAATTATTTTTAAGCAATTTATCGTATTTTTCTTTTGTTAAATTATCAACAATCTCGTTAATTTTATTTTCAATTATTTCTTTAATCGGATAACGATGCGCGCTTAATGTGTTTAATTTGTAGCGCTTTAATAATTTATCAATAACTATTTTTAAGTAAGAACTCATTTCTTCAATCGCAATAAATCCGCGCTGAATTTTTTCTCTAAACCAAGATAATAAATCTTCTTTCGTAAAATCTTTGTAGTGATATATTAAACCGAGTTTTCCGGCCGCGTCTCTAATAAGTTCTCCCTCTCTGCCAACATCAATTTTAATTATTCGGTTATCTTCAACCACTTTAAATTCAATATCCGCGTTCTGATTTTTAAAAACTTCTGTTTCTCCAATTAAATCAGCAACATAATCTAATTTTCTAAATTTTCCTTCGCTCTTAATGTTTAAATAAGGTATGAAGACGTTATTGTCATTAATCTGTTTTTTAAACTCGTTTGCCGCAACAGAAACTCCGCTCATCACTGAAACAATATCTTCGTAACCGTTTTCCTGCAATCCTTTAATAACCATTTCCGATGTTTGCCCGAAATTTTGCGTAGCGGCAAAAATATACGCCGAGTTTAAAGCAGAATCATCTTTTTCCTCCGCGTTTGGCAAACGCATAATGCGACCGATAGTTTGCTCTACCGAAAGCCGCGCCCCCAAATGCGAAACTGAAACTAACACATAGGCAAACGGACAATCCCAACCCTCGCGCAAAGCGTTAACGGTAATTATGTAACGAACCGGACAACCACGACTTAAAAGCGTTTTCATATCCGGCAATTCTTTTCTTTTGCTTGTTTGAACAGCGATTTCTTCCGGCGCAATACCCGCCTCTTCTGTCAGAAATTTATAAATTTTATCAACATAAACTTTCTTTGAATTTTCAACTTCCTGTTCCGCCTGTAAAAGCATAATCGGCCGAATATATTCTTTTTTAATTTTTTTAGCGCGCTTTTCCAAATCGCGAAGTTTGTCTATGCCTTCATAAATCGTTTCCTGCCATGGCGTTTTATTTGCCAAATAAATCGGCATTTTTATCATTTTTTCTTTTTTTAATTCCTTGGCTGAAATATTCACCAAAACATTGCTTTTTCCGCGCGGCGTTGCCGTAAATTCCAAAACAAACGACGGATTCAATCCTTTTAACATTTCAAAAGAGAGTTCGGTCTGAATGTTATGTCCCTCGTCAATAATAATAAACGGATTGTGCAGTTTAATAACATTTGCCAAAGAATAAATAATTTCCCCCTCTTTGTCTTTATCAAGAAAATCAAAATCAACCGCGTTTAATCCTTCAAAATGCGGCATCAAAGCGCCATTGTCCTGATACGCCTTAAGCCATTCCCTATCAGTTCTCCGAAAAGCGCTTAAAGTGGAAACTATTATACAAAGATTATCCGCCAAATCGTCTTTTTTAATCGCTTTTGCTTCCGACAAATCAAAAATTTTTACGGCGGTTTTAAAACGCTCGTCCAAAACTTCGCGATATGGATGATTGCGATTTCGCAAATTATTTAAAGTTTGCGTTTTAATGGCATCCGATGGAACAAACCACAGCGCCAAACCCTTATCATTTTTTTCGCCCAAATAATCTTTAAAAATAATTCCCGCGGAGTGGCTGGCAATCAAAGTTTTTCCTCCGCCAGTGGGAATTTTTATACACACAAAAGGACTCCGTCCTAATTCCGGCACCCAATGATATTCTTTGGAGAAATGGTCTTGCGCGTCTGTCCGCAGAGTCATAAACGCCACGCCGACCGCTTTTTCCGGCTTATACTCTTTCATCTCCGCTATATATTTTCGCAATTCATCCAGCGCCGTTTGTTGATATTTTTTTAGCTCCATATGAATATTATGTATGTGGATAACTTAATTCAACGTTTATTTTAATTAGATTTTAATTGACTTTTTATGCCATATGATTATAGTTGCAATATATTTCATTTTCAAAATTTTTATGATATTATATTAATAAGGATTGGGGTGTCTCCCAGTCGGCAAAAGGTCTCCGGAAGGAGACTTTTTGCTTTATTTACGGAAAAATTTTAAGGCCATAACCGTCATACTTTCCATTTTTATCACAATAAATTTTATTTTTAATAATTTCAAAAGGAATATAAGGCTCGGCAGAATTTAAAATATGTCTGGCAAGCGGATAAGCGCATAAATCAGCTATTTGCAAACCGACAATGTTATCTCTCTTTAAGAAAAATTCAAAGTTATCTAATCTATTTTTTAACCTGTCGCTCGTCACATAGTAGGTGCCTCGGTCAAGAACAATGTTATATTGATCTAAAAGTTGTTGGTCTTCTCTCCTCCCTCGTTTTTCTATTTTAATATCAACAGTGGCGGTATTATTATTTTTATCTAAACAAAATATTAATCGCTCTATGATAAAAGAAAGAGAAATCGCGTAAGGATCGCGCGCGCCTTTGCCATATTTTTTTATATGTTCATTTTTATTTACACCAGAACCGATAATCGTAAAATCGGCCCTAGTAATAATATTATTAAGTTTGCCGTAAAAATTCTTCTTTAAATCAATATCAAATAAAATTTGAAAAGTGCCTTCGCATTTTCTTATATCGCGAGAATGTAATATTACATTGGGTGTTTTAAAAAAATCATTTTTAAAATTATCTATTTCTTTTTCAACTCTTTTTAATTCCTCTTCTTCAAATAAACATCCAGCTAATAAAAATATCGGAAATTTTTCATCCACAAAAGAAAGCCCGTGATCGCCTGTTTCATCTAAAAAGAAATAATATTTCATATCAATAAACTTTTACTTGATACGGAATTTGTTTGAAAATAATTTGGTGTTTTTCTAAAACTTCGTCGTCCAACAAACATTTATCCGCATAAATTATTTTTTTACCCGCATACGGCTTTAATCCGCTTAAAAATTTTCTATCCAAAACATTTTTACCGATGCCGTCAAAAAACAAAAAATAATGCGCGCCGGCAAAATTCCCTAAATAATTTCCTTTGATATTTTTCTTTTCCAGATTGGTTCGCGTTTCCGTAAAATACACATAACGCGCCATATCTTCAAAGCCAACGGCTTTGTTTATCATTCCATCTTTGTCAAAAAGAGTTGGCCCCAATTCCACATATTCAAACCCGCCGCCAAGTCCTTCTACTTTCATAATTTTGCCACTGCTGTTTTTGTAAGAATATCCTTTTACCACTCTTTTCACTCTTTCCGCTGTGATATTTTTAGCGATGTTTTTTTCCATTTCCACCAAAATAAACTTCCGCCTCCCGCCATCTTCTTTGTTCAAATCCAAAACCGCGTGAGCGGTCGTACCGGAACCAGCGAAGGAGTCAAGAATAATAGAATCCTTACAAGATGTTGAAGCAATTAAATCTTTAATTAAAATAACTGACTTAGGATAATCAAATAATTTTTTACCAAAAATTTCTTTTATTTCTTTATTGCCAATTTCATTAAAATGTTCTAATAATAAACTTTTATAGGGTATTTCTCTTTCAATTATTTCATCATTATTATTTACATACTGATATTGTTTAAAATAAATTGACCAATTATTTTTTATTTTTTTAAAAACAATAAATCCATTTTTTATGCCCCAATTAATTTTATCATTACTCCATCTCCACGACCAACCATTTTTTTCTTTTGTTCCACCAGGATAAACCAATGTCCCATCAGGTGCTTTGATTGAAAAATCGGCACTCTCAGAATATCTTATACTTCCTCTATCCAGTTTATTTAATTTAAATTTTCCTCTCCTATTTACAAATTCATCTTCTAAATTATAAGAATTATCAAATTGCCTATTAATTTTATTAAATTGAATCATTTTTTCATTTTTAGCATAACATAAAATATAATCATGCTCTTTAGATATATGTTTAGCATCTAATCTTGCCGCAACTCCACTTTTTCTTATAAAATTAGTAATAAAATTTTCCGCACCAAAAATTTCATCCATTGCCATTTTGAGATTACAATATTCATTATCATCAATACTCACGAAAATAACGCCGTCATCACTTAAAAGTTCCCGCAAAAGTTTCAGGCGCGGATACATCATACAAAGCCATTTGTCGTGGCGGGTCAAATCATCGCCTTCGGGCCCAACCACTTTGCCGAGCCATTCTTTTATTTTCGGCGAATTAACTTTATCGTTATAAACCCATTTTTCATTGCCGGTATTATACGGCGGGTCAATATAAATACATCTAATTTTTCCATAATAAAAAGGCATTAACGCCTTTAATGCCTCTAAATTATCGCCCTCCAAAATTAAATTCTCGCTTTCCCCAAGCGAGAATTTTTTATTCTTCCTCAACAACCGAAACGGCACATCCTTATCATGATTAACAATTTTCTCTTTTCCAATCCAGTTTAATGAAGGCATAGATTATTTTAAATAAGAATTCCGAGCTTTTAGAACTTCGATTTGCGTTTTAAGATCCTGTATTTCATTATTCAGTAACAGAACTTTGTCAAAGTAATCTTTATTCAATTGGTTGTTTTGTAAAATAACGGATTTATCCTGATTATAATTTCTATGAACAGCGATTATCTCAATCCAAAATGTTACAACAACAAAAACCACAATACCGGCCATAATTGCTAAAAGAATGCCTTGATCGCTTTTTTGTTTTTCTGCTAGACTCTTAAATTCTTCTCTGGATGGATATGCGCTAGAGTGTCCTGTGCCAATAGATGGCTCACCACTTATGCTTTGAGGTATTTCTGCTTTTTTTTCTTTTAACTCTTCTGGCATAAATTATGGTTTTATTACATTAATCTTTGCCCTTAACGGCTGTTCTTTATTGTCTATAAATATACTTATGTTATAAATTCCATATTTCGGAAATGGAAACCCAATAAATCGCCCAATATATTGAGTATTTTGACCACCAACAAATTTTATCTTTCCTTCTAACTTACCTATCTCAGTCCCATCTTCATGTTTGATTAGAATTTTATGATCATGCTCTCCATCTTCACCACTAAAATTTGTCGTAATGGTAAAAGAAGGATGAATCGCCGGAACATTAGTAGTATTTATATTGGAAAAAATCCCCAATAAATATAAATTATTGGTAAACTTATCAATTATCGCGGATTCTGAAACTATTACAAAGTTTTGTTGAATATTTGCCATATTTTTACCTCCACCCCTGCCCGACAATTCGCCAGACAACTTGTTCTTGCGGCACCTGAATGGGGCCTTGAGGAGTTTGTTGAATTACGTTTACTTGTTGACGACGATACTCAATTTCTAAATTAAAGTAATTTGAAAGCTGACTTGACTCCATAAAAGCGATTTTATAGGTCTTACGGTTTTGGGCGGCATTTAAACCGAGTTCATTTTCCGGATTCCAAATTTTGCCAAGTTCCATTTCTTTTTGATACTCTTCATATAAATTTGTCATTGCTTTGGATAAAACGCTATCTGCGAATTGAACGCTTTTCAGCCCTAAATCTTCCTTAGCTTCTTTTCGGCCGATAAAATATTGATGCGAATAAAGTTTTTCTGTAAAATAATCAACCACCTTTTCAATTTCCTCTTCTCTCATCGGCGTTTTGTGGCTTTTTAAGAGCCGCTTCGCGAGTATGCGGATTAAATTATGAATCCGGTTTACATTACCGAGCGCAAGCGGATGAATTTGCGGATTTGACTCCACGAATTTATTAAAAATGCGCGAAAGCTCCTCGTCGTTTTTAATGCCGAATTTATTTTTCGCCAAATCAAAATAAGCCATCACGTCTTCCACTGAAATCGGAATTTTATTTTGCGGATTCTGCGCGTCCTGCGGATTGAAAACATTGGCGGTTGAAGGGTCAATGGGCGAAAGTTCGGAAAGGTCGCTCATTACAATTTCATCCGCGCCAAGCGCTATCATTGTCGCCGCGCTATGCGCCTTATACGGAATAATAACCGAAAATTTATCACAATATTCCCGAATCATAGAAACTAAACGCCACGGCACCATTGTGTCGCCGCCGGCGCTATACAAAAATAAATCAATATTGTTTGTTTTGCCGATTGTCTGCAATTGCCGGCTGATAACCGGAATAATATCCATTGCCACACGGGCGTTAATCGGCCCCTGTCTGTCGCTGGTTAAATAAGTTATAACTCGCGATTTTCTTAATCCTTCTATTTGTTGTATAAGTTGTTTTTTATCCATAACAGCCCTATTTTAGCATATTTTTAATAATTTTTCAAATTAATTTTTGCTCTTTGAAACTTAAAAATTTATCTTTTGCAACAATAATATGGTCAACAACCTCAATTCCCAAAATTTTGCCGGATTCTACTAATTTTTTTGTAATCACTAAATCGTCTTCCGATGGTTCGGGGTCGCCTGCTGGGTGATTATGCGCCAAAATAACCTGCGCGGCTAAATTGCGAACCGCCGGCTCAAAAACTTCTCGCGGATGGACGAGGTTGGCGTTAAGTGAACCGATTGAAATAATCTCTCGTTTAATTTCTTGATTGCGCGCGTCCAAAAAGAAAATCACGAAGTGCTCTTTTTTGTTATCACGAATGTCTTTGAGCTGACCCCACACATCTTGAGGCGAAAGAAGAAGAACAGATTGTTTATTTTGGAGAAGCCGGCGGCCAAGCTCAAAACAAGCCACGATTTCGCAGGCCTTAGCCGCTCCGAGGCCAAAAGTATTTTTAAGTTCCTTTACTGATGCTTTTGCCAAGCCGTCGCCACTAAACTTTTTGAGGATTTTATTTGCCAATTCAACAACATTAACGCCCTCGCTTCCGGTTCGTAAAAGAATAGCCAAAAGCTCCGAGTTTGAAAGCCGCTCGGGTCCATATTTCTCGAGCTTCTCACGCGGTCGCTCAATTTTAGGCAGGTCTTTTATTTTCATATTAATCCGCAAGATAAGTTTTTATAAATTTCTCAACGGCTTTAACCGTTTCGTCTTTAAGCCGCGGGTTGCTTTCCGCAACCCATTTTGCGAAATTATACAATTCTTGATTATCAACCTGAAGCCATTTTTTATTTTTGTATAAAAAATAAAAAAGCGTCGCAACCGCTATTCTTTTATTACCGTTTTGAAAAGGATGATTTTTTATCATTAAATAAAAAAGAATGGCGGATTTTTCAATCAACCCTTTATAAAGATTTTTTCCTCCAAAAGTTTGAAACGGAACAATTAAACAGCTTTCCAATTTATTTGGATAACGAGTAATGAAATCTGGAATCGGTTCATCCCAATTCATGGTTTCTTTTGCCAAATCAAAAGCTATGTATTCAATTTCAGTTACGGTTATTTTTTTCATTCTCTACCTAATAACTTTAATGCCTGACCATATTCTTTAATAGTTTTTTTAACCGATTCCTCTATTAATTTTTTTTCCTCCTCGCCTAATACAGCCCCAAAAATCTCCGGCAAATCGTCTTTGTCGACAACATAGTTTCTGCCGATCTTTATCGCTTTTATTTTACCGCTTTTAATTTTCTTGAAAACCGCTACTCTGCTAATGCCAAGCAATTTTGCCAATTCTGTTGTAGTAATAAATTTTTTATTTTCCATATGTTTTATATTATTAAATCGTTAACCAACTTGTCAACGGTTAACATTGGTTAACTTTTTATGTTTAAATAATACAAAAACAGAAGCGAGAGCTTCTGTTTTTGTATACTGGCTCCGAATTGTGGACAATGTTAGAACGATTATACAACGGCAAAATGAGTATATCTACATACCTGATTTGAAAAAAATAATATAAATTACCATATCATTTTTCACAACTATTATAAAATATTGATTTAATAACAGAGAAAATAGAAAAGATTGTGAATATTTTCTCGTTATGATATTATAAAAAGGTAATGAATTTTTAAAATGGATTATTCAGAACTTATTAAAAAAATAAAACCTAGTATTGCGATAGTTTTTTCTACAAAAGGTAATAAAGTGATTGGTAAAGGGACTGGTTTTATATTCGCCAAAAAAGGTATATTAGTCACCTGTAATCATGTCGTAAAAGAACACGATGCTAATTTTTTTATAAAATTTTCAGACAACGATGCGATAATAAACTCAAAAATTGTAATACGTGATGAAGAACACGACCTTGCTCTCTTACAATTTACCGATGAAACAAGACAGCCGCTTTTAATAGCAAAAGCGGATACTGTAAAAGAAGGTATGCCCGTCGTCTTTTCTGGTTATCCTTTAACATTATCTGACTTAACAACGCATCAAGGTATACTCTCTGCTATTATTAAAGATGCAACAGGAATTATTACTTATTTGATTGATGGCACAGTAAATAGTGGTAATAGCGGATGTCCGCTAATGACACAAAATGGAGAAGTTATTGGAGTTGTTAATGCTAAAAGAAGAGAACAATCAGATTTATTAAGAAATGTCGAAGAAATGCAAACGGGGGCGTTATCATTATATGGCGTTGATTTAGTAAAAATTTATCAAGCTTTAATAGAAAATGTCCAGCTCGGCATCGGTTATGCAATACCAGCTTCTTATATTCCAAAACATCACTCGCCAGAAATTGTTTTGCCATACGGTGAAAAAAATAATGAATCAATAAAAAAATGACTTTTATCTACAAAACAAATGGTATATATTTAGGCTTTTTCCATGAGAATAACATTTTTAATCGTGATGGCGTTTATTTAGGTTGGCTAGAAAATGAATTTGCTTGGGGTTTTGATGGTCAATATAGGGGTCAACTAACCAAAATCAATAATAATTTTTATATTCTACGCAACATTTACTCAGCACCACCAATTCCAAAAACTCCACGTTCTACGCCGCCCACTCCTTCAATTCCAAATCCACCGCCAAATATAACACCAATAAATCCAAACATAGGATTCAAAGATGCTTTCTGATAATAAAACCGCCACAAAACTTGCGGTTTTATTTTTGTTTAATTTTAATTCAAATTTTATAATTTTTATTCATCCGCTATTCACCTATTGTTTTTGATTTTATTTATCGATAAACTTCCTAATTATGAGAAAATATCGTAGGTCATTTCGAGGAGAAGTTGGTTCTGTTCTTTATTGGTTTATTTATTTAGGACTTCTCGGCTTGGGATACAAACTTTTTGGTTTATCAATCCTTGATGGCGTTATTTTAGCGATTTTAGGGTTAGTTGTTTATGTACTTGTTGGTTTCTTATTGCGGAAAATAGGGTTTTGGAGATATTAAATATTAAAGTTATCTGTCATTGTTGTTTAAATTAAAAAAGTATTTGTAAGGGGTAGGATAACACCCCAGCGAAGTTAGAAATTTATCTCTTGGTAACCATACACGCAAAACTGATTTTAGACAATTACCCCACCTACTACTCACTATTTTTCTTTTTTATAAGTTAAGGTTCTAAAACTGTATCAACTGTATAGAGATTGTCGAGTGCTTCTCCCATTTCTTGATAACTACTCCAAGTATAATTTTGAGCGTCTTCTATAATCGAATTAGCTTCTTCAATATTTTTATTTGCTCTTTCAAGGGCATATTGATATTCAGAAATTAAATTCGTTAATCTTTCAATTTTCTTATTATTTTTATTAAATTGAAGCAAACCAAAAATAATAATTCCAATTAAAATATAAATAAAAATATTTTCTTTATTATCTGTTTTTATAAACATAAATAATTAAAATAGTCGTAGCCAAAGCATATATTCCAGTAACAAATTCATCACTGTAAGAAGTAGAGAAATAAGTATCCATAAACGCATATGAAACTAAATAAAGAGAAATAAGTAAAATTATATTTTTAAAATATTTTTTAATTTTTTCTTTCATAGATTTATTTTATACTTTTTTACCCCATCACGCCACTCACTATAAATCCAAAACTTTCCATTTTGATAAATCCTTCGGGTCGTATTCATATTTTTCACTGTCATTATATCGCCAAGTGCCATTAACATAAATGGCAATTCCACCTATGAGCTTTCTGCCGCTCTTGTTTTGTTTCTTGATAAACTTCTGCAATGCTTCGGCTCTGGGTGCGGCGTCTCCCGTCTCGGCGGTTCTTCCCGATTTAGTATCAAATATCGCTACCTTGCCGTCCTTCAACTGGATTATAAAGTCGGGATAAAACGCTTGGTCATCTGGCCGTAAGACGGCAAAATACTTTATTTCTCCCTCACCGTTCTTAAACCACCACTTAATCTTTTTTGATTGGTTCAAAAACTCAATAAACAATCTCTCTGGCTCGCTCTGTTTGGCCGTATAAAACGGCTTCATAACGGAGAGTGGCTGGTTTTCCTGCTGGTATCGGCTGTTATAGGTTATTACAATCGGCACTTCCCATTCTGGCGTCTCGGTTAGCTCTCGCTTCTCGGCCAGCTTTTCAACCACATCTTTTTTGTATTTCTCTTTAGCCAGATTGATTGCGTCTATAAAAATCTGGGCGTTTTCTTTGCCAAGCACGATGGCCTGCACTTTCGGGTCGTATTTCGCAAAACCAAACTCCTGATTGAAAAACTGATAAAGTGCAGTTTTCATTCTGTCGCTGGAGTCGGCGGGAGCGTAAGGAGTGCAGTTTTGAACAATAAATTTATTAAATCTTTCTTGTAGTTCTTTTTCGTTTAAGGCGATATTGATTGTGCCTTTGTGCTCTATTTCGCCAGATTTATCAATGTCCACGATTTTACCTTCGGCGATTATGGGGCTGATGATTTTTGACGGCTTGAGATTTACTTTTTGCTTCAATCCGTTGCTTTTTGCAATCGCATTAAAGAACTTACCAAATTCTCCCGATAAGCGGGTTCGTTCTCTTTGCCGCTTCAAATAAATTGATGACAAAACGATATTTTTATAGAGCTTATTGTCTCTCTTTGCTTCAAAAACGGTTACATAATCTTTGGCGTAATCCTCGGTGATTTCTATATTCGCCAAATTCGTAAAAACAAAACCTTTATTCAGCTCTGGCTCTTTTGAGTAATACTTCAATTCGGGCATACGCATAATCCTGCCGATTGTTTGGATGGTGAATGTAAAACTTTTTGACTCTCGGAAAATCACCAGAATTGAAGCTCTGGGACAATCCCAGCCGAGAGCTATGGCCTGCTTGAATATCAAAACCTCAACCTCGTTGTCGTTTTTCTCAATGTTCGGCAGAGTTTCGGATTTGTCCTCGGATAGCCAAATGGCGAGCTTGCCGTTCTTTTCGGTTATACCCCTTTTATCCAAAATTTTTATCACTTCCTCTTTCTTGCTTGTTAGGCCAGCTTTGTTATCGGGGAGCTGAATGAGCATAAGCGGATTTACTTTCGCCTTTTCTTTCTTATACATCTTGGCTAGTTCCTCTCGCTTTTTAAGAGCTTCCTCAATAACAATTTCGTCAGAACTTTTTGTGCCAATCTTAATATCCAAAAATTCTGGATTTACTGATATTTCGGATTTAATCATTTCTTCTGCCTTAACATCGGATAGGCGAACCTTTTCTTTTTCGGCGGCACTTGCTTCTAAATGCGGCGTAGCGGAAACCTCTAAAGTTACCTTCGGGCTGATAACCTCAATAAGCTCTTTGGATTTCTCCGAACCCGCCGTATGGTGGCTCTCGTCAATGATTAAAATGATTGTCCTTCCGTCATCTTTGGTCTTTTTAATGATGGTGTTAAGGTTATTATCCTGCTCGTTTTCTTTAACGAAAATGTTGATGTCTTTTTTATTTATGCTATGCCAGTTAATAAACAGGATTTCGTTTTCAGCTATTTTTCTGTCTTCTAAATCTTCAAAATACGAGCATTTCAGAGTTCTGTCGTCCTCATAGTATTTCTCCAGTTTTTCTTTGCTCTGCTCGTGCAACATTCTCACTGAAATCCAAACAAAAGAAAACTTTTTGTCGTCTTTCCTATTTCTTACAAGCTCTTTCAACATCTCCGAAACCATAACAGTTTTGCCAGACCCAGTGGGAGCTTGAAAGATGACCACCTCGTTTTCAGATGACCTTAAAGAGTTCTCTATTTTTCGGTGCAGATTTTCTGCCGCTTGTTGTTGGCAATCTTTTAGTTTAATCATTTGAATATGCGTTTATAGACATTTAATATCACCGCAGGAATGGGCTTTAACTCCACCAAATCTTCCATATCCTCAAATTCTTCTTCTCTCGCACTATCATCCAGCGAGAAAACATAAACCACGAAATTTTTATTTATTTTTTTTGCTTCCTTCTTGAAGCTCTCAATCCCGTCATCGTCATAAATTATGCCCAGATATTTTTCGTTAGGATTTTTGAAAATGTTAAAACTTTTACCCGTCTTAACCCTCTCAAAACAATCTTCTTTTAGGCAGAGCATTTCGGTTGATTTATCAACGAGCTTTTTCTTGTTTTTATCGGTTGTCGCATTATCAACGAAATCGGTTTTGAAGTATTTGAGGTTTTCCTTAAGCCCTCCCACTTTTTTACCCTTCAAATTCGTGTATCCCTTAATCACTTTTCTAACTCTCGGATAACAAACTTCTGAACAGATATTATTTTCATTATTGGTGCAGAGAATAAATCGGCGTTGGCCACCATCCTTGTTTAACTCTAAAACAGCTTGTCCAGTCGTGCCCGTTCCAGCCATAAAATCCAAAATTATTGCTTCTGGGCTTGTTGCGATTTGAATAAGATGCCTTATTAGCTCTACTGGTTTTGGATAATCAAAAACACGCTTTCCGTTAAATAATTCAAGTAAAGAAAGCCCCGCCGTTTTTGCTGTGCCAAAATTCTGCAAAATTGATATTGGGGTAGCATCTTTCGGCTCGGAAATAAAAACCTTTAACGAAGGAACGGAATCGCCCTTTTTACCATAATAAATTCGGTTATCTTTTACTAATTCGTCAAATTCCTCTTTTGTGCATCGCCATTGTCTTGTATATTTTTTCCCAGAAGGAGTAACGACAATAAAATACTTTTCGCTTTTCGGATTAGAACTTTCCTCTGTGTTAGAAATTATACCTTGTTTATAAGCTCCTCTTGGGTCATTGTCTGGGTTGGTATAAACATTTTTATAATTCCTATCCTCCTTGTATTTTCTGAAAAAAATTTTTTCTTTTTTCTTATAACCAACGATGATATATTCGTGTTCTAATCTGAACCTACGTGTAATTTTTAACCTCCCAGAGTCGTCGCCAACCTTGTGCCAAACCATAATCTCTATATTGTCTTCGCCAAAAATTTCATTCATCAACATTCTTAATTGCGGCATTTCAATATCGCTGATTGAAACAAGAATTAAGCCCGTATTTTTTAGTAAATTTTTAGCCAAAATCAACCTTCGGTGCATAAACGATAACCATTTGGAGTGTCTGTAAGTATCCTCTTTATCAACATAGCGGTCATTGAAAATAAAATCTTTATTGCCAGTGTTATAGGGCGGGTCAATATAAATAAAATCCACCTTACCCTCGTGTGTGTAATTCAAAACCGAGAGAGCGTGGTAATTATCTCCCTCAATGAGTATATTTACTGGCTTTTTATCATCCGTTTTGATTTCTCTTTTAGTGTCCTCAACCAAAACGGGTAACTTTTCTTTGCATAGCTCAACTACTTCTTCTGGTTTGCTCTCCCAAACAAGCCCGTATCGCTTACGGGATTTTAGCTGTTTTATTTCTTGCTTAAGGGTTTTATTCTCCTTAAGAATATTTTGCGTTAATTTTGTATCGGCAGTTATTTCAACCGAGTGTAATTGTAATTTTTTAGGCATACCTGAACAGTTTTATTTATGCCTGCTGGCTTAAAACATAAAGCTCGCCGCCAGCGATAGCTTTCGCTACCCATATTCCTTTCGGAATATGACTGTTCAGGTGCTCTGACGACGAGCTTGATACACCTGAACAGTTTTTTATGCCATACCTCATAGACAAGCTACGAGGGTTAGGCAATTAAATTGTGATGTGTTTTATGTCATTTTCTTTTTGTTTTCTAAATCTGCTTCCAAATCTGCCATTCTCTTCTTTTCCTCAAGTGCCTTTCGCTTAAAAAAAAGAGTAATCCAGTTATCATCTCTTTTGCCTACGGTAATAAAAAAGATATTCAATGCCATAACCAACAAAACGCCAAAAAACAAAAACCACTCGTTGCCACGTGGACTGACTTCGGTTGACGCTGACCAAATGAGCCAACCCAAAATTATCACATCTGCTAAAATAACTATTATTCGTAATATACTCATAGATTATTTTTTACTTTTTGATTTAACAATTTCAAAATATCTTCCTTACGATAACGCCTATCTTTTCTTTCTCCAAAACGCACAGCAATTAAAATTCCTTTCTTATCCCACTGCCGCAGTGTATTTGGGTGGCATTTCAAAACATTACACGCCTCTTTGAGAGTTAGAAGTTTTGGGAAGCCTTTTTTCATAATGCATTATTAATTATTAATTGTCCCTAAATAAAAATAGATACCTAAAAATAAAATTATATAAATACACCATATTTCAAACCCGATAAACCGTTCGGGAATTTCATCTACTTCTGGCACATTAAGTAAATAAATAAAAAGACCGACTATATGGCTTATAATAAAGAAAATTAGCAAAATTATTTGATAAAGATTAAAGTATTCCATTTGATTTTTTACCTAACATTGCTTAACATAAGTATATCGCAGATATAAAATATCTGCAACATTAAATGATAATTACTCTAAATTACTATGACCCCAGAGGAAAAATTTAACCAAGATGTTTGGTGGATTTTGCAGGAAATTAAAAAAGATGAACTTCTTACTCCTAAAGGAGAGAAGGTTGAATTTTTAATCAGAAGTTTGAGTTTGCCCAAAAATCGTAATACGAAGCGTAAAGATGCTACTTACAACTTTCCTCAAGAAGAAACACAACGAAGACTTTTGAAAAAATTAAAAGAATGGGAAGCGATTGACGACTTTAAAATGGTTGCTGATATGATGCGAGGGAGCGATATTTTTAATCCTACGATATATCAATTCTCTATTAAACAGCCAAAATTTAACGAACTTTACCAAAAATATGAAGATATACATAATTATCAACTATATGGCAATTTAGAAACAAAAGGAACATCAGAACATTTAATAATGAATTGCATTATTTCTGGACTTTTCCGTGATGAAAAATTTCATAATTTTAACGATAAAAGTGGCAAAGAATTTTATATAGATATTCTCGATGAATTATTGGCAAATAATATTAAATTAAATTTTTTACTCAAAAGAACAATAAATAATAATTTAATATTAGAAATTGTTAAAATAATCAAACCAGAAATAACTAAAGCAAAAAATAAAATTAAAGAATTAGAAAAAAATAAATGGATTAAAATTAAAAAAATAAATAACGAAGTTTTCCAAAAAGGATGGGATAATGAAACTCTATATAAGGGCAAACTTTATTCAAGTGGCAAATTATTAACTCATATCATAAAAATTGACGCAAAAGAAATTAATTGGGGAAAATTTATTGAATATATTGCAAATGAATATGAAAAGGTAAATCTCGACTGGGATAATATCTATTCTTTAGAAAAACAAAAATCTTTACTTATACAAAAAATTTATGAGAGAAATAAATTTTTAGATAAAGATACAGATATAATATTTTTATTAGATAAACACAGTTCGTCAGATTTTGGAAGGATACAGATTCTAAAAACATTACAAGAGCTCGAACGTGAAAACTTTATACATATAGTTGGTTTTCAAATTTATGACCCTGAAAACTATATTATTAAAATTGCTAAAACATTAGCAAATATTAAAGATTATCCCTATCTTTCTTTAAGAGCTAAAATATCGATAACTAAAAAGTTTAAGGAAAGAATTAAGAAAATTAACGATGATTTTTTGAAATCCCTTAAAACAACCAATAAGCCTATAATAAAAACTTTGCCTAATATATCTATAAAAAACGCACAACTTGATGAAAAAAATTATATTTTAGAAATCAATAATGGCGAAAAAATTCTATCTTTTAAATCAAAAAAGAAGGGGGTTGGTTTAGAGAAAGAAACGAAACAATTCAAAATTTTATACCATTTGTGGGATTTTCGATGGGAATTAAAAGATAATAAAGTGATTAAAAGAGGAGATTTTGTTTCGCTTGATAATCTCGTAAAAAATTGTGGAAGTAAGAGCAATGAAGCGGCTTATAAACATATCCAAAGATTAAATAATCGTTTTCAAAAAGAAGGAATAGCCATAGAAATAAAGGGCGAGAATGAAAAATACCGTTTAATTATAAATAAAACATAGACTATGTCTCGCCTATTATTCAGACATAAATTTTTTAATGTAAGTAAAAATAAATAAGAAAAATAAGAAAAATTTATGTTTAATTAGACAGAATAATAAATATTTTAAAATAATCTTAACTTACAAATGATAAAGTCAAAGCATAATACGCTTTGGCTTTTTTGTTTTGCCAGAGCCACAAGGTCGTTTTAATCATTAACTTAACCAAAAAATTATATGACCAAACCATTAAAAAAGGGTCAGCCAGAGGAATATCAATACATTCCTTTAGATGACCAGACAAACTATTTTTACACCTTTGATTTGGGGTGTTCAGCCGCATTGATAAGTGCGGGTTTTGAGCTTGTGTTATTAGATAAAGCCAATCCCCGAAAAGTCCAGTTCATCTTTCGCCGAGAAGTCGGCATTGAAAAGGTCGTTGATGACTACTGGGCAGACCGCTTGGAAGTTAAAGCACGAGCGTTCTTTGACAATGTGAAGATGTTAAAGAATCGCATTTACTCGGAATAAAACTATGCTGACGGATGAGCAGATAACTAAATACCAGACGCTTTACAAAAACCGCTATGACAGAGAAATCAGCCGAGAGGAAGCGTATGAGCAAGGTGCAAAACTCATCCGACTTGTTGAATTGATTTACAAGCCAATGACCGAAGCCGAATACCAGAAATTGCAGGAACGCCGCCAACAAACGGGCAACATAAAACCTTAACAAAACTTAACATTAAAAAAATATGACATTACAACAAATTACAATTAAAGAATTTGACGGGGAGATACTTCACCCATCATTAGATATTAAAAATAACATTTTAATTATCGGTTTTCGCTACCGAGAAAAACCAGACGAAGAAAAAGAATTATTTTTAGTGGTAAGAAATGGGAATATTGAATATCATACAGAAAGATTTTTTGAACATGAAGGAAAACGATACTTCTTTGAAAAAGGCAAAAGAAAACTTATTAGAATTGAAGAGCGATGGAGCATAACTGAATTAAATCAATTTTTAAACGATTATAACAATTTTAAATCAAACAACTTATTAAAAGCAAAAGAGGTTTTTGAAGAAATTAAACGCCTTGCTAAAAAATATATAGAGTTAGAGAAAGATATTGATTATTCTATTATAGCGGCGTGGAGTATAGGCACTTATTTTTTTCCAGCTTTTTCTGCCTATCCATTCCTCAATATTAAAGCGCCTAAAAGGTCTGGCAAAAGCCAGTGCCTTAATCTCTTAAATCAGGTATGTTTTAACGCTATTAAGGCACGACCAACTCTGGCGGCTTTAAGCGATACTGTTGATTCATTAAGAGGCACTTATTTAATTGACCAAGCTGATTCTTTAGATAGAAAAGGCGGCGAAGAATTGCTTGATATTTTAACCGATTCTTATAAAAAGCGAGGTGGAAAACGAAGAGTGATAAACTTTGATAAAGCCAAAACGAGAGAAGTTTTAGAATACGAAACTTTCAGCCCTAAAGTTTTCGCTTCTATTAAAGAATTGCCAGAAGATTTAAGGGATAGGTGTTTTATCGTCCCATTAGTAAGAAGTCAGAAAAATTTTCCAGACCCTGATGATGAAAATGAAAACTGGCGAGAAATTAGGGGTCGGCTTTATAAATTCTTATTAACTAATTATGATTTAGTTGCCAGCAATTATGCAGTTCGGAAAATTCAATATAAACAACAATCAGAGATTAATGGCAGAACACTGGAGCTTTGGCTTCCTCTTGAAGTAATATTTGAATCTTTGGCCGCTTCAGAGGAAATTGAATTAGCAAAACAACGATTTCTTTCACAATACGGCTTTTCCGAATATGAGCCATCAGAGTTTGAAGAAGAAGTTATTAAAACTATTCTAAAACAACTACAGGAAGTGGAGACAGTTATTTTAAGCCCTAAAGAAATCAGCGAAATTTTAAACTCAGAGGTATTTTTAGAAAAAGATACACCAAAACAAAAAGCGGCAAAAGTTGGTTGGGTAATTAAGAAATTCAATCTGGCTTCAGAAAAGAAACCAAGAACTAAAAGCGGTTTCTGCTATTTATTTGAAGCAACAAAAGTAAAAAACATTTATCAGCAATATTTTAAGATAAACGATGAACTTACATCTCCTACATTAAGCCAAGAAGCTCCACTAAGTAGCGGTGATTTAGTGGTGTAAGAGGTGGTGTATGTTTTTTTATAGTGTAAAACTAATATACACCAGAATAAAGTATACATTCAAACATACATCACAAAAACATTGATTTTTACTATATAAGACAATATATGGTGCAGAAGATGTAAAAAAATCTTTAGAAATTCAGATTAAAGTTTTTATAACCCGATAATACGGTTAAAAAACGGAGAAAAAACGGGGAATTACCCTGATAAAACAGGTCAAAAACAGGATAAACAGGATAGCATAATAGATAAAAAATATCGGAAAATATCGGATTTTATAGGAAATAATATTAAATCTAAAGAGCCCGAATCTTTAATGATTTCGGCAAATATCTGGTAAACTATGACTAAAGCAATCGCAGAACAATCAAATGCTTTAAGTATTTTCTTTCTTAAAAAACACGGCTACCTGCCCCAAGGAGAATCTTGGAGTTCTGGAGGTGCTAAATGGACAATTGGAAGCTGGGAAAATAATATAAGTTTTGTAGTAAAAACAAGCGGCGATGAGCCTGAAACCATAGAAACAAGTTATATTGAATTGATATATACGATAAATGCCCGTTCGGCTGATGAAAAAAAAGAAAATATAAGATACAAAATTCCACTTATAACCACGCCTTGTAATTATGGAGGTAAAAGATATTGGTTTGTGTGTCCATTATACAAAAACGGGCAATATTGCGGACGGCGGGTTGGCGTAATTTACAGCATTAGCAAGTGGTTTGGTTGCAGACATTGCGGAGATATTGCTTATTCCAAGCAGATGGAAGGCGGAAAATACAGATGGAACGGCGTATCAATTCCTGACTTGGAAAAAGCAGAAAAAGAAATTAAGCGATATTACTATAACGGCAAACCGACAAGAAAATACAAGCGTTATATGCGATTAAACGACAAATTTGAGATGGGATGGGTATTGATGGCGGCTCGTTTAGATAAGCGATTTGAACACTTGGCTAACCTTAAGAAAAGATGATATAATGCAGATGTTGACCCGTTGCCCAAATACCCGTGAGTTTTTTTATGGCTTCTGTCCTGAAAGGGGCGGTCTGCCAGAAGCTATCCTCACGGAGACGCAACTGGGTCAACCAGACCGTCCCTTTGAGTTTTTATGAAGCAAGAACAAAATAAAATTAAATACTTCATTTACGCCAGAAAGTCATCCGAGAGTGAAGATAGGCAGGTGCAATCTATTGACGACCAAATAAATCGGCTGAAAAAACTTGCGGCAGATTTGAGCTTGGATATTAAGAAAATCTATACCGAAGCGAAGTCGGCAAAGAAACCAAACAATCGCCCCATCTTTGACGAGATGATACAACGAATTGAAAATGGCGAAGCGGGCGGGATTTTGTGCTGGCAGATAAATCGTCTCTCTCGTAACCCTATTGATAGCGGCAAGTTAAGCTGGCTTTTACAGAGAGGCATTTTGAAATCAATCCAAACAATAGACCGCCAGTATCTCCCAGAGGATAATGTGCTTTTATTCAGTGTTGAAAGCGGTGTTGCCAATCAATACATTTTGGATTTAAGCAAAAACACCAAGCGGGGCATGCTCTCCAAACTGGAGAAGGGCTGGCAAACAGGCGTAGCACCGCTCGGCTACCTCAACGACAAAGAAAACAAAATTATCATCAAAGACTCAGAAAGATTTAATCTTGTCCGCAAGATGTGGGACTTAATGCTCACGGGCAATTACACCCCGCCAAAGATTTTGGATATGGCAAATAACGAATGGGGTTTTAGGACGAGGAAGTTTAAGCGAATTGGCGGCAACGAGTTATCGCGAAGCGGTATTTACAAGATTTTTACGAGTTTATTTTACGCTGGCATTATAGAGAACGCTGGCGTTCAGTATCAGGGAGCACACGAGACGATGATTACGCTTGAAGAATATGACCGAGTGCAAATGTTGCTTGGCAGAGAGGGCAAGCCGAGACCAAAACACCACGAATTTGCTTTCACTGGTTCTATACGGTGTGGCGTTTGTAACTGCCTCTATACCGCCGAGACAAAACAAAAACTTCTTAAATCTGGCGAGATACGAAATTATACCTATTACCACTGCACGAGAAAAACCACCAAGATTAAGTGCAACCAGCGAAAAAATATACCAGTGGACGACTTGGAAGTGATGATTGAAAAGGAAATTGAAAAATACACCATCTTACCAGAATTTTTGCAGTGGGCATTGGAAGGTTTGAATAAAAAGAATGACACCGAGATTGAGGACAGGACGAAAGTTTATGAAATGCAACATAAAAACCTCGTTGGAACTCAAAAGGAACTTGATGAGCTAACCCGTATGAGATACCGCCAGCTTATTGATGACGAAACATTCATCAAAGAGAAAAACACACTCCAGACCAAAATAGCCCAGATGAAAGATAATCTGCGGCAAACCGAAACACGAGCCGAAAAATGGCTGGAGCTTACTGAGAAAACATTTAACTTTGCTACTTATGCACGAGCCGCTTTCTTGCGAGCTGGCAAGATGGGCAAAGCAGAGTTAGAACTGAAGAAAGAGATTTTACTGGCTCTCGGAAAAACGCCGATTATTAAAGAGCAAAAACTCTTTATTGAGCCGAATGAGTGGCTTATTCCAATTAAAAATGAGTATCCTGCGTTGGAAGCGAAATACTTAAGGTTAGAACCGACAAAAATGCCGATGAATAAAGCAAAAACAGAAGCTCTCGCTTCTGTTTTTGCACATTGGCTCCGGTGGTAGGATTCGAACCTACAGCCATCTCCTTACACTTATCCCAAAGTTTCCTTTAGGGGTGGACTATATCATCACCGTATGCCTTTTATAGCTTTTAGGTGTTTCGGTATCTAGTCTCTACGGCGCCCCCGACGTAACGTCTGGGTTCCCACGGTGTTGCCCTAAAAAGGTTTCACCGTTATCCCGAAATTTTTCAACCTAAATTTCTTTAGGAAGCTGCGTTAAATTTACACAGGGAGTTGCTCTACCATTGAGCTACACCGGAATATCTAAAATTATAACTAAATTTTTAAAAAAATAAAGAGTTGACGAACTTTATGTCATCAACTCTTTTGCAAATTATGCCGTTGGTAATAAAAAGTAATTAGCCTCCTCCAGCGCCTGATAGTAACTATTCGGATATTGAATGTTCATTTCCGCCCCCAACTTGCCTTTCGCCTCCTCGAATAACTTCGCCGTCGAGTAATTCAATAAATCAACCCTGAAAATCCCCGCCATCGAAAACAGTTCGCGTCCGCTGTCCGCCTCCTCTATTATTCGGCCGGTGATTAAAAAAACACATTGGAGCATCTTCAAAAAAGAGAATTCCGGCAAGTCGTATTTATCGAATTCTTTAACCAACTTCCAGAATTTCTCTTCTTTCGAAGAAATCTCCACGATTTTTTCGGCGTCCATCCCGATAATGTCTTTCAGAAACCAAACCCAGTGCGACATCAATACTTTTCTTACCTCCATCGGCCTGACAGCGCCAAGCGAGGTTTGTATCGCGGACTCAACAACCTTTACAAATTCCAGATGAATCTGATTTACCATCTTCCCCTCCTTTCTATAATTTTAAGTTTTTAAGTTTCGTTTTAATAATTTAACGAATTATTTCTTTTTCGTTAAATTCGCCAAATGTTTTTTGATCTCCTCCAAATCGGTTTTTAAGTGGTTTAAACTTATCGCTTCTTTTCTGATTTCTTCTTCCGTTTTTTCATCCACCCTCTTTTCCTCTTTGATGCCGGAAATCAAAATCTGGTCGCCGATGAAAAACGAAACAAACAAACCGATTAACATAAGAATCGCGACGCCAATGAGCGCCGATAACAGACCGCTTATTTCCAAAGAATCGGCAATCATCCAAATCCCCCGCCACAATAAAATTATTCCGATGCTCCCGAGCAAAGCGTAAATAACCGGATGACGGCTCAAACCGGCGCGGATTTTATCTTCCAATTTGTCGAAAACCTTGAGAATACTCATAAAAAGTGCGCCCACCAGGATTCGAACCTGGGACCATTTGCTTAAAAGTCCGTCAGCTGACGGATCTACCAACTGAGCTATGGGCGCGCAATATCAATAAATTCCATTGTGCGCCCACCAGGATTCGAACCTGGGACCATTTGCTTAAAAGTCCGTCAGCTGACGGATCTACCAGCTGAGCTATGGGCGCGCAATATCAATAAATTCCATTGTGCGCCCACCAGGATTCGAACCTGGGACCATTTGCTTAA
>JBFLZX010000018.1:0-28021 GCA_040756075.1 Patescibacteria group bacterium | reverse complement strand
ATTTTTTATAATAATTGCTTGTGTATAACATTTTCGCTAAAATTTCGAAAATTTGATACAATAGAAATAAATCCGAAATTTGAATATCGGAATTTGAAACAATATCTAAATTCAAAACTGTTTGAAATTTAAACCATTGGAATTTTGAATTTGTTTTAGATTTTGTGCTTAGAATTTAGAATTTCTAAAGAGAGGGGGTGAAAAAATGAAAAGAATAACAAATAAATCTTTTATTGGTATTATTGTTGTCTTTGTTGCTGTCTTTTTCTTTAATGCCAATATTACTTTGGCTGCCGGAAAAAGTTTCAATAGCCATCTTAAAATTGTTAAAAGAATGCTAAACAAAGGCAAGTATAATTCTTTAACTAATAAATATCTTGAAAAGAGCATTAAAGTTGGGACATATCGAAGTGAATATGATATTATACCGCGCGGGTTTGCAAAAATGACCTTACTGACACCAAACAGTTTTAAAGTAATTCATTCAGCCCAAATGTCAAAAGCCAAGTGGAATGAGCATTTTAGCGCTGTTGCGGCGAAGAAAAGGGGAGTGGTGGCGGCGAAAGTTTTAGTTAAAGGAACAAAAGAGATTTATGTTGATATTGATGGTAATGAGCTTGTTTATATTTTTCAGGTAGTAAAACAAAAAGGAAAAACAAAAATCCCGGCGATCTTGAATTCAACATTAAATATTGTAAAATATTTTAGTCTTGTGCCGTAATTTTTAAGGATAATAATATGCTAAAAAGAATAAGCCGGAGCTTTTTATTTTTTAGCTCGGCAATTTCGATTATTATTGTTTTTGGTTTTTTTCCAATAGCTATTTCTGCTCAACTTGTTGTTCCAGATAAGACACTAAATAATAATCTTGAAAAATTAAATATTTCGACAGATTTAAATTCTTCTGCTGCCGCAGATCTTTCATATACTGAAGAAATTTCTAACTATAATGTTAAGATTGAAATTAAAAATGATTCAAGTTTGATTATCACGGAAAATATTCTCTATGATTTTAAATCACAAAAGCGGCACGGCATTTATCGAGATATTCCAATAAAATATAAAGATCAGCGCGGAGCAAATTATAATTTAAGGCTCAAAGTTTTATCTATCACCGATGAAAAAGGAATGAACCATAAATATACCTTCAGCCGCAAAGGAAAAGATTTTTCTATAAAAATCGGCGATCCGGATAAATATGTTTCAGGCAAAAAAACCTATATAATTAAATATAAAGTTGATCGGGGCATGAGATTTTTTTCTGATTACGATGAACTTTATTGGAATGCAATTGGCCATGGCTGGAATTTAAATATCTTGGCTGGAAAAGCCGAAGTTGTTTTACCAAAAGAAACTTCAAAAGATGAACTTAAATATGACTGCTTTACTGGGAAATTTGGAGCTAAGGATCGAAATTGTAAAGTCGAAATTGTTGATAATAAGAGAGTTGATTTTCTTTTAACTAAATCCTTACCCGAATACAGCGGAATGACTATCGTTTTAGGCATACCAAAAGGCATTGTTGCGAAATCGGCAAGTCGTGAAATTTTATGGTTTTTACAAGATAACTGGCCATTGCTTTTAATTCCTATTTCTTTTCTTACTTTATTTTGTCTTTGGTGGCGTCGCGGCCGCGATCCAAAAGGAAGGGGGACAATTATTGCTCAATACGAGCCGCCAGATAGGTTGCGGCCAGGGGAAGTAGGAGTAATTTTTGATCAAGATGTTGACAATAAAGATATATCCAGCACTTTAATTGATTTAGCAGTGCGGGGATATTTGAAAATCAAAGAGATTGAAAAAGGAGAGTACCAATTTACTAAGTTAAAAGAAGGCGATGATTTAGAAAATTACGAAAAAGAATTATTTGATGGAATTTTTGGCAACGCTCAAACGAAATTGCTTTCTGCTTTAAAAAATAAATTTGCTAATAAGTTTAAAAATATTAAAGATAAACTCTATGAAGATGTAACAAGAAAAGGATATTTTCCAAAAAATCCAGAATTGGCAAGGGGTGGATATTTTGGTTGCGGCATTGTCATTGGTATTGCGGCAATTATTCTAGGAATTTTTCTAGAGTCATGGGTCTATTTAGCAGGTTTTTTGGTGGCAGGTGTTTTAATGATCATTTTTAGTTTTTTTATGTCTCGCCGTAGTTATAAAGGAGTATTGGCTTATGAACATATTTTAGGCTTTAAAGAATTTTTATCTGTCACTGAACGCGAAAGATTGAAATTTCATCAAGCGCCAGAAAAAAAACCAGAGCTTTTTGAAAAATATTTGCCTTATGCAATGGCGCTTGGTGTAGAAGGCGAATGGGCAAGACAATTTGAAGGAATTTATCAGCAAAAATCTTCTTTTTATGAAAGTTATGATGGCCGCGCCTTTGCCGCCTATGCTTTTGTTTCAAGTTTAAATAGTTTATCATCGCAAACTAGTCAAACATTTACCGCTGTTCCCAAAACAAGTTCGGGAAGTTTTGGTTCATCTGGCTTTGGCGGGGGCGGTTTTTCTGGCGGCGGCGGAGGCGGCGGCGGAGGCGGGAGTTGGTGAATGGAGTAGTTTGTAGTTTGCGTAGTTTGTAAAAAAGCGAGTTATCACACTCGCTTTTTAGTTTGTTTTTGTTATTTTAAGCCAAAATAAGGCAAAAAACCTAACGGGCGTGGAAACAGCTTTTTATGCGCTAAATATTGACCATCTTGCAGTAAAGATTGCTATACCGAGCAAGAAAGCAGATTAACAATTTGCGAGGGTAAAATAACTATGGGGTTGGCTTTAAATGCCGTCCCTTTTTTGTTGTCCGCTTTATTTAATTATGGTATAATAAATATAGGAATTTAGCGCAAGACTATGTCAAAACCAACATTCGAATATTCTGGTCGCAGTAACAAAGATATTATTGATGAAATTCAAAAAGCCCTGCAGATGAACGAAGAGACAGCCGAAGAGCCGGATTCAATAAATATTCAAGTTGAGGATGGTCGGGTGCATTTGGCTGGCACAGTTTCAAGCCTGGAAATACAGGAGAGAATTGACGATATTGTGGAGAATACGCATGGAGTGGCGGAAGTGATTGATGATTTAGTGGTGGAAAAGATATAAATTCTAAGCACAAAATCCTAAACCCTAAACAAATACAAAATTCTAAATTCAAAATTCAAAACATAAATTTGCTTCGCAAATTTTAATTTGAAACATTTGGATTTTGAACATTAGAATTTGTTTAGGATTTCGATATTAGAATTTGGAATTTTATTTCTTTATTATTTTATGATTTCATTAGTTTTAGATTATTTTATCTGGTGGTATTCTGCTGGCTTTTTGCGGCTTCTAAAGTACTTAAAGGCTTTTATTTTGATTTTGGCGGATATGTTTTCAGTGCAAGTTTTGGTAACGACCTTTTTTCAGCCTTGGAAGCGGGATATAACTTCAACACGCGGTTTAAGCTTAGACCGTCGTTTTCAAATCTGGCTTTTTAATTCAATTTCCCGTTTTTTTGGAATGTTTATTAAGGGAATTACTTTTTTAGTTTTTTTTATTTGTTTTTTTAATTTGCTGGTTTGCGAAATCATTATATTTTTTATTTGGTTTTTCTTTCCGGCATTAGTTATCGCTGCTATATTTTGGATTTTAAAGATTTTATCATTCTGAGGCGAGCGAAAGCGAGTCGAAGGATCTCGCTATTAGACAAAGAGATCCTTCGCTTCGCTCAGGATGACTGAATGACAATGGATTTCCAAAAATCAAAAATCCGCACTAAAGCCCACATTTACAAGCTAGCAAGTTTTTGGCCTTTTAAAATTTGCATTTTTTTATTTTACTTGGTAAGTCTTTTATCTTTAGCCTTGGTAATATTAAAATATTTTAATTTAATTATTTTAGAAAAAATTGAATTTTTGATTTTCTCATTTTTAGCGCTGGCTGGTTTTTTGTTTTTAAGTTTTCATATTTATTATAAAGGAGAAATTAAAAATCCGCGCCAAGCTAAAACTTTAAAAGAGGCATTGAAAGAAAAAAAGAATTTAGCTGATTTTTTGACAATTGAAGGTTACTTAAGCATTAAGCGTGCTTTAAAATTAAATGAGACAAAATTGCCGATATGCGATCACAAAGCCTTAATTTTAGCCTTGCTGCAGAATAAAAAAGCAATGATGATTTTGCCGCGTTTTGGTATAAAGCCAGACAATTTTATTGCACAACTAGAGAAGCAATATCCTCGCGGTCGAACTTTGCGCGATGAAGAAATGGAAGATTTGGATAAATTTATTGAAAAAGCAGCGTATGTGGCAAAAGCAGAATTTCATCCAAAAATAGAAATCAGCGATCTTTTAGCGGTTTTAGCCCTTGGCGATCCATTTTTCAGTAAAACCTTGTTTGATTTAAATTTAAAACCCGACGACGTTATAAATATTACTTATTGGACTTTTGTAATTTATCGTGAAAAAGAATTAAAAAAATTTAATCCCGATCACTTAAAACTTACAGGCGGCATTGGCCGCGATTGGGGAGCCGGCTATACCCCGTATTTATCGCGGGCTGCCGAAGATTTAACCGAGGCAGTTTTGAAATTTAAATATCCTCTGCATCTAATTGGTCATCAAAGAGAAATTGTCGCTTTGGGAAAAATTTTGGTGCGGGCAATGCACCATAATGTTCTTTTAATTGGAGAACCGGGAGTAGGAAAAGAAACAATAGTTTTAGGATTAAGTAAAATTATTTCTGGAGGCAGGGCGCAGAAAATTTTGCGGCACCGCCATATTATGAAATTGGATTTAGATGTTATTTTAGCCGGCGCTGAAAGTTCTGGCGAAATTGTCCAGCGGCTTGACGCCATATTTACCGATGCGGTGCGGGCGGGAAATATTATTTTATTCATTGATCACATCGAAGCTTTATTTGGCGGCGGAATAGCTCGTATTGGAACAGTTGACGCCTCGCAGGTGATAATTCCTTTTTTGGAACATCCAGATTTGTATTTTATCGGGACAACAACACTTGAAGATTTTCATCAGCACATTGAGACAAAAGCTGGCATTGTTGATAAATTTGAACGTATTGAAGTTAAAGAGCCGGAAAAATCAGTTGTTATAAGAGTTTTGCAGGATTTATCGCCAGTTATTGAAACAAGATCGCGCGTTATTTTCAGCTACGAGTCATTAAAAACAATTGTTGATTTAGCCGATCAATATATTTACAATAAATATTTTCCAGAAAAAGCAGTTGACCTGTTAGACGAAGTAGCTGTCAGCGCCGCGCGGGAAGGAAGAGGAGTGTTAGTTATGCCTCGTCATGTTGAACAAGTGATGCGGCAAAAAGTTTCGGCGCCAATTGGCGAAGCGGCTTTTGAAGAACGAGAGCGCTTGTTAAAACTAGAAGAAATTTTACATAAAAGAGTAATTGGTCAAGATGAAGCAGTAAATTTGGTTGCTGATGCAATGCGTCGGGCAAGAGCTGGCGTTGGCGCAGAAAAGAAACCGATTGGCTCATTTTTATTTTTAGGACCAACAGGAGTTGGTAAAACAGAAACTTGTAAAGCTTTAGCCGAGGCTTATTTTGGAAACGAGAACGCAATGATTCGCTTTGATATGTCCGAATATCAAGATATAGCAAGTATTCATAGATTAATCGGTGCGCCGCCAGGAACACGCGGGGCAGAAGCTGGCGGCCTTCTGACTAATGTTGTAAAAGATAAGCCATTTTCTTTAGTTTTATTTGATGAAATTGAAAAAGCCCATCCAGATATTTTAAATTTATTTTTACAAGTTTTAGACGAGGGTTGGTTGACAGATTCGCTGGCGAGAAAAGTAAAATTTAACAATACTATTATTATTGGCACTTCGAACGCTGGGGCCCAACTAATTTCTGAATGCGTCAAACAAAATATTCCTTTTGAAAAAATGAAAAAAAGTTTGTGGGATTATTTAATTCAAAAAGGCATTTTCCGTCCAGAATTTTTAAATCGTTTTAGCGCGGTTGTTACTTTTAAGCCGCTAACCGAACAAGAGGTGGTCCAAATTTGTAGTTTGCTTTTGAAAAAATTAGCAAATAAACTTGAGGAAGAAAAAGGAATATTTTTAGAGGTTACGCCGCAGGCAACTGTAAAGCTGGCAAAATTAGGCTTTGATCCAATGCTTGGTGCAAGGCCAATCCAGCGAGTGATTGAGAAAAAAGTTGAAGATGTTTTAGCAAAGAGAATGCTTGAAGGAAAAATAGGGCGGGGGAGCAGGATAGTGGTGCGAGAGGAAGACATTATTTAGAAAATCCAAATATCAAAATCCAAATGATAAAATTTTTAATATTCATTTGACATTTGAACTTGGGATTTTAGATTTTTTTTATGAAGTATCTTTATCTTCTTCCTTTTAATAAAATTAACGGAAAAATTTTAGAAAAATTAGCAAAAGATCTTGAAAAAAAGTTTGATTTGTCAACGAAAATTGTTTCAGCAATTTCTCTGCCGGATTATACATATAATAAATTACGACGGCAGTATGATGGCAGTAAAATTCTTGTTGAATTAAAAAGAATGGAATTTCCTGATGCCGAGAAAATTTTAGGTGTATTATCTGTTGATTTGTTTGCGGAAGATCTAAATTTTATCTTTGGCCAGGCAGAAGCGCCAGGGAATGTTGCTTTGATTTCACTTTTTCGTCTTGATCCAAAATTTTGGCAGAAGAAATCAAAGCCGAACCAAAAGTTATACTTCGAGCGAAGGCCAGCTCAGCTGGCCGAAGTCGAGAGGCTATTTTATGCCCGCATTTTAAAAGAGGCAGTTCATGAGCTAGGTCATACTTATGGTTTATCTCATTGCCCGGATATAAAATGCGTGATGCATTTTTCAAACACTCTTAAAGACACGGATCTTAAAAACAATAATTTTTGCGAAAAATGCAAAAGGCTTTTTGAGATGTTAAAAAAATGAAAATCTTTGAAAAATTTAAAGAAAATGAAACTTGGTTTATGCTTAAAGAAATACCGAAAAATCATTATTTTATGATTGGACTCCCTGTGCTTGGATTTATAAAAGAATATCCCAAATTTGGAGCAGGAAACTTTATTAAAAAACAAATTACGGAAACAGTTTTGGGGACGACAAATTTATGGTTTATAGAAAAAGAACTGGATAAATCATCAGGATATATTGGCGAAAAAATGACAAAAAACCCAACTTGGGCAGAGCGGACAATAAAAAAAGTAATTTATTTTTGCCGTCAATTCTTTAAAATTAGCGAGAAGTTCCGTAAAATAAATGTAGAAAAAAAATCAAACAAAGAATTGATTAAACTTTTAGAAGCCGCATACCCTTCGCATTATAAACACCAATCTATTGCTCATTCAATTACCTGGATTGCTGAGGCAAAAAAGGCGAGATTTTCTAAATATTTATTGAATTATTTGAATAACTTAATAAAAAACAAAAACTTAAAAATTAACACAGCGTCAGCATTTAGTTTGTTAACTACTCCTTTAAAATCATCGTTTATAGGAAAAGAAGAAATTGATTTTTATAAAATTGGTATTGAAATTCAAAAAAATAAAAAATTAAAAAATTTGTTTAGAAATAAAAATTTAGAGAAAATTAAAAATAATTTACCCCGGCAAAATCAAAAGGTTTATCAGAAGATATTAACACATTTTAATAAATTTTGCTGGCTGCCGTTTGATTATATCGGTCCAGCGTATGACCTGAATTATTTTCTATCAAAATGGCGGGATTTAAATTTACAGAACTTTAATTTTAAAAAAGAATATTATAATATTTTGAAAAAGAAAGAAAAATAAGACAACATCAACAAAAATTAATTGCCAGATTGCGGCCAGATGAAAATCATATTAGATTATTGAAATTAGCCCGAGAATTGGTTTGGTTAAAGGGATATCGCAAAGATGTGCTTTATCATGGTATGTTTTGTTATGAAAAAATTTTAAAAGAAATCGGCCGGCGGCTTAATTTATCAATAAAACAAATGTGGCAATTTTTACCTTGGGAAATAAAAACTGCTTTGCTAAAAAATAAATTTAATGCTAATATATTGAACGAAAGATTTAAATATAGTATTTTTTTGGCAACGGAAAATAATAATGAGATTATAACAGGCAATAAGGCGAAAAATTTTTTTTCAGAATTATCCAAGAAAGAAATAACAATTAATAAGATTAAAGAATTAAAAGGTGTTTGTTCTTGTCCTGGCATAGTTCGCGGATTAGTAAAAATAATTAACACAATAGATGACATGAAAAAGATGGATAAAGGAGATATTTTAGTCAGTATCAGCACTTATCCTTCGTTGGTGCCGGCAATGAAAAAGGCAGAAGCGATTGTTACGAATACGGGGGGCCTTACCTCTCATGCCGCGATTGTTTCACGAGAGTTTCAGATTCCTTGTGTTGTTGGAACAAAAATCGCGACAAAAATACTTCATGATAATCAGTTTGTAGAGGTTGATGCAACAAATGGAATAGTAAAAATTATTAAATAATATCTAACTTTCTTGCGATCGGAAGGAAGTTAAACAGAGACAATTTTATTTTTATTATTATGTCAAAAAATTTTATTTTGCCATTTGCAAAACTGACAAAAAAATCGATAAAAGAGGCAGGAGGAAAAGGGGCATCATTGGGCGAAATGACAAGGGCAAAATTTCCTGTGCCGCCGGGATTTGTTGTTGGTGCGGGCGCATTTGAAAAATATTTAGAAAAAACCGATATTAATGTGGAAATTGATGCGGCGCTAGATAAAGTAAATCCGAAAGATACGGAGTCAGTAGAAGAAGCTTCGGAAGTGTTGAGATCTTTAATCAAGAAGATGCCAATGGAAAAATCATTACAAAAAGAAATTTTAAGCGCGTTTAAAAAATTAAAAACAAAGTTTGTTGCTGTGCGCTCATCAGCAACCGCAGAAGACAGCAAAATTGACAGTTGGGCAGGGGAGTTGGAAAGTTATTTAAATGTGCAAGAGCGAAATTTAATTAATGCAGTGCAGAATTGCTGGGCTTCGCTTTTTACACCGCGGGCGATTTTTTACCGTCTTGAGCGCGGCTTGGGCGGAAAAAAAGTTTTGGTGGCGGTGGTTATCCAAAAAATGGTTGAATCTGAAGTTGCTGGTGTTGCGTTTTCAGTTCATCCGGTAACTCGCGATAGAAATCAAATGGTAATTGAAGCAGGCTGGGGACTGGGCGAGGCAATCGTTGCGGGAAAAATTACGCCAGATACTTATGTGATTGATAAAAAAGATATGACATTATTAGATATTAATGTTTCGGAGCAGGAGAAAATGATTGTTCAAAAGAAGACAGGCGAAGGCAATCTTTTTGTAAATGTGCCAAAAGCAAAAAAATCAACGCAAAAGTTAGCTGGTGATAAAATCTTGCAATTAGCGAAAATTGTAAAAAATATTGAAAAGCATTATAATATGCCTCAAGATATTGAATGGGCTTACGAAAAGGGAAAATTTTATATTGTTCAGGCAAGGCCGATTACAACATTATAATGATGTCATTATCTCGCGCCGCGAAGCGCCTGAAGAATCTTCTTATTAGCATGGGGATCCTTCGCCTGCGGCTTGTGATGACAATTTTAACCTATGTCCAAAAAAATTACAATTATTGGCGCGGGGTTTGTCGGTAGTACTGCCGCATACGCGCTGTTGGCTAAGCATGTTGCTGATGAAATTTCTTTGATTGACATTAATGAGAAATTGGTAAATTCGCAGGTAATGGACTTGCAGCATTCAGTGCCGTTTTTTGGTTTGTGCAAAATAAAAGCTGGCACTTATGATGATATAAAAAATTCGCAGGTTGTGGTTATGGCCGCCGGCGTCTCGCAAAAACCAGGACAGACGCGGTTTGATTTAGTAAAACAAAATGCGCGAATAATTCGCGATATCACGCCAAAAATTTTTTCCAAAAATCCAAAAGTTATTTTGCTAATGGTAACAAATCCCGTTGATATTTTGACTTATCTTGCTTGTTCGCTTTTTCCGCAAAAAGAAAAACAAATAATTGGTTCAGGAACAGTGCTTGATTCAGCGCGATTTAGATTTTTACTAGGAGAGTATTTTAAAATTAATCCGCAAAGCATTCATGCTTATATTGTTGGCGAGCATGGCGACAGCGAAGTGCCGCTTTTGTCCACGGCAACAATTGGCAATATGCCGATAACTCGCTTTAAAAATTATTCCAAAAAAGCAATCTTAAAAATTTTTGAAAAAGCAAAAAACGCTGCCTACAGCATTATTGAAGGAAAGCAAGCGACTTATTACGCAATTGGTGCGGGCATTGCTCAGATTTGCCAGGCAATTTTGCATAATGAAAATCGCGTTTTGCCGCTTTCTCATCTAATCCATAATCAATGCGGAATTTCTGATGTTGCTTTAAGTCTGCCCACTGTTTTGGGCGATAAGGGGATTGTCCAGGAATTAATATTTGATATTTGTCCAGAGGAAATGGAAAAACTAAAAGAATCAGCGGCAATGCTTAAAAAAGTAATTAAAAAAAATAATATAATTTATGCCAATATTGTTAAAATATGATGTAAAAAATTTAAACTTAGCGCGAGCCGGGAAACTGCGCATTGAGTGGGCTGAGCGGCAAATGGATGTTTTGCGGCTTGTGCGATATGATTTTGCGGCAAGAAAACCGCTTAAAGATGTTAAGGTGGCAGCCTGCTTGCATGTAACTGCCGAAACAGCGAATTTAGCAAACACACTTAAGGCCGGAGGAGCAAAAGTTTTTTTGTGCGCTTCAAATCCGCTTTCAACACAGGATGATGTCGCCGCCTCTTTGGTGCGAGATTTTAGGATTTCTGTTTTTGCAAAAAAGGGGGAAGACAGAAAAACTTATTATAAACATTTAGTAAGTGTATTATCTGTTATGCCGACAGTGACAATGGATGATGGCGCGGATTTGGTTTCGCTTTTACATTCAACTAAAAAATCTTTGGCGAAAAATATTATTGGCGGAAGCGAGGAGACAACAACCGGCGTGATTCGGCTGAGAGCGTTGGAGCGAAAAAAATTGCTGAAATACCCGATTATTGCGGTAAATGATGCCCAAACAAAGCATTTTTTTGACAATCGCTACGGGACAGGCCAATCAACTATTGATGGAATTTTGCGGGCAACGAATATTTTATTTGCCGGGAAAAACGTTGTTGTTTGCGGATATGGATGGTGCGGGAAAGGCGTGGCAATGAGAGCGTCAGGCCTTGGCGCTAATGTTATAATTTGCGAAATTGATTCTGTCCGGGCGCTTGAAGCAAGAATGGACGGTTATGATGTTATGCCGATTGGCCGCGGCGCGAGTGTTGGCGATATTTTCGTTACGGTTACGGGCAATGTTGATGTGATTGACACAAAACATTTTCTTTTGATGAAAGACGGAGCAATTGTTGCAAATTCCGGCCATTTTAATGTTGAATTGAATTTAAAAGGACTTAAAAAAATTACTAAAAAAATTAGAAAAATTCGGGAATATGTTGTTGAACATACGCTAACCAATGGCCGGCGAATATATGTTTTAGGCGAAGGAAGATTGATTAATTTGGCCGCGGCAGAAGGCCATCCGCCAACAGTGATGGATATGTCATTTGCAAATCAAGCATTGGCTTGTGAATATTTAATTCAATTTGGAAAAAAGTTAGACAAAAAAGTTTATTCAGTGCCAGAAAGAATTGACCAAAGAATCGCCGCCCTAAAGCTTAAATCAATGGGTATAAAAATTGATAAACTTACAATCAAGCAGCGAAAATATTTAAAATCTTGGGAAATAGGAACTTAAGAAAATATTTGAAGTTTTAGGAAACAAGAACTTAAAATTTGAGAACTAAAATCGGAAAATGTTAAACTTAATTATTCCCTGCGTTTTTGATGCGGGGCTACCTTGATTTTTTAAAGTTTTAAAGATAAGATGTCCTATGTTTCGACGCTGTAGCAACAAAACTGTTATACACTCTTCCACAAATACCCTGCTTCATTTTTATCCCACACCTTTTAAAATACCCCACCGCTCTTGAGGCTGTCTAAGAATTTAACTTTTAGATGGATTGACGAAATGAGTGAAGCGAATTTCGTTATATATTAGCCAAAACAAATTTCACTTCATTCAATTTGTCACTTCAATCAGTAGTTTTTAGACAACCTCTTTTGCTTTGGGGACAAAAAATTAGAGCCTTTCGTCCCGATTCACCCCGATCCATCGGGGTAGATTGGGATGAAAGTTGTGGGATTTATTTTTATTAAGTTTTCAAAAAAATTCTGACCCGGTCAGAGTTTTTAATTATTGTTTTGAATTTTGTCCCCTCCACCATTTGTCTGTTATTCAAAGTGTATTACCTATATCTAACTAATTACCTCTTGACAAAGACCAAATGGTGGAGGGAGGGGATAGATCTTATTTCGCGGGGTATCCTTTTTCTTTCCAGGCAAGAAATCCACCAACTAGGTTTGTTACATTAATCATTCCTTTTTTAGTAAGCTCTTCAACAATGAGGTTTGAACCTTGACTGGTTTTATCATAAAAAATAATTTCACGATCGCTCGGCAGTTCATCGATCCTTTTTAGAATTCCAACAAACGGCATTGAAATGGCGTTTGGAATTTTTTCTTGCTCATATTCTTTTTTGTCTCGCAAATCAACAATTAAAATATTTTCTTTATCGTCAATTTTTTGTTTAAGTTGTTCGCTATTAATATTTTTGTAAGTAGCAGTTATTTCGGTAATCAGAGGAAGACCCGATTCTCCCCAGCCAGCAATTCCTTCTTTGTAATGGCGAACATCCGAAAAGCCAAATGAAATCAATGATTCCGCAGCTTTTTCGCATATTTGGCAGGTATCAATTTTTTCACCAGCGCCAATTACAATAATTTCTTTATCGCGCGGTAATTCATTTTTTCGCGAATCTAATTGGCTTGCGGGAATATTTATTGCTCCGGGCAAATGTTTTTGAGTAAAATTTTCTTCTTTTTGAACATCTAGTAAAATTATTTTTTCTTTTTTATTTATTTTTTCTCTAAGTTCGCTGGTTGTAATAGTTTTTAAATTTGTTTTCTTTTCTTCATTTATAGTTATATTAGCTGGTGCAGAGGTGATTTTTTGCTTTTCTGATTTTGGCTGCCAAGATTTAAAAATAAAAAAAATAATGCCGCTAATCACCGCAAGGACCATAAAAATTAGAAGCAATGTTTCGTAACTCTTTGTTTCTTTCATATAATATAATGCGAATTGCTACAAATTATATATACGAATTGATGCGAAATTATTTGTAAAAATTTGCCTAAAATTTATTCGCATAAATCCGCAATCAAAGGATAGCCGCGCAGAAAATCTGATCCTGAAATTTCTTTTTTTCCTTCCACTTGTACTTTTTCTAAAATTAGACTGCCTTGACCGCAGGAAACAGCTAATTTTTTATCAGTTGTTTTAAATAAATCACCAGGATTGGCATTTTTTGCACAACGGACTTTAAAATTTAAAATATGAACTTTTTTTATTTTGAGTAATATTTTTATGCTGTTTTTTCTAAAATATGTATAGCTCCCTGGCCACGGCGTAAAGGCTTGTGTTTGTCTTTTAATATTTTGCGCGCTATTTTGCCAGTTTATTTTTCCATCCTCCTTTTTTAAAATTTTGGTATAAGTAGCCTTTGTTTCGTCTTGGAGTTTTGGTTTTATCTTTTTTTTAAAAATTTTTGGCAAGATTTCAAGCAGTAAACTAGTACCAAGATTAGCTAATTTATTATGCAAAGTTAAAGCAGTGTCATTATTATATATCTTTTGCACTTTTTGAGCAAGAATGGGGCCGGCATCCATTTTTTCTGCCATTTTTATTAAAGTTACGCCAGTTTCTTTATCGCCAGAAAGAATAGCATATTGAATAGGAGAAGCACCACGGTATTTTGGCAAAAGAGAAGCGTGAATATTTATACAGCCAAATTTTGGTAATTCTAAAATTTCTTTTGGTAAAATTTGGCCATAAGCAGCAACAATAATGATATCCAATTTTAAGTTTTTAATCGCTAGAATTGCTTTTTTATCTCTGATTTTTTCAAATTGCAAAACAGGAATTTTGTGCTTTTGGCACAAAATTTTTACTGGCGGGGGATTTAGCTTTTGTTTTCTTTTAACTTTTTTATCTGGTTGAGTTAAGCAGGCGATTGGTTTATATAGAGATTTAATAAGTTTTTCAAGAATTATTGCAGCAAAATCAGGAGTGCCGAGGAAGATTATTTTAAACATCGAATTTAGTATGTAGTATCTTGTATCTTGAATTGAATAATGAATTCGAAATTCTAGATTCAAAATTCGATTCTAGATTCCAGCTACCAGATACAAGATTCATTATTTTTTAAAATTAATTTTTGCTCCTGATGTCTGTTTAATTAAACGATCAATAAATAATACGCCATCTAAATGGTCAATTTCGTGCTGTAAAACTCGAGCAAATAAACCTTGAGCTTTAATTTTTTCCTTTTTTCCATTGATATCAAAAGCTTCGATTTTAACTTCTTGCCATCTTTTAACTAGGCCGTAAATTTTGGGCAAAGAAAGGCAGCCCTCTTCATCGATCTCTTCTTTTTTTGAATGCCAAAGTATTTTTGGATTAATAAAAGGAATGGCCCCATTTTTAGTTGCAATAATAATTAGACGGATTGATTTTCCGACTTGTGGACAAGCTAAGCCAATACCTTTATTGGCTTGCATTGTTTGAATCATTTTTGGAATCAATTTTTGAATTTCTGGATTTGAAATATCCTTAATTTCTTGAGATTTTTGACGAAGGATGGGATTTGGAATTGTTAAAATTTTCATAATTGATACTAATGATACAAATATTAGTATAATTAGTATGCATTAGTATATTAGTATCGCGTTATAATAAGCTTTCTGGATCAACATCGACTACAAACCCAGGCGGAATTATTTTTAATAGTTTATTTCTTAATTTTACATCAGATATTTTAGATTTCAAGATTATTTGCCAAATATAAAAATTGCGGATTTTTGGGATAAAAGCAGGAGCCGGACCAATAATATCGATAGCGTCTAGCGTATAGCGTTTAGCGTTTAGTAATTTTTCATGTAAACTAAATATTTTTTCTCGAGCCTTTTGTTTATTTTTGTGCCGGAAAGTAATTTTGATAAGCTGGGAAAACGGTGGGTAGTTTAATTCTTCCCTATGAGAAATTTCTTGCTTATAAAATGTTTTAAGATCATATTTAACGGCGGTTAAAATCGCGGGATTTTCCGGCTGATAAGTTTGCAAAATAACTTTGCCAGGATTGTCTTTTCTGCCAGTTCTGCCGGCGACTTGCAAAATAAGTTGAAAAGTGCGTTCGGAAGATCTGAAATCTGGTAGGTTTAGAACTGTATCGGCTAAAATAATACCAACTAAATCTACTCCCGGAATATCCCAGCCTTTAGCAATCATTTGAGTGCCGATTAAAATATTATATTTTTGTTTTAAGAAATCAAAATATGCTTTTTGATGAACAAATTTTTTGTTCATTGTATCAGTGTCTAATCTTCTTATTTTCGCTTTTGGAAAAAATTCTTTTGTTTCCATTTCGACTTTTTCTGTCCCCGCGCCGCAAAACTTAATTTTTGGTCCACCACAGCGAGGGCAGGTGAGAGGAATATTTTCTTCGCTTCCACAATGGTGGCAGGTAAGATTTTGAGAATAGATAATCTTTTTGCCAAATTTAGCCTTAGAATGACAGATAAGTGGTACCTCGCATTTTTTACATTTGGCAACATAGCCGCAATCTTGACATAAAATAAAAGTGGCAGTACCGCGGCGGTTCAAAAATAATATTGCTTGCCGGTTTTGTTTTTGAATATTTTTTAATTCATCTTGCAGTTTTTGGGAAAAAAGTGAGAAATTTTTTTTCTTCACCTCTTCCTTCATATTGATAATTTCAATATTCGGCATTTTTTCTCCGCTATAATATCGTTTGGATAATTCGCATAAAATATATTCACCTAAAATTATTTTATAATAACTTTCTAAGGAAGGTGTGGCTGATCCTAAAATTGTTTTGGCATTAAATATTTTTGCTAATTTAATTGCTGCATCTCGGGCATTATATCGCGGAGTTTGATCATACGATTTATAGGAAGAATCATGTTCTTCATCAATTATTGCCAGGCCTAAATTTTGATAAGGAGCAAAGACAATTGATCTTGGGCCGATGACAATTTTCGCTTTATTTTGCCATATTTTCTGCCAGGCTAAAAATCGTTCAGTTTTTGATAATTTTGAATGAATTACAACAATTTCTTTTTGATTTTGACCAAAACGGCCTAAGAAACGCGAGATTGTTTGTGGCGTTAAGGCAATTTCTGGCACTAAAACCATAACTTGTTTTCCTTGTTTTATTACATCACGAATGCAGGTCAAATAAATTTCAGTTTTGCCAGATCCTGTAATACCATGCAGTAAAATCACCGCATTAGATTTTGCATTTTTAATTTTATTATATGCTTGATTTTGTTCTGTTGTTAATTTTGGAAATGGTGTTTGTTCGATTTTATATTTTTGAGTGTGATATTTGCCGATTCTTTTTAGGCGTTTTGGCAGAAATAATTTTGTTATTATGCCAAGAGAGCAGTAGTAATAATCCATCATCCAATTAGCTAGTTCAAGTTGTTTTGGAAATAATGCCGGATTTTGATCGATAATTTCCGATATTTTTTTTAATTTAAATTTAAATTTTTTTTGTTGATCTTGAATTGTCAAAATAACACCTTTTATAAATTTATTTCGCAGAGGAATTTTTACTTCTTGGCCGATTTTAATTTTTTGTTGAAGATTTTTTGGTATCATATATGAAAAAACCTGATTTTGATTTACAGGTATATTTTGAGCAGGGATGACTTGGGCAATTTTAGACATTGCAAATCAAACACGAATTTTTTCACGGATTACACGAATTAATAAATTTGTGTGATTTGTGTCTAAATTCGTGAATGATTAGTGATTATGTATATTTCTTGGCTTTAAATTTACAAATGATAACTTTTTCTTGGCCTGGAATTATACCGCATTTCATGCAAACGGCGTGGAGTTGTTTTTCAACTGTGTCAATTCCATCTAAATCCGGCAGAAGCAAGCCAGATTTTCCATTTTCGGATTTTATTAATACGCCGTATTGTTTGGGATTTAGTTCATTTATATCTTTAATTTGCTTTGGTTTGTCAAGGATGTAGACAGAATAAAATAAATTTGATAATTCTTCTTGTGATATGGGGTTAAATCTAAAATCTTGAGTAGCAGCAGCAATGGCATTTTGAATAATTTCTTGGGCAATATTTTTCTGTATTGGTAAATAAGTTCCAATGCATCCGCGCAAATTTTGTCCATTCATAATTGTCACAAAAACACCCGCTTTTTGTTTAAAAAATTCTTGCGGCAGATCCTTGGGCGGGGCGATAATCATTTTTTCTTTGATGTAAGTTTCAACAGCTGATTTAGCTAATTCTATATAAAAATTCATATAAAACACTAATTTCTATTCGTGAGTTCAAAATTCGTGACTAAATATCCCACTCCAAATGGTCCTTCGTAGGACATAATTTCCGGCGTGTAATTTACTTTGTCAAGAGCGCCCAATAAAATAATCAAGGAACGCAAGCCACATTCCCCGGCATTTTCAATAAATCGAGAATTTAAATTCAAAATTTCATCAATCCTTTTTTCTTTTAGTAATTGAATTAATTTTTCATCGAATTTTTTTCCATCAGAATGAAAACCAGCTGGCGCCCCAAGAGTTAATCGATGTGAAAGATCGCCGGAGGCAACAAGGGCAATTTTTTTAGTGCTTTGTTGGATAATTTTTTGTATAAGTTGGCCAAATTTAAAATGGATATTCAAATCTAATAGAGAGAAACTTAAAAGAACAAGTTTTGGAAGCGGCTGTAGATTTTTTATTAAATAATACAAAGGAACAAGAGCGCCGTGATCCAAATAGCTTTGCGAGACAAGCTGGCAGGGAATTTTTTCTTTTTGTGATTGAAAAAAAATATGATTTGAAAAAGCGATGTCGCATTTAAATTCAAAATAATTTTTGAAATCTCCAAACTGCTGAAAATTGCCGGAAAATATGTTTGATGAAGAAATAGCAAAAAAATTAGGAAAGAGGGGAGCGTGGGGCGAGATCAAAATTATTGTTTTTGGTTTTGATTGAACAATTTTTTTGTTCAATAATTTTAAAGCATCGCAAGTTTTTTGAACTTTTTTTAAGTCATTTTTGCTTCCGATTTCGGGAATGATTATGGGTGGGTGAGGTGTGATTGCGGAAAATATTAACGTATTATTTATTAATGGATTACGAATTAACGAATTTTAGTTCGACCAAAGGTCAAACATAATCCGTAATGCGTTAATTCGTTAATTGAATAATTAATAATCATTCAATAATATTCAAATCTGTTTCGCATTTTGGACATTTTCCTTGTTTATCGAATCTTTGCATTTCATAGCCTAATCGTTCAATACAAAGTTTATGGCATTTCGGACAATAAGTGTTTTCGTATTCATCACCAGGAATATTGCCAGCGTAAACATATTTTAAATCGGCTGATTTCCCAATTTTGCAGGCCTTGTGAATTGTTTCAATTGGTGTTTCGGGCGTGCCAGGCAGGCGATAAGCAGGATAAAATTTAGAAATATGCCAAGGAGTTTCTTTGCCTAATTTTTTAAAAATAAAATTAGCAATGTCTTGTAATTCTTTTTCTGAATCATTAAATTCAGGAATAATTAAAGTAGTTACTTCTACCCAGATTCTTGATTTTTTCATTAAAATTAGAGAGTCTAAAACTGGTTGTAGATGAGCGCCGCAATTTTTTAAATAAGAATCATCTCGATAACTTTTTAAATCAATATTTATAGCATCTAAATACGGAGCGATAAGTTTTATCGTTTGCGGTGTCTGATAGCCATTTGAAACCCAGACATTTTTAAGTCCGTTTTTTTTCGCTAATTTCATGCAATCTAAAGCGTATTCCAGAAAAATCGTTGGTTCAGTGTAAGTATAAGATATACTTGGACAACCCGAATTTTTGGCATCGTGAACAACTTTTTCTGGCGGCAGATCTTGGCCAGGGATTGTTTTATTTTCAAAGAAATTTTCCTGGGCAGCTTTTCCAAATTTCATTAATGTAGCTGTCCGTTGGAAGCTCCTATTCGTCGCTTCCAACCCTTCTTTTGATGCCTGCGAGATGTCTGCGTTCTGGCAATTAGCACATCTAAAATTGCAGCCAGCTGTGGCAATAGATAAACTTTGAGTGCCAGGCAAAAAATGAAAAAGCGGCTTTTTTTCAATTGGATCAACATTTTCGGAAATTGCCTTGCCATAAACTAAAAGATAAAGCCGGCCTGACTGGTTTTCTCTGACGCCGCAAATACCCCGATGCCGCGGTAAAATAACACATTGATGAGCACAGGTTTGACACTGTACGATTTCTCGATCTAGTTTTTTATAGAGAAGGCATTCTTTCATGATTTATATTTCTAGGGGAAACTTTAGAAGACTCTTTTACATTATATAACAGAGTAGATTGATTTGACAACTTTATTTTATAAGACTAGAATTATAATGGTTGTTGAACTTTAAACAGCAAAAAGGAGGTAAAAATGAAAAGGATGAGTTTTTTGGGTGCTTTGATTGTTTGTTTGGTATGGTTTTGCAGCTGTTCTCAAGAGAAGGAAAAAATTCCTGACAATGAATTCTTTAAGATGTATTCTACCCAAGAGGAGAAAGAGTGTGTTTATTCTCTTTGGAAATTTTTGGATTCATTCGAGCTTCAGTCAGCAGAGAGAATAGAGAATCCTTCAGTTTCTGAAGTTTTTGATGAAAGTGTTCAAAAAGGATGGGGTGAAGTTGTCAGAGCCACTCGAGAATATCTTGAATCAAAGGGATTTGTTCTTGGGTTGCCCCAGAATATTTCTCAAAGTTTTGTTTGGACCTCGACTGGTTCTGAAACTTTTGAGATTTATCAGGTTTTACTTCCGGTTTATTATTCCAAGGAAGAAAAGATAGAGTTCAACGGAGAGATTGATGTTGTTAAAACAGGGGAACAAGTATTTGTTGTCTCTAATCTTTACACGCAGAGCGATGGTCAGGTAGAAAGGATTGATCAGATTATCTATGATTCTGAAGTAAAATCAACTTGTCAAGCAGTAGCCCAGGTAGAAGACATTATTAAATTTGAAACGACAACAAAAGCTCTAGAGCCAGAAAACGAGAAAAATATCCAAACATTGACTTTTCCAGTAATTGTGGAAGAAGAAGATACCCTTACTTGTAAAATCTGCAAGGGGATGCATGATTTTCTTACAACTTATGGTTGTAATTGGTTTGCCAAGATAAAGGTTTGCACAGAGCTAGTAATTACTGAAATAATTCTTACTGCTGGTCTTGATCCAACAGATCCTTTGGCAGTTCTTATTGTTGGCGGTGGTTGTACAATGATCGTATCTAGTTTGTGTGACATTATTTCTGGAGGTGTATTAGATAGTGGTTTTGATTGTACGATCGTTTTACAAAATGTCGCTTATGGACAGCTTTTTCATGATGTTTGTGTAAGTGACTACGCGGCCTGTATTCCTGAAGAAGATGATCCTATGAGTTTGTGTATGAGTGCTTGCGAATGTAATAAATTGGCATTATCAGAAGTTCTGTGTCAAGCTATTGAGGCTCGTCTTTCCTACAAATACGGGTTAGAGTTTACAGCATTGGGTGAATCGATATGCGAATTTCCTTTAGAGAAGGCTGAAGACTGTGAAAGCTATTGTCAAGCGCATCTAGATGATTTTGAATTAGATAAATTAACTCAAAAATGTAGTGATGGAAAATGTATTTACCCGGAAAATTGCAATAGCTGTCCAATTGACTGCACTCCTTGTCCGGCTGGACAATTTTGTGTAAATCTGCTTCTGTCTGGATATTCATCTGGCACATGTCCTGTCTTCTCACCAATTCCACCGCCAGAAGGATGGCAATGTCCAGAATATGCTTGTTTGGGAGACGGATTTGATTGGTGTGAGGATGGAAAGTGTGCTCCTTTAGAAATAGGGACAAATTGCAAAGATTGTCCGGAAGTTAAAGATGAGACCTTGACTTTTTATTGTAGTGAGGAAAATTTAAAAGCAAAGCAATTATGTATCAAATCTTCAAAGAATTGTTTAATTAAAGATGAAGATATTGTTTATATTCAAGAACGATATAGCAAATACTTGCCGTACAACGAATGTATGACGTGTAATTTACTTGTTCATAAATGCTGGGAATGGGGAGAGGAAAAAATAGAGTGCTTTGATATTTATGCAAGCGACGAAGAATTTCAATTAGAATTAGTTTTTTCTAATGGCTCTATATTCCAAACACAAAGCCTTAGCGGCAGAGGAGGAAAATATTGGGAAGAGTCAATTAAAGGTGTTAACAGTAACGGCGATGTGTGTTTAATGTATAGTAGCGGTGGCTATGCTGCTGCTGGTCCAGCTGGATTTTCTTCACTTGGTTTTTGTTATAAAGATTATTGTTGTTCTGAATACTATGAACCATGTCATGAAAATCCAAAAGGCGATAAATGCGAAGAATGTAAGAAATCTACTTGCACTATTCCTGAAGAACTATTGTTCTCGTTGTGTATAGATAATTGGTATCAATTAAAAGAATGTAATTTGTCTATTAGATAAAAAAATATTCAAAAAATAGATTGTATATATACATTTACTAGGATTTAATCCTAGTTTTTTTATGAAAAAATTTAAAGGCGCTAAATTTCTCTTTAAATAAATCTTAAAAATGCTATAATTAGAATAATAGAAAAACAACTAAAATGCTCATATCGCTATTACCTATGCGCAAACATAGACTTTTTATAGGGATTTCTATTCCTAACAATATTAAAGAAAAACTGTTAAAAATCCAGGATAAATTTTCCGAGAGAAAATTGCCATTACGTTTGACTGATTTGAAAAATATTCATATTACTTTGAATTTCTTAGGATATCTTACTGATCGCGAAGTAGTCAAAATAAGACATATTTTAGATGAAATTATTCCTACTTTTTCTATTTTTGATGTTTGGCTTTCATCATTTCGTTTTTTCCCAGATGAAAATCACATCCGCGTAGTGGCTATGATGATCGAAAATAACGGATCTTTAGAGAAATTACAAAGAGTGTTGTCGAGTGAATTTGCAAAATTAAAATTTGTCAGAATTGAAAAAAGAGAGTATAAGCCACATTTGACAATTGCTCGAACAAAACCACCAGCAATTAAGACAAAAGAAATCGAACAAATTAAGAATATAAAAATTGAAAGTGGTAAATGGAAAGTTAAGAATATAGCATTGATTGAAAGTATTTTAAGACGAACAGGAGCACAATACACAGTTTTAAAAAAGTGGGATCTGAAAAAAGAAAATTTCTAAGTCGCCCGCGGCAGCGGTTATAAAAAATAACAATATGTTACAGAGTTCTAGAACTTTGTAACAGGGTATTTTCTACCAATTTTTTTAGTTCTCCCCCTTTAAAAAGGGAGAAACAGAGAGGGATTTTTTATGGAAACAATAGGCATTCTAGGAGTAGAAATAAATAAAATCACTCTAAATCAGGCAGTAAAAGAGATAGAAAAATTTTTATTATCAGGCAAACAGCATTTTATTGTTACGCCAAATCCAGAGTTTTTAATGGCAGGGCAAAAAGATAAGGAGTTTAAAAAAATTTTAAATGAGGCGGATTTAGCCATTCCCGATGGAATAGGATTGCTGTGGGCAGCAACATTGCAAAAATCCGAAATCCGAAATCCGAAATCCGAAACATTAAAAAAAATCAGACTTTGGGCGCGGGGATTATTTTATGGATTGGCATTGATGGTTTATCCGAAGTATTGCCAAAAAGTATTGCCAGAAAGAGTTACTGGGGTAGATTTGGTTTGGGAAATTGCGAGGCTGGCGGAAGAAAAAAATTTTTCCGTATTCTTGCTTGGCGGGGAAGGGGGGATTGCTGTTGCTTGTGCTTTAAAGCTGAAACAGAGATATCCGAGATTGAGAATTGTCGGCGCGGAAAGGGGAATACAGTTAGATCAAATTTCAAATTTTCCCGCTTTGCGGGATCCTCGACAAAGTCGGGACAAATTTCAAATTTCCAATAAAATTCCAAAATCCAAATTTCAAATTAACCCCACCCTTCCTCCCCTTACATTAAGGGGCGGAGTCTGTAACCCCACCCAACCTCTCCTTAAAATAAGGGGAGGCAAGGAGGGGTTACGATTGAACTCACGAATTAATCAAGCAAAACCCGATATTCTATTAGTTGCTTTTGGTCAAGTAAAACAGGAAAAATGGATTTATAATAATTTAAAAAAAATGCCAAACGTGAAAGTAGCTATGGGGGTTGGCGGGGCGTTTGATTTTATTGCTGGTCAAGCGAGGAGGGCGCCAAAATTATCACAAAAATTAGGCTTAGAATGGTTTTGGCGACTGATTTTTCAACCCTGGCGGTTTAATCGAATAATGACCGCGACTTTTAGGTTTGCGAGGACAGTGATTAATGATATAATAAAGAAAAATTCCTTAAAGGGTAGTGGACGGGGCTGAGGCAGATATAATAAAAATGGGCTCGAGGCCCACATAAATAATTAATAATATTTTTAATCAACTGTTTTTAACTTTTTTTGTTCAGCTATTCTTTAAATTTCCCAAATCAATCTGATTCAATTTTTTCTGATTCGCCATTTATTACAGTAAAAATATCTTTTATTGAATTTACTACCTTATTTGTAATACGACTAGAAATTTCTATTATTAGACTTGCTATGGAAATTGTGAAAAAAATTACAACAATGAGCTGCGCGCCAAACAGGATATGACTACTTAAGGCAGTTAGCCATTTTATAATTACTTCTATAATTAAAAACTAAGAGAGGATACAAATCATTATACCAACAGCTGTAACTACAAAGATAATTGAATATAATAATTTTTCTATTTTTTTCTGTGCTTCATACGTCATATCACGACTTCCTTCGATTTCAAGGTACAGCTACATTATAATTCATTATTTATTTTATGTCAAATCAAATTCGTACTCGCATCGCTCCTTCGCCAACAGGAAATTTACATTTAGGCACTGCTAGAGCTGCGCTTTTTAATTACTTATTTGCGAAAAAACATGACGGAAAATTTATTTTAAGAATTGAGGACACGGATTTAGAACGGTCAGACCCGAGGTTCGAAAAGGATATTTTAGAAGGATTGAGGTGGTTGGGGATTACTTGGGACGAAGGCCCGATTAACCCCACCCAACCTCCCCTTAAGATAAGGGGAGGAAAGGAGGGGTTATACATTGGAAAATTCGGCCCTTATAGACAAAGTGAGCGTATTGAGACTTACAAGAAGTATCTTCAAAAACTGCTTGATGAAAATAAGGCTTATTATTGTTTTTGCGCAGAAAGCGAATTAGAAAAAGAGCGAGAGTCGCAAAAAACTGTTGGTGCACCGCCAAAATACAGCGGAAAATGTGCAAATTTAGGCGCGCAAGAACTGAAAGATTTAAAAAAACAGGGCAAAAAATCCGTTATTCGCTTTCGTATTCCAAAAAATCGCAAAGTAAAATTTAAAGATTTAATTCGCGGAGATTTAGAATTTGATTCAAATTTAATTGGCGATATTGTGATTGCCAAAGATTTAAACACTCCACTTTATAATTTCGCTGTGGTTATTGATGATTATTTGATGCAAATTTCTCATATAATTCGCGGGGAAGATCATATTTCAAATACGCCAAAACAAATTTTAATGCAAGAGGCACTCGGATTTCCAACGCTAGAATTTGCCCATTTGCCTTTAATTTTAGGCCCAGATCGCACGAAACTTTCAAAAAGGCATGGCGCAACTTCGCTAAACGAATATAAAAAAACTGGATATTTGCCAGAAGCAATGTTAAATTTTATGGCTTTTTTGGGCTGGAATCCAAAAACAAAGAAAGAAGTTTTTTCAAAAGAAGAACTAGTTGCCGAATTTGCGCTGACCGGAGTAGGGAAGTCTGGTGCAATTTTTAATATCGAAAGGCTGGATTGGATAAATGGGTTGTATGTCCGTCGAATGGGCATTGATAAGCTGACGGAGTTATGCGTACCATATTTGGTTGAAGCAGGGTACATTCAAAAAATTCCAAATTCCAAATTCCAAATTCCAAATAAATTCCAAATCCAAAATTATAAAATGATAAAAACTGATAAAAAAATCAGTTTTAAGGATTTAGAAAAAGTCATTGCCTTAGAGCAAGAACGGATAAAAAAATTATCAGAGATTCCAAAGGTTTTAGATTTTTATTTTAAAAAGGATATTGAATATGAGCCAGATTTGCTTATTTGGAAAAAAACTGATAAAAATAAGATTAGGAAAAATTTAGAAATTTTACAAAAATTTTTGGAAAGTCTGCCGGAAAAAGATTTTGAAAAGAAAAACCTAGAGAAAAAAATAAAAAATCTAATTGCTAAAGAAAAAATGGGAGTAGGGGAGGCGCTATGGCCAGTTCGTGTGGCTTTGTCTGGCAAGCAAGGAAGTCCAGGACCATTTGAAATTATAGAAGTTTTAAAAAAAGAAAGAACTTTGGATAGAATTAGGGGAGCGATTTTAAAGCTATCAAAAAACATTCCTTAAAAAAGGGTTGTCAAAAGCGACGAATAAGAGCTTTTGACAGGTAGTAACCTTAAGGTAAATTTATAAAAAAACTACCCAGGAGGATAGGCTGCGGCAGATAAAAAAGAGGTTTTTAAAAGATTGTTTTAATCCAAAAATTGTGCTATAATGTAAATAGAATTAAGCAAGTAAATAATAATTTTTTATGAGATTTTGGCTTAAAATTAAGAAAAAATATGTAATCGCCCATCTGGCACTTTTTTTGGGCGCCTTTTTGATTATACCATCATTTACTCCGATTTTTGGGGAGAATATTTTGGATTTGCGCCAACAAATGGATGTTAAAAAACGGGATATTGAAAGTTTAGATAAAGAGCAAGATAATCTAAAAAAAGAAATCGAACAAAAACAAAAAGAGTCAAGAACCCTTGCAAATCAGTTGACGATTTTAGAAAATTCAATAAAACAAGCAGAAATTCAAATTGAAAAAACTAAAGTAGAAATTGAAAAAACTACTTTAGAAATAAATACGTTAGAAACGCAGATTCAAGAAATAGCCGGAGAAATTGTTGAACAAAAGATAGTATTAGCTAAAACAATAAGACTTTTATATCAATATGATCAAACTAATCTTTTAGAAATTTTATTTACTTATGATTCATTTGCCGAGTTTCTTGATCAGGTCACAAATTTAGAAAAACTTCAAAACAAAGGCAAAGAAACTTTGGATAAAATAAAACAAATTAAGCAAGAACTGGAAATAGATCAGGCAAATTTAAAAAAACAAAAAGAGGCATTAGATGAATTAAAGAAAAGATTGGATGAACAGAAAACACAATTAAATTTTGAAAAAGAAGGAAAAGAAAGATTGCTGCGAGAAACAGAAATGAAAGAGGAAGAATATCAAAAGTTACTAGCCCAGGCAAGAGCAGAACAGGAAGCGGCAAATGCTGAGATTCAACAGTTAGAACGGGAAATTCAAAAAAAATTATATGAGCAGCAGCCAGATACTTGGCGGGAGATTGGCGGTAAGACAGATTTATCTTGGCCGATTATGCCTTACGAAGGTATTTCAGCGTATTTTATGGATCCTACTTATCGCGCGGCTTTTGGCATTGATCATTACGCAATTGATATGCCAACGCCGCAGGGGACGCCGATTCACGCGCCAGCAGATGGAATTGTGGTTAAAAATCGTGATGCAGGATATGGCTATAGTTATATAATGGTTTATCATGGAAATGATATTTCAACGGTTTATGGTCATGTCAGCGGTTTTGCCGCCGGCGAAGGCCAAAAAGTTAAAAAGGGTGATGTGATTGGATATACTGGCGGAACTCCAGGGACGCGCGGCGCTGGCTGGCTGACTACAGGTCCGCATTTGCATTTTGAAGTTCGAGTTAATGGCACGCCAGTTGATCCGTTATTATATTTGCCGAAGATGAGTATGTAATAAAAGGTAAATTCCAAATTCAAAGCACCAAATTACAAATAATATCAAATATTAAAATTCAAAAAACGATTTTAAACTTTAATAACTTTAATATTTGAATTTTGAATTTAGTATTTATCCCACACCTTTTAAAATATCCCACCGCTCTTACTTTGGAGACAAAAAATTAGAGCCTTTCGGCGGGGTCTAATACTCCGCTGAAAGGTGTGGGATTTATTTTTATATGGACCAAATAATTTTACAAAACTATTCCTGGATTGTTGTATTGATCGTTTTGTGGTGTTTGCCTTGGAAGGTGATTGCGCTATGGAAATCCGCGCGTTTAAATAGCAAAGCTTGGTTTATTGTATTGTTGTTAGTAAATACTTTAGGAATTTTAGAGATTCTTTATATTTTTGTATTTAGTAGAAAAGCTCAAAAGTCAAAACTAAAAGTTTAAAACCACTTGAACTTAAAACTCAAAACTATCTTAAAACAAGTCTTGAAGTAGCGGATTGTCATTCTGAGCAATTCCGATGAAGTCAGAGAGGTCGAGAAATCTCTCGCGCCTGCCTGCCGGCAGACAGGAATGCGAGAAATTTCTCAAGCATCTCAAACAAGTTGAGAGATCTTTTATCGCTTCGCTCCTCAGGATGACATTTTAGCAAGCATCTGTAATAAAAAAATCGCCTGTGGCGAAAGCCAAGGCATTTTTTGTATCATTTTTATCCAAACGTTTTATTTGGTTGCAGCAGTCATCAATTGGATTAAATATATATCTAAAAAAAAATTATTGTTTCTTGCTATTTATATATTACAATGACATTTGGATTCAGTCATCTTGTGCTCCAATAATTTGCAATAATATTATTTTTTGGCTGATTTAAGCCAAGAAGTATAGATAAATTTTGGCTAGGATAAGCCAAAATATTTATGGTGGTAAA
>JBFLZX010000017.1:0-29836 GCA_040756075.1 Patescibacteria group bacterium | reverse complement strand
TGCGAGAAAATTATACATTATGTACGATTTCTTCGCAAGCCAAGATTTATTAAAAAAGAGCGTATTTTATACTAATGTTTGCAATAATTTAATCATTCGATTCCTGCATTCGTGCAGGATCTAGGAATTAATTAATGTTTTAATTCTTTAAATCCAATCATCACCACTCCTGCCAAAATTGCCGCGTCAGCTAGATTAAAATAAGACATTGGATAAATAAATAAATAATCAACAACATAGCCGCGGAAAATTCGATCACCCAAATTACTGATTGCCCCGATTATGATAAAACTTAAAGCAACTATAATATAAAAATTTTTAGTCTTAATTTCGTTTTTAAATTTTTTAAAAATAAAATAGATAATAAAAGCGATTAAGATATAAAATAAAAAAGCTGGCATTTTTAGGCCGAATGCTACTCCGTAATTCCGATAAAAGTCTAGGGCAAAAAATTTTCCTAAAATAAAAATCCCCTCTTGAAAATAACGAAAAGAGAGAAACTTGAGGAATTGATCGGCTATGATGAAAAAAAATGATCCCAATATTAACCAAGTCAATTTTCTGTGCATAGCTGCATTGTATAAATTCCAAATTCCAAGCACCAAATTCCAAATAAGCACCAATGATCAAAATTCAAATGAGCAAAATTTTGGATTTTGAATTTTGGACATTGGAATTTTGGAATTATTTGGGATTTGGAATTTGTAATTTGGGATTTTATTTCCTTTTGCATTCTCCATGATAACAGCTCGTCGCAGTTGGAAACGCTTCCAGTCTTTTTTTATCAATTTCTCTGCCGCATTTCATACATTTTCCATAACTACTGTTTTTTATCCGCAAAAGAGCTTGTTTTACATCGCGCAAACGCATTTCTAGATTAGCCTCAAGCGAAAGACGCGTATCATACTCGCTAACCTCCGCCGCCTCAGAAGAAGGATCATAAATCTCGGATCCAAAATCTTCAAACTTCGCATCATAATCATCTTTTAGTTTTTTATCCTTAGAGGCGATTTTATTTAAATTCTTTTCTAGGGTCTTTTTTTCTTTTCCTAATTTTTCTTTAATTTTTTGTATAAATTTTTTGTCCATAAATAAAATAATTTTAATTACCAATTTTTAATTTTAAATGAATTTTTAAATGATTAAATTTTCAAACTGAAATTAAAAATTGAAAAATTTTAACGTTTATTGAAAATTTAAAATTTCACACATGTTTTCCCCCATACAACCTCATTCCAATAATACCGACAATTAATACCAAAAAACTAAACAAATGCGCCAACGTAAAATCCCATATTTCTTTATATAATATTATATCCGGCGCGCGGAAAAATTCAAGAAAAAATCTAGCCATGCCAAACAAAATTAAACTAATAAAGAAAATAAAGCCTGGGGTATGGTGAGTTTTCTCAAAAAGCAAAAATAAAACTAAAAAAATAAAAAGGTAAATTATTGCTTCATAAATTTGCACTGGATGACGGCTGATATTATCTAATGGAAATTTGACGGCGCCGAAAAATGAAGCAGGACGACCCAGGTCTGACCCCATTAAAAAACTGCCAACCTTTCCAATTGCCGCGCTCAACATCATTACAATTACTGAACAATCCAAATATGACCAAAGCTCTTTTCTTTTCTTAAAATACAACCAGACTATAAGAACAGTCAGTCCGGCGATAACTGCTCCAAAAAAATCCAAACCTCCCTGCCAAAACTTATAAGTTTCCCGCCAGTTTCCTAAATAAAATTTCAAATGGAATAAAACATAAAAAAATCTTGCCCCGATTAAGCCTGCCAAAATTGTCCATAAAATATTATCAAAGATCCGGCGAGTTGGGATTTTCCGTTGTTTTAATAACCAATAAAATAATAAAATGCCGATAATTATGGCGACTAATAAAAAAAGGCCATAGGAATAAATTGTAATTGTTTTGCTAAACAGTTTGAAGGAAAAAAGAATTGGAAACATGATGAAAAATTAAAAACCAAAAAACAAAAAGTAAAAATATATATAAAAAACTAAAAAAATATTTATTTAAAAGTTTTTGGTCTGTATTTTTTATCTTTGTTCTTTTATTTTTGATCTATTTCTATTTTATCAAAAAAACAAAAAATATACAATCCAAACTTAAATTGCCGCAAAAAATGCGGCAAAAATTCCCATAAACGGAAAGGGCGCCGAGAGGCGCCCTATTATTGATATAATTAATGGCGCTCGGCGCCCTATGCCTCTCGTTAACAAGACGAATGCCTCTTTGCAGAAGCAAGCATCAAGAGCGTCAACAAGAGGGGGCGACCGATAAGCCTGATAAACTTATTCAGTCATTCTCTTACCGTTTTTTTGGTGAAAAATCTAATTTTGGATCTTCACCTGCGCTTTTGGCCAGATGAGCTGGCCTTTTGTTTTTGTTTAAAAATATACAAAAAAGAGCAAAGATTGGAGGTATCAGCCTCCCTTACAAACAGTAAGAGAAATCTGACCGCCAAGTTCAACTTAGCAAAGCCCAGCTTAATTACTGAGCCGCCAAGTTTTTGTCGGCCAAATTTCTAATTATCAAAATGAACTTTAATTTTTTCTTTTTTTATTATAGCATAAATAAAAATTAAAATCAAGAACTAGCTGTGGATAAAAAAACGACCTCTATAAATAAATAAGGTCGCAGATAAATCCCACACCTTTCACTAAATATCAATATCCATTATCTGAAAATTATCGCGATTAAAGTTGTTTTTTACTAGCAGTCTCGAAAACGCTCTGTACATCATTTCTTCTTCATTTCTGCCGAAAAAAGCCAAAATTTTAATATATCCGCCTCTAATCTCTCTCATATCTCTTGCTCCTTCTTTTTTTCTTTCCTGCAAATCTCTTGCTAAATCAAAACTCATTGCATCATCTAATCTCGCAATCTGAACAATTGCTAACATTTTAACATTTCCTTTCTTTTTTTCATTAATTTCATAAATTCTTCCAGATTTTCCTGAATCAAATTAATTAACTCTGCGGCAACAAGGCCGCAAATTGTGCTAACATCAACCCCTTCAAATATTTCTAAATCATAATCATCAACTCCTATAAAACTATCTACTGACAAAAAGACAGCAACTTTTCTTTCCCTATCATAAACTTTATCTACACTATCTTTATCAATCTTAATTGTCGTAAACAACATCGGCTCATAATCATTTTCAGAATAATTTTCCGAAGAATATTGAAGTATTCTCTTTAAATTTTCCACTACATCTTCTTTTGATGCTTGACTAAAATCTTCACCAAAAAACAAAAAAAATCTTTTCGGAGTTAAAACCATCGTCAACAGTATATCTTTTCTTTTCATAAATACCCCCTCTTCAAAGAACATCTTATTTTATACTTTTTATTTTTCCTTGTCAAGGATATTAAAATTTAGTAAAATTGAGGGGTAGGGGCGCGAAATTTTTGTTTCACAAAAATTCAGCGACCATATAATAATTTTGATTTTTGGTTTTTTATTTTTAATTTTAGCGAAGCCCTGAAAGCTTTCGGGGCGAAACGTATATGTCCGGTCACTCAAAATGGTCAACTATTAAAAGAAAAAAAGAAGTCCGCGACGCCAAACGCGGCCAAGTTTTTACAAAAATTGGGAAAATTATTTCTGTTGCGGCGCACGAAGCAGGGCCTGACCCAAATACGAATTTTAAATTACGGCTGGCAGTGGATCAGGCTCGGCGGGTAAATATGCCGGCGGAAAATATTGAACGCGCTATTTTGCGCGGCGCAGGCAAAACAGAAGGCGTGCGAATTGAACAATTGACATATGAAGCATACGGCCCTTCCGGCGTTGCCCTGATGATTGAAGTTGTTACTGACAACAAAAACCGAACCTTAAACGAACTGCGCCATATTTTGCAAGACAATGGCGGAAGACTGGCAAGTCAAGGAAGTGTTGGCTGGATGTTTGAAAAAACGGGAGTAATACGCATTTTGCTTGCAGGCCTAAAAAAAGAAGAAATAGAACTGCAAGCAATAGATCTTGGCGCTTTAGATATTAAAGAAGAAGGTGATGTCCTTGCGATTTTTTGCGAACCAAAAAAATTGGGCGGTCTAAAAAAATCACTGGAGCAGAAAGGAATAAAAATCCAATCACAAGATATAGAACTCAAAACAAAAAATCCAATAAAAATTTCTGATAAAAACCTGCTTTCCAAAATTGAAAAACTAATGGAAGCGCTGGATGAGCATGATGATGTGAATGAAATTTATTCTAATATTAAAGATTAATTTATTTCTCAATTAACGAATTGCGAATTAACGAATTTTAGTCCCGATGTATCGGGACTTATAATCCTTAATGCGTTAATCCGTTAATAAATAATTCCTAAACTAAAATGAAGATACTGGGTATTGATCCTGGCACAGCTTGTGTCGGCTGGGGAATAATTGAAAAAAATCATAATGAACTTTCTCTTGTAAAAAGTGGCTGTATTTTGACAAAATCTAATTTGCCATTGCCTGACCGTCTTTTTAAAATTTATAAACAACTTTTAAAAATTATCAAGAAATATAAACCCGAGGCAATTGCCTGCGAAGAAATTTTCTTTTTTAAAAATTTAAAAACCGCTATCGCTGTTTCCCATGCTCGTGGTATAATTTTATTGGCAACAAAAATCGAAAAAATTCCTATTTTTGAATACACTCCCCTGCAGATAAAACAGGCGCTAACGGGTTTTGGCCGAGCAGATAAACAACAAGTGCAAAAAATGGTAAAATTAATTTTGCGCCTGCCGTATTTACCAAAACCAGATGATATGGCTGATGCCTTGGCTTGCGCAATTTGCCATGCAAACTTTATAAAAGAATTTAGAATCTAGAATCTTGCAACTTGAATTGAATATTGAATTTAAGAAAATTGAAAATAGTTTTTGGAAAATTTCCAATTTCTAACAACCAATTTCCAATTTCAAAATTCCATTCAAGATTCCAGTTGCCAGACCCGCCTGCCAAAGCCATAGCCCATTGATTTAAATCGAAACTGATATTTAAGTTTAAACGATGGAGTTATTTTGTCTAAATTCCACGAGCTTTGGCTATAGCGGGCAGGTACGAGATTCAAATAAATATATGAAAAAATCTATTGTCTTCTTTATTATTTTCTTTTTCTGTTTCCTTGTTTTTTCAAATTTCGCTTTTGCGCAATATTCAAATCGCGGCGCAGAGCTTGGTATCACTAACTTCATGGCTTACGGAATCAACTATTTAGTAAACAACGGCGTAGCAATTGAAAATATTTTTTTGATTTTAATACTGCCGATTATTGCTTCCGTTGTTGCCTTTACCAGACAATTTTTAGGCATTAAAACATTTGGAATTTACACGCCAACAATCATTACTCTTTCTTTTGTGGCAATGGGTCTAAAATTTGGCCTAGTCTTTTTTATTGTCATTATGATTTTAGCAACGCTTTTTCGCTTCGCTCTCAAAAAATCTAGGCTTTTATATCTGCCAAGAATGGCGCTTTTGCTGACAATTGTTGCTTTTGCAATTTTTGTTATATTCCTGCTTGGGGCAAAATTCAATATTTTTGGCATAATTTCTTTGTCGATCTTTCCAATTTTAATTTTAATTATTATGTCCGAAAAATTTATTGCTGCCCAAATTGAAAAAGGCGGCTGGCAAACAATAATTTTAACTTTAGAAACAATTTTAGTTTCAATTGCTTGTTACTTTTTAATCACCTGGCCGTGGTTTAAAAATTTTATTTTAACTTATCCAGAACTTACTTTATTAACATTAATTATTGATGTTTTACTTGGCAAATGGATTGGCTTGCGGTTGTCAGAATATTTAAGATTCCAAGAATTGAGAAAGTTTATTAAAGAACGCGGGTAAAAATGTATTATGTATCATGTATTAAGTATTATGTGTTTAGTCCCGACTTCGTCGGGACAAAAACCCATAATACATAATACAAAATACTTAATACACATTATGTCTGAAATTTTGGGAATCAATGAGCGCAATCTTTTATATCTTCATCCGTCAAATCCCAAAGCGGCAATTCGACTTGTTGATGATAAATTAGCAACAAAAAAATTGCTGCAAAAAACCGGAATTTTTACCCCGCGGCTTTACGGTATGATTTCTGATATTGTTGATTTTGAAAATTTTAAATGGGACAAATTGCCGCAAAGTTTTGTTGTCAAACCAAATATTGGTTTTGGCGGCGGAGGGATTGTTATTTTAAAAAGTGAAATAAAAAAAGAGGAATTTTTAAAATTGCCTTTAGTAAAACGGCGCTGGGTTGACCCAGAAAAAGAAGTTTGGGATTTTAAAAAATTAAAAACTCATATTATTAACATTTTAGACGGAAATTTTTCTCTTTCTGACGAGCCTGATACTGCTTTTATTGAAAGAAAAATTGTTCTTCACCCGATTTTAAGAAATTATGTTTACGAAGGAATTCCGGATATTAGAATTATTGTTTACAACAAAGTGCCAGTGATGGCGATGTTGAGGCTTCCGACAAAAAAATCAAAAGGCAAAGCAAACTTGCACCAAGGTGCAATTGGCGTGGGAATTGATATTGGTTCAGGCATTACAACAACAGCAATGCAAGCTGTGCCGCGCCGGCAGATTATTGAAAAACATCCGGACACAAAACAAAAATTGCGCGGATTGATTTTGCCTTTTTGGGATAAAATTTTAGAAATTGCAATTGAATGTCAAATTGCTTGCAGCTTAGGTTATGTTGGAGTTGATATTGTACTTGATTCAAAATATGGACCGGAAGTCTTAGAATTAAATGCCCGACCCGGTCTTGATATTCAGATTGCAAATTTAGAAGGGCTTTCTTCTCGCTTGCGCCGCGTGCGTGGTTTAAAAATAAAAGATATTCAGCATGGCATGCGCGTGGCACGCGAACTTTTTGGTGAAGAAATAGAACATACGATCGAAAAGATTTCCGGCCGGGAAATAATCGGACCGCAGGAAACAATAGAAATTTTAAACAAAGATGGCTTAAAAAAAATCAAAGTTGAAGCAAAAATTGACACTGGCGCGGCTTTTACTTCCTGTGATCAAGATTTGGCAATAAAACTCGGGTATAAAGATTTAGTAGAAGTGTTGAGTAAATATAATTTTCTTGGCCAGATAATGTTGCATGACGAAGCAAAAGAAAAAGTCAAAGAATATGAAAAAGAAATTAAAGCAAAATATAAAGATATTGTTGATACGGCGATTATTCACAGCGCGACAGGTATTACCTACCGCGCAATGATTTTAGTAACTTTTTTCCTTGCTGGCAAAAAGATAATTTCCAAAGCCTCGATTATTTCAAGAAAAGATTTGAGATTTCCTATTATTATAGGGAGAAAAAATCTAGCTGGATTTTTAGTTGATCCGATGAAGCGGATGCGGATATTGAATAACAAAAAAGGAAAAATTAAAGAACAAAGACCAAAAATACAAACCAAAAATTTATAGATAATTAAATTTTTAGTTTTTAATCTGTATTTTTACTTTTTGTTTTTTAATCTTTTATTTTGACTTATGAAATCCGATCTTCGCATGCCTATAACTAAAAGTGTAATTGAAGCTGCAAAAAATTTAGGAGTTCCTGTAAAAAAACTCGGTCTTTTAAAAAATAAAATGCTTCTGCAGCTAGGGAGAGGAAAAAATATAAAATGGACGCGCGGAGCAGTAACTTCAGAAACAAAATATCTTTCAATGAAAATTGCCCATCACAAGGATTTTGCAAATAAAATTTTAGCCGGCGTTGGTTTGCCAGTACCAAAACATTTTTGTACTGATAAAATTGAGGAAGTAAAAAAATTTCTAGAAAAAACAAAATTTCCAATTGTAGTCAAACCCCAAGCTGCCCAGCAAGGTAAAATAGTTCATTGCGATGTAAATTCAAAAAAAGATGCTTTATTGTTTTTTAAAAAAATTAAGCAAAAATACGCAAAAGTTGTTTTTGAAGAACAAATCGAAGGCTCTGATTTTCGTATTCTAATTATTGGCAATAAATTAGTAGCAGCAATGCAAAGAATTCCTCCATTTATTATTGGTAATGGCAAATCGACAATCTTGCAATTAATTAATAAAGAAAATAAAAATCCTTTGCGTAAGACGAAAAAAATATATCCCATTAAAGTTGATGAAGAGGTAAAAAGACTTCTAAAACAAAGAGGATTAAATCTAAAATCTATACTAAAAAAAGATGAAAAAACATTTTTGCGACGCAATGCAAATATTTCTACTGGTGGCGTTGGCGTAGATGTTACAGAAATTATCAATCCAAAGAATGTAGAACTAGCAATAAAAGCAACTAAAGCTATTGGTTTAGATATTTGCGGCGTTGATTTAATAACTCCTGATATTACAAAACCATATGATAAAAATGGCGGCAAAATTATTGAAGTTAATGGCGGACCAGATGCCGCAATTCATCATTTTCCGGTTTCCGGCAAACCGCGCAAGGCCGGTGAAGCAATCATCAAAATGCTATTCCCTAATTTAAAAAAATAATTACAGCCCTCGTTTCGCTTCAAAAAGTCTGCGGCTACCGCCTTAGATAAAAATTTATGAACACTAAATCCAAACCCATTAAATTTTCCTGTGAAATTAAAAGCAGTATCCTGCAAGCTTTTGCCAAACGTAATATTCCAGTAATCCCTTTAGCAGGCTCGCTGGCATGGCAAGCAGGCTTAGGCTGCCGGCAAAAACGACTCATCTATTCTGATATTAATAGCTCTATTTCCGCAAAAATCGCTAATCATAAAGGAATGACAAAGGAACTTTTGCGCAAATGCGGGGTACCTCTTGCTGCTGGATATGAACTCCAAACCTGGGGAGAAATAAAATCTGCTTTTGAAAAATTGCAAGAACCAGTAGTTATTAAACCGTCACAAGAATTACAAGGAAAAGGTATTACCACAAATATTACAAATTTAAAAGATTTAGAGCGAGCTTTTAAAGTCGCGCAACAATTTAAAGGCAAAAAAATTATCATTGAAGAACATTTATTCGGCGATGATCATCGAATTTTAATCATTGGCGGAAACTATGTTGCGGGTTTAAAGAGATTGCCGCCTTATGTTATTAGTGATGGCAAAAATACAATTAAAAAACTCATTGATTTAGAAAATAAAAAACGTGAACGCGATCCGCGCTGTGTTAAAAAAATAAAAATTGATAACAACACACCCTTGGCTTTGAAAAAACAAAAATACACCTTAGATTCTGTGCCAAAAAAAGATGAAAAAATTTTTGTGCGCATGACTGGCAATATTTCTGCTGGCGGAATTTCAGTTGATATTACAGATATTGTTCATCCATCAATTATTTCTTTGTGTAAAGAAATTGCGCGATACACAGATTTAGATGTTGTCGGCCTTGATATTATTACTACTGATATTACAAAACCACTTTCAGAAACTGGCGGAAAAATTACAGAAATCAATCAAAACCCAGATGTTGGCATGCACCAAAAACCATACGAAGGCAAAGGCCGCAATCCTGCGCAAATTTTAGTTGATTATTTATTCCCTCGGCCAGAACGCGCTTGGATTCCAGTATTTTTACGCGATAAAAAAATCAATGATCAAAAAACAATTGATAAATTTCTTTTTACTGCAATTCCAAAAAAAGTTAAACAATTTAAAACCAAAACTTCAGAGCAAATTATTACGATAGAAAAACCAATACACAAATTATATAATTATCTAATTGACCCGTTGACAAAAGAAGTGATAATTGAGTAGATGCACAATAAAAAATGATTCTCGCGCAGAGTCATTTTTTATAGACAAATTGTGCAAAAAATGCTAGAATAAAAATATGGAAGCGTTTAGCTGTTGGCGGCTAGCGTTTAGTGAAAAAATAACTAAACGCTATATGCTAACCGCTAAACACTATACGCTAAAATATGAACGAAATACGCAAACACTATTTTTTAGATGAATATGTTATTTATGCGCCGAAAAGATTTTCGCGTCCTCATGACTATGAAATGATTGAAAAAACAAAAAGAATTCGGCGCTGCCACTTTTGCAATGAAATGAAACTAAAACATCCCCGGAGATTTCTTGAAGTAATAAAAAATCATAATAAACAAGAATGGGATGTCGCGGTAGTGCCTAATAAATATCCTGCCTTAACAATTGATAGCAAAAAAGCTTATGGCAAGCAAGAAATTATTATTGAAACTCCAGAACATCTTAAAGATTTTTCTGATTTAAAAATTGATCATATTAAAAAGATTTTTGATATTTGGCAAAAAAGAGTTAAAAAATTATTAAAATTGCCGAAAATAAAATATATTTTGATTTTCAAAAACGATGGTCCAAGAGCTGGCGCTTCTTTGTCTCATTCTCATTCACAAATTTACGCCTTGCCGCTTGTTACAGCTGAATTACAACGAGAAATTGCTGGACTTTGTTATCATCGCAAAAAAGATTGTCTAAAATGCGCCTATTGTAAAATTATTGCCCAAGAAAAAAAAGATGGCCAGCGAATCATCTTTGAAGATGATTATACAATTTCTTTTGCGCCGAATATTTCCAAATATAAGCTAGAGGTCTGGATTTTTACTAAACGACATATAAAAAATATTCTAGATTTAACCGAAGAAGAAAAAAAATCCTTAGCCTGGCAGCTTAAAAAAATTATCTCGAAATTAGATAAGTATAATTTTTCTTATAACTTTTTTTCGCATCTGGTAAAAAATTTCGACCTTCATTTTTATATAAAAATTCAGCCTCGCATCTCTACTTGGGGAGGGGTAGAAATGGCTTCTGAATCCGACCTTGTTGTAAATTCAATCCTGCCTGAGCAAGCAAAAAATTTTTACTTAGGAAAATGGAAATGATAAATTCCCAAAACAAAAATGAAATTACTTTTAGACGCGCGACGCATTAACGCAAAATTCCTTGGCGGAGTAGGAATTTATGTTGATCAACTTGTTCATTATTTTATAAAAAATAAAAATGAATGTTTTTTATTGATTTTAGAAAACGAGGAATTGCCGCAATTTTATACCCACAATCCCCTAATCACTCTTATCCCTTTTGGAAAAACCTACGCTAATTGCAAAGAGCGTTTTATATTAGAAAAAAATGAACTGCCGTCAATAATTGAAAAGATCAAACCCGATGTTTTTCACGCATTAGACAATACCGGCGCGGCGCAAAAAATTTCGGCGAAAAATATTGTAACAATTCATGATCTGATTCCTTTGGTTTTGGGTGAATATATGAGCTCTATTGATCAAAAAGAATATTCCGCCGCCATCAAGGCAACGGCAAAAAATGCTGATATAATAATTAGCATTTCTGAATTTACAAAAAAAGAAATTGTCAAACGTTTAAATGTTCCAACCGAAAAAATAAAAGTTATATATAACGGTTACAATTTAGGAAAAATTTTATCCGTTTCTAATTTTAAGCATTTGTGTTCCCACCTTAAAATATCAAAAAATTATATTATTTATGTTGGGGGGTTAGGTCCAAGAAAAAATATTACGCGATTGATAAAGTCATTTGCAATTGTAAAACAAAAAATTAAACAAAATATCCAATTAATTCTTACAGGAAAAATCAAAAAAAATATTAAAAAAGAAATTGCTGAATATAGAAAAACAATAAAACTATTGAATTTAGATAAGGATGTAATTTTCACTGATTACATTTCACAATCAGAATTAGATAGTCTGCGCAAAAATGCGGCAATGGCAGTTTATCCTTCTTTGTACGAAGGATTTGGTTTGCCGGTAATTGAAGCAATGGCCCTAAAGACGCCAGTTATTGCTTCCAATATTTCGTCAATACCTGAGATAGCAAATGACGCCGCAATATTTATCAACCCAAAATCAATTAAAGAAATTGCCGCGGCTATCATTAAATTACTATCTGACGCAAATTTACGCCAACGATTAAAGGAAAAAGGGTTAAAAAATATAAAACGTTTTTCTTGGAAAAAAACGGCCCGAGAAACTTGGAAATTATATAAATCTCTTTTATGAAAATATCAATTCTTATGCCGGTTTACAACCGAGAATATTATATTAAAAAAGCTATAGATTCTTTAATTATACAAGATTTTAAAAATTGGGAATTAATAGTTATCGACGATGGAAGCACAGATAAGACAGCGCAAATCATTAAAAGTTTTAAAGATTCGCGCATTAAATATCATTATCAAAAAAATGCCGGTGAATATATCGCTACTAATAACGGCTTTAAACTAACAAAAGGAGAATTTATTACTTGGTTTCACAGCGACGATATTTTGCCGCAAGATAGTTTATCAAGCCGCTATAATTTTTTTCAAAAAAATATTGATTGTGATTTTATCCACGCTGATATTGTTAAAATTGATGAAAGTGGAAAAAAGACAAAAGAAATTAAAGGTTCTGATTTATCAGCAACAGAAATTTTTAAAAAATATTGTACTGAATATTATAATTCACTTCTACGAAAGAATATTAAAAGCTGGATTCATCATTTGACTTTTTTAATAAAACGCGATTTTTATCAATCAGTAGGATATATGGATGAAAAATTAATACATGCGGGAGATTTTGATTGGTTCTTGCGCGCTCTACAAATTGCTCGCAAAATTAAACGACTTAACAAAATTACTTACTATTATCGCAGCCACCCGGGCACTAAACGTATAACAGACGCAAAAATAGTAAATGAAAATTTGGTAGTAAAAAATATCTTAAAAAAACATTGCGGCCATCTTTGTATTTTTTAACAAAATTTTCAGCTAATTGACTTATGAAAAATATTGCCATCATTCATTACACTGCTCCGCCAATTGTTGCCGGCGTTGAATTAGTAATAAAAGATCAAACAACTTTAATGGCGGAAAATAACTATAATGTTAAAATTATTGCCGGCAAAGGAAAAAAATTTAATCCTAACATTGAAGTAAAAATCATTCCAGAAATTGATCCGCGAAATAAAGACTATTTAAAAATGCGCAAAATTTTTGATCAAGGGCAAGTGCCTGATAAACTTGATAAATACACCAATCAAATTTATAGAAAACTAGAATCCAACCTTAAAAAAATTGATGTCCTAATTATTCATCAAGCTCTGACTATGCATTTCAATTTTGCTCTAACGCTGGCGCTTATAAAATTTATCAAAAACCACAATAAAATAAAAATAATTCATTGGACTCATGATGCGACATTTCTAGATCAAAATTATTTAAAACTTTATTCAGCATTTAAAAATAAATTCCCCTGGAATCTCCTCATTAGACCAATTCCGCAAATAAAATATGTCAGCATCTCTGAAGACCGAAGAAATAAAATCGCCAAACTTTTTAATATTAACCCATCAAAAATTGAAATTGTTGAAAACAGTCTTTTTATTTCTAATTTTTGGCAATTAAGCCCGCAAATTAAAAGTCTTATTTCTGAATTAAATCTTTTTGAAAAAGATCTGGTTGCTCTTTTGCCAATGCGGATTGTTCGGCGGAAAAATATCGGGCAAGCAATCGAAATTTCTAATGAACTGCGAAAAAAACTTGATTTTATTCTGCTGGTTACCGCGCCAATTGACTATCAAAACCCCGACGCCGCCGCTTATTTTGAAAATCTAAAAAAACAAATAAAAAAGCTGAAATTAGACAGTAATATCATTTTCCTCTCCCAGTATATCTTGAAAAATGATAAAAAATTTGATATAATAAATCTTAATCTTAAAGAATTATTTATTATCTCGGATTTTTTATTTGTTGCAAGTAAACTTGAGGGATTTGGCATGCCTTTGATAGAAGCGGCGGCAATGAAAACGCCAATTGTCTGTTCAAAAATCCCGCCTTTTTTGAAAATTACGGACAATAATGCCTGCCTATTTGATTTTGAAGAACCAGCGCGAAAAACTGCCCAAAAAATCATTAAATTTTTAGAAAAAAATTCTTCGGCTAGATTATATCGAAAAGTTTTAAAAAAATATATTTTAGAAAAAAATTTTAAAGAAAAAATCGAACCATTAATATAATAATTATGAATCAACAAAATAATCAAAATAATGTTGATAAATTAAAAGAATGGTTTTCGAAAAATACTTTTCACTATAAAGATTTTATCTGGCCTCATCGTTTGGTAAAGAAAAAACAGCAGCAAAAATTGACAATCGGCGTCTGCATTCCGACAAAAAATGAAGAAAAAACAATTTTCAATATTATCAGCACAATAAAAAAAGATTTAATTGATAAAGAACCGCTTGTTGATGAATTAATTGTAATGGATAGTTCTTCGGAAGATAAAACCGTTGAGTTGGCAAAAAAAGCAGGAGCAAAAGTTTATAATGTTCAGAAGGTTTTAAAAGATGTTATTTTTAAAGAATTACCAAAATGGGGAAAAGGAGAAAATATTTGGAAAAGTATCTATGCTTTAAATACTGATATTATTGTCTGGGTTGATGGAGATATTGAAAATTTTTCCAGTCGTTTTGTTTACGGTCTCGTCGGACCGTTATTGTCACGAAAAGATCTAGGTTTAATAAAAGGATTCTATCGCCGGCCAATTAAAATTGATGGGGTTTTACATTCTTCTGGCGGCGGACGAGTAACTGAACTTTGCGTGAGGCCGCTGCTTAATGCTTTTTACCCTGATCTTGGCCGAATTTTACAGCCTCTTTCCGGCGAATACGCTGTTCGAAGAGAAATTATCGAAAAAATCCCTATTTGCGTTAATTATGCCGTAGAAACAGCAATGCTTGTTGATATTTATACTAAATGGGGATTAAATACTATTGGCCAAGTTGACTTGCAAGAACGAATCCATCGCAACTCTCCATTACATCAACTTTCTAAACTTTCCTTCGGCATTATGCAAGCAATGTTTAATCGTCTGCATGTGGCAAAAAAAATAAAACTTTTGCGTGAACCGAAAAGAAAAGAAGGAAGATATGACTTTGAAAGCATTATGATTATTGAAGATCAGCGGCCGCCGATTTGTGAAATAAAACAATATCAAAAAAAATTTAAAAACAGGGAAATAAAATGGTTTTCGCCTATAAAAAAATGAAACTTAAAATCATTATTTTTACCGATCTCGACGGCACTTTGCTTGATCATAAAACATATTCATTTAAAAAGGCTTTGCCCGCTTTAAAAAAAATAAAAAAGACCGAAACGCCGGTCGTTTTTGTAACCTCAAAAACCTTTGCCGAAGTAAAAACTTTGCAAAAGAAAATGAATTTATGGAAAAAAGAAGCTTTTATTATCGAAGGCGGCGGAGCAATATTTATTCCCGAGAATTTATTTGATTTTGTTCTAAAAACCGAGCTATCAAAAGAAAAAATTTCTAAAAAACAGAGTTTTTGGAAAATTGAATTTGGAAAACCCTACAGCAAAATTCAGGAAATTTTAAAAGAAACGGCCAGAAAAATAAATGTCCCAATTAAGGGGATTGGCGATATGACCGCAGAAGAATTTAGTAAAGACTGTGGCTTGCCTCTTGGAGATGCAAAAGAGGCAAAAAAAAGAACTTATCAAGAAGGATTTAAAATTTTATTGCCTAAAAAACAGCAGCAAAAAATGTATAAAAAAATAAAATCAATAATACAAAAAAAAGGATTCTATATGGCAATTAGCGGCCGATATTACCAAATTATGGGAAAGCCAGCAAAAATAAAAGCAGTTAAAATATTAATGAGATTATTTCAAAAAAAATATGGTAAAATTTATACAATCGGCTTTGGCGATAGCCAAGCAGATTTGGAATTTATAAAATTTTGCGACGAAGGATACTTGATTAAAAACCCAAAGAAATTATTAAAAACCAAAATAAAAAATCCGAAAATAAAAAAGACCGAGAATATCGGTCCAAAAGCGTGGAATGAAATAGTTTTGAGAAAAATAAAATAGAAATAAATTGATTAAACTACCACCGACCTTGTCGGTGGAATTACCGATAAAGTCGTTTTCGGACAATGTCCTCTTTATTTTTTCCAAATGTGCTTGAAATCTTCAAGCTCTTCCCGCCGTTGTTTGAGAATGTATTCTCGAATTGTGTCATCGGTGATCCCAACAGTTGAAACGAAATATCCCCTTGCCCAGAGATGGCGTCCCTAATATTGTTTTTCCAGCTCAGGGAATCTTTCCAAAAGTCTTTCTGCGCTTTTTCCTTTGATCCATTTCATTACATCAGAGACAGAATGTTTTGGCGGAATTTGAAGGTATAAATGGATGTGCTCTGGTTTTACGGCTCCTTCCAGTATTTCTATTTCCTTCCAATCGCAAATTTCTTTGATTATCCATTTCAAGGCTATTTCAATCTCTTTGTCAATGATTTGAAAACGATACTTTGTTACCCAAACAACATGGTATCGACAATCGTAAGTAGCGTGAGATTGGTGTTTATACTTATCAAGCGTATCGTGTGGCATAGGTTATAATATTACTATTACCTATACCTTACGATAAACTGACTTCGTCCGCAAGCGGTTACCGTGGATGACCGACTTCGTCGGTGGATTTCTTATGTATTAAAATAATTTAAAAAATTCTAAGTAATATTTTGAAGCTATAGCAATAAAATATTACCAACGGCATTGAAACGAAATTCTGATTTTAATTTTTTAGAACATCGATAATCAGCGCCGCGGTCCAAGAAAAATTTTGCCGGCCAAGGCCAGTCAGATTTTCTGCGTCAAAATATTCCCAAAAGCCTTTTTGCGCGACTAGTTCAATAAGGCTTTTTTTAATTTCTTGGCTTATCAAAGTCAAACCAATCCGTTCAAATCCGCGCAAAATAAGCCAGCTGGTCGGCATCCAAATCGGACCGCGCCAATAAGATTTTGAATGATAAGCGAGGTCAAATCTTGATGTCGAAGGTATTAGAAATAAAGAATTTTTTCCTTTAAATTCGGGACCGGCGGCCACTTCTGCTATTTTTTTTACTTGATCTTTTTTTGGAATTCCAGCAAATAAAGGCATAAACGAAGCAATTGTCTTTCGCTTAATTAATTTGTTGGTCTTAAAATCTAAATCATAATAAAGACCGCTTTCGTTATCATACAATTTTTCGATTGCCTGCTTTTGTTTTTTTAAGTAATTTTCAATTTCAGAATTTTTTTCATTTATTTCTTTTGCCATTAAAATCAAGGCCTCATTTGAAACATAAAAAACCGAATTAAATAAAATATCTTTGACATTAAAGGGAATTTCAAAATAAATTTTTTTGTCATTATAATTTTGACCAGCTAAAAATTTAACTAAATAATAAAATCGCGCGTAATCCTCATTTGTTGGCCGCATCGAAACAGCTAAATTTAAAGCTTCACTGCGAGAGGTGCCGTCAATCTCCCATTGTTTGGTTAAATTTTTTATGTCTTTTCGCAAAAATTTTATTTCCTCAATTTGCTCTTTAGCAATAGATATTCGCGACAAAATTTCCTGCCACCTTGGAGAATTATCCATCCCCGACTCCCAAGGATGATAGATTGAAACTAAACCAAAATTTTGAGGATCGCGTTCATTGATAAGATATTGATGATACTTCAAAAGCAACGGATATATTTTTGCCAAAAATTCTTTTGCTTTTTCACTAGATTTTTCTTTCAATTTTTCATAAATCATTAAAACACAAAATGCTAAATTCGGCGGCTGGGTAATTCCTGATGTTTGGGCCTGCGGGCAATTTTTTGAAACTTGGGTTTGCCAATATTTTGGTCCAGGAAAATATCCCTTTGTTTCTTGATTAAAAAATAAAATATGAGGGATAAGCCCATTTTTCCATTGAGATTTCAAAATAAAATTCAAAAGTCTTTTTGCGGATTTTTCAGGATTAAAATAGGCCTCGCCAAGAGCAATAAATCCTGTATCCCAAAGCCAAACCCCTTGATAATAACCTCGATCGGGCATAATAAATCCCTGCTTTTCATTTTTTTGAAGAATTCTTTTTGCTTGGTGATAAATTTTGTTCTGCATATTTCACTTAGCTAATCTTTTATCTTCTCTTTATATTTTAATAAAAATTTGCTAATATAACAAGTGAGTTCAAACTGCAAAAACTGGATCAAAAAGATACTAACGCGATACTAATATACTAATACATACTAATTATACGAATTTAGTATAAAAATTCTAAATCCTAAGGTACTAAGCACTAAATCCTAAATAATATCAAAATTCTAATTTTCAAAATTCAAAACATAAATTTGCTTCGGTCAGCTCAGCCTTTGCAAATTTCAGTTTAGAACATTAGGATTTTGAATTTAGAATTTATTGATATTTGTATCATTAGCATCAATTCGTATATTGACATTGATTTTATGAAAATCATCCTTCAATGCCCAAAGTGCAAAAAGAAATTCATTTTTGAACTTCCGCCATCGGCTTTAAATCCACAAACTAAAGAAACTTATCAACCTTTACGCTGTCCAACCTGCGGCACTTTTAGGCCGATGAAAAAGAAATAGGTAATTAGTTGAGTAGTTAAAAAGGACTGCCTTTTAAAAAGGGCAGCCCTTTTAGTATTTCTATATTTTTACTTACTAAATAATTCTTACAAATTTTCTTTTGCCAATTTGCAAAATTATTCCTTTTTTTATTTTTATCTCTTTTTGCCAATCCTGCTTTACTTTGTCATCAATTCTAACCCCGCCCTGCAAAATCAGCCGCCGGCCTTCGCTTCTACTTTTCGTAAATTTCGTCCTCATTACTAAATCTAATAAATTTAAATTTTTCTCTGAAATTTTCATTTTTGGAATTTGGCTTGGCTTTTCTTTTCTTTGAAAAACACGGTTAAATTCTTTTTCTGCCAAGTCTGCCTGTTTTTTCCCATAATACAAAGCAACAATTTCTCTTCCCAATCTTGCTTTCAGATCCCGCGGATTTTTTCCTGCAATTATCTCTTTTTCAATTTCTTTAATTTTTTCATCAGTTAATAAAGTTGCTAATTTAAAATATTGCAAAATCAAATTATCCGGCAAAGACATAATTTTGCCAAACATTTGATTTGATAAATCAGTCAAGCCAATATAGTTTCCCAAAGACTTTGACATTTTCTTCTTGCCGTCCAGGCCCACCAATAAAGGACAAGTAATAACATTTTGTTCGCTTATTCCCATTTTTCTTTGCAGATCCCTTCCTGCCAGCATATTAAATTTTTGGTCGGTGCCGCCGATTTCCACATCTGCTTTTATCATTATTGAATCATAAGCTTGCATAATCGAATACAAAATTTCATGGACTAAAAGTTCTTTTCCTTCTTTGTGCCGCATAACAAAATCATCGCGTTCTAAAATCCTCCACAAAGAAAAATTAGCGCACAATTTAATTAGATCGGCAAAATTCAATTTTGAAAACCATTGCGAATTGTATCTTATTTCAGTTTTTTTGATATCTAAAATTTTGCCAACCTGCTTAAAATAAGTCTGGGCATTTTTTTTGATTTCATTTTCTGTCAAAGACGGCCGCGCTTTCAATCTGCCGGAAGGATCGCCAATTTTCGCGGTATAATCACCAATAATAAAAACAATTTTATGACCTAAATCTTGAAATTCGCGCAATTTCCATAAAACAACGCTATGGCCTAAATGTAAATCCGGCGCCGTTGGATCTGCCCCTAATTTAATCCGCAATTTTTTGCCAGATTTAAGCCGCTCTTCTAGATGTTTTCTAATAATTACTTCCTCAATATTGCGGGAAAGTAATTCTTGAATTTTATTATTCATTTTTTCCTCGACTTTAGCCAAAGTCTAGAAAGTATTAAACATTAAACATTGAACATTGATCAATGGTCAATAATTAATTGATTAATAATTTTTTAGCGCCTCTGCCAAAATTTCTGCTACTGATAAAATTTTGATTTTCTTAATTCTTTTCTCGCGAGGCTGATAAATGCTATCCGTAATAGCTATTTCTTTAATTGGCGATTTTGCTAGTTTTTTAATCGCTTTACCCGCTAAAACTCCGTGTGTTGCCGCAATATAAATATCGTGCGCCCCTGATTTTTTTAACAATTTTACCGCTTTTATTAAGGTGCCGCCAGTTGAAATTTCATCATCTAACATTATAACATTTTTGCCTTTGATATTGCCATAGATTTTTGCCTTTGCGATGATATCATGCTTTCTCCCGCGGCTTTTTTTGATATAAGCTAAAGAGGCATCTAAATTTTTAGCTAATTTTTTATTTAAATTCAAAGCTCCCAGATCCGGGGCTACGACACTTAGGTTTTTAATTTTCTTTTTTTTAAAATACTCTGCAAAAAGCTCAAAAGCACTTGCTTCTAAAGCTGAAATTTTAAAAAACTTTTTAACAATTTTGGAATGCAAATCCAAAAGCAAAATTCGATCTGCTCCAGCTGTCTCAAGTAACTTTGCTACTAATTCTGCTGTGACTGATTCCCCTTTTTCAGTTTTTTTCTCCTGCCTACGATAAGGATAAAAAGGAAAACAAACTAAAATCTTTTTTGGTTTTAATCTCTTTATCGCATCCAAAATTATCAAAAGCTCCATTAAATTTTCATTGGCAGGAAAGGAACAAGATTGCAAAACGGCAACATTTTTTTTCTTTATGTCTTCGCAAATATTAACATAAGTCTCGCCATCGGCAAATTTTTCAATCTGAATTTTGCCCAATTTAGCTTTTAAATTTTTAGCAATTTTTTTAGCTAAACCCAAATTTGCCAAGCCAGAAAATAAGAAAAAGTTTTTTTGAAATTTAGAATTTGAGATTTGATTAGTCATTGGAATTTAAAAATTGGAATTTATTGCTTATTGTATTCTAAAACTGCTCTCTTTAATATTTTCATCGCCTCTGCCAATTTTTTCTCATTCAAAACATAAGCAATGCGCGCTTCACTGCGACCAAGGCCAGGCGTCATATAAAAATCAGATGCAGGAGCGAGAAAAACAGTTTTGTTTTTGTATCTAAATTTTTCGAGCAACCAGCGGCAGAATTTTTCACTAGAATCAATTGGCAATTTTGCGATAACATAAAAAGCGCCTTCGGGTTTTTGGCAAACTACTCCTGGAATATTTTTTAAACCTTCGAAAACCACATCCCGCCGTTTTCGATATTGAGCAATCAATTTTTTTGTATAAGGTCTAGAATTCAAAAGCAAGGGAATGATTGCTTTTTGTTCCGTTGTCGCCACAGAAAGCCTTGCCTGGGCAAATTTCAAGGCATTTTGCATTACTTTTTTATTTTTTGAAACTAAGACCCCGATGCGCACACCGCAGGCATTAAATCTTTTAGAAACGCTGTCAAGTAAAATCACTTGATTTTTTACTTCTGAAAAATGCATAAAGCTGATATGCTCTTCGCCATTAAAAATAAATTCTCTGTATACTTCATCAGCCAGAATAAAAAGTTTATATCTTTTAGCAATTCTTACAATAGTCTTAATTTCTTTTTTCGATAAAACAATCCCTGCTGGATTTGAAGGATTGCAAACCAAAATTGCTTTTGTTTTTTTTGTAATTTTAGAAATAATTTTTTTAGCTTCTGGCAAATGAAATCCGTTTTTAATTGAAAGAGTAATGGGCAATAATTTTATTCCTAAGAATTTTGCATAAGTTTTGTAATTGGCATAAAAAGGCTCGAAAACAATAATCTCATCTCGAGGATCGCAAATTACTGCCATTGAAAAAATAATCGCCTCCGACCCGCCAGTGGTGATTATAATATCTTCTGGATTAACTTTGATATTATAATCTTTATAATATTTTTGCCAAGCTAAAATTGCATCATAAATTCCTTCCGATGGAGCATAAGGAATATTTTCCGGCCCGCATTTTTGATACTGACATAAAGATTTTTTAATCGCGCATGGTGTTTCAAAATCCGGCTGGCCAATATTTAAATAAAAAATTTCCACTCCTTGTTTTTTAGCTTTGCGGGCCAAAGGGACAAGTTTGCGGATTGGAGAAAATGGTGCTAATTCTGCTCGGTTTGAAATTTGGGGCATATCGAATTTAAACGATGGAGGTGAAATTCGAACTCACGGTACCGTTTCCGATACAGCAGTTTTTGCCGATTTTGTTCAACAAAATCGAGCATCCTCAATCATAACGGTGTGTATTTGAAAAAATCTGAACTGATTTTGCGCGCGATTGGCTCGGCGGGCGGCCCCGAAGCAGATGCTTCGCATCGCAACGGGGTAAAAATTCCCCCAACTGATAACCCTCTGGAGTTTACCCCCGCATAATCCCGAAGGGATTTGTGCGAGGCCCGCCTCGCCTTGAAGCGGAAGCGAAAAGGACAATTTCAAGTTTTTCGCGGACTAAACCCACAAGTAAAATCATAACTGATTTTCCCTTTTGGCGGCAAATTCTTTCATTCTTTATTTAAATATAACAAATTTTATACTTGGTGGCAATTTATTATTTCCTTGTCATACCCCTTAAAAGCCCCTTAAAATTGTCTGACAAATATCAATTGATAGCTTATACTTAACATAAATATTATAATTAACATAAGGGAGAAACTATGGACAAAGCAAAAAATCCAAAAGAAGAAAAATCAATCAAACGAATAATCGTAAAAGGGCATCTTAGGCCCGATGGCACTTCATACTTCGTTTCTATTCCAAAAGAAATAAGAGACACCCTTAGCTTAAAAGGTGGTGAATATTTTGTAATCAAGGTCAAGCCAGAAAAGAAAAAAATCAGCCTAAAGCTTGTGGAATTCTCCAATGAAACATATGAATAACAACCACCAAGTAACAGGCCTTACACAGACAGAAGTTCAGAAAAAGATTAAACAATTTGGCCCCAACCAGATTTTTAAAGCAACGAGGGTCAGTTTCTTTGGTATCGCCAAGCATGAAGTGACAGAGCCAATGATTCTTCTCTTATTAGTGGTTGGCTTTTTTTATAGTCTTTGGGGGAAGATTGAGGATGCCGTCACTATTTTTTCAGTGATTCTCTTGTTGGTTTTGGCCGAAGTTTATAATGAATTTCGAGCGAAGAAAGCCATTGCTTCTTTAGAGAAAATTGCCGCACCTAAAACAAAAGTTGTTAGAGACGGCAACATTACCGAGGTTGATTCTCTCGATGTTGTGCCAGGCGACATCTTGATTTTAATTCCAGGAACTAAAATTGCCGCTGATGCGAAAATCCAACAGAGTGTAGGTTTACAAATCAATGAATCGGCACTAACTGGAGAATCCTTTCCCCAAGACAAAAATTCTAATGACGAAATTTATGCAGGGACAATCGTTATCTCCGGCGAAGGACAGGCCGAGGTGCTTACTACGGGCAAAAAAACTAAACTCGGCAAAATTGCCACCACTCTTAAAGAAGTCAAACCGCCAAAAACAGCTCTTCAATTAGCGATGAAATCTCTAGCCGGGAAATTGGTTTATTTGGCTCTATTTTTCTCTATCCTAATTCCTATTCTGGGAATTCTGCGAGGAGAAAATCTTAAGACAATGATTTTGATCGGCCTTTCCCTTTCCTTTGCCACTATTCCCGAAGAACTGCCAATTATTATTACGATGGTTTTAGGATTGGGTGCTTATACTCTTTCCAAAAATAATTTTCTAGTCAAAAGAATCAAAGCTACAGAAACTCTTGGCAATGCCACTGTTATTGTTACTGACAAAACTGGCACTATTACTGAAAATCAAATGAAAATCGTTTCGCTTTTCCCAAATAACGATAAGGAAATTATTGAAAAGGCATTTTATGCCATTCCTCAATATTCTCTTTCGCCAATGGAGCAAGAAATCAAAAATAAAGCTGCAGGACTAGGTATTAGTGAATCATTGCCGGAAGCCAACCGCGAAAGAATTTTTGGCAATGGCCGGAAATCAAAATCAGTTATAAGAAAAATCGGAAGTGAATATGAATTATTTGTCAGCGGCGCGCCGGAAGAAATCTTTATTTTGTGTAAGGGCATAAACAATGATATTAAAAATAAACTAACCAGAGAAACTTCTAAAGGCAGAAGGGTTATCGCCATTGCCTATAAAAAATTGTCGCTCGACGAGAAAGGTCTCGATTTTGCTCAACTCGAAAAAGAATTAAATTTTGCTGGTTTAATCAGTTTTGAGGATCCGCCAAGAAAAGGCGTTAAAGAAACGATTACTAAAGTAGTCAAAGCCGGTGTCAGAACAATATTAGTAACCGGCGATCATCCCTTGACCGCTCGTTTCATTGCAAAAGAAGTTGGTATTTTAACGACGGGTGAACAAGTATTAACTGGAGAAGATTTAGATAAATTGAGCGACAAAGAATTGCAAAATGCGGTCAATGCCGTTTCCGTTTTTGCCAGAACCAATCCTGAGCATAAATATCGGATTGTCCAAGCGCTGCAAAAAAACGGAGAAGTAGTGGCAGTCACCGGCGACGGCGTTAATGACGCTTTGGCATTAAAGGGTTCGGATATCGGTATCGCCATGGGAAGGCGTGGCACTGATGTTGCCAAAGAGGCAGCCGAGGTTGTTTTGGCCGATGATAACTATATCACCATTACTCAGGGTATCTTTGAGGGCAGAAAATTTTTTGACAATTTGCAAAAAGGCATTAAATATTATCTCTCGCTTAAAGTTGCCCTGATATTGATATTTCTTCTTCCTGTGCTGTTGGGCATTCCTATGCCCTTTGCCCCAATTCAAATAATCCTTTTGGAATTGTTTATGGATTTGGCAGCTTCGGCCGGTTTTGTGGTCGAACCTCAAGAAAAAGACATTTATTCTCGGCCGCCTCGCCCGCCCAAAGAAAACATAATGAGTAATCGTGTTATTAAAGATATTTTAATTAAAGGCGCTGTCTTATTTATAGCCGTAACCTCTGTTTATCTCTATGCCCGTTATCAAAATTTAAGCGCCGCACAGTCCCAGACATTCGCTTTTGCCGCTTGGATTTTTGGCCATATTGTTCTGGCTTTTATTTCTCGCTCCGACAAAGAGTCAATTTTTACGCAAGGCATATTTACCAATAAAATTATTAGCCTCTGGGCAGTAGCTGCAAACGCCTTTCTTGTTTTAGGAATTTATACGCCGTTTTTGAATGAACGCCTTAATCTTACGACAATTCATTTTGTCCAATTAATGTTTATAGCTTTAGTCGTATCACTTATTGTTGGTTCTTTAGAATTAAGGAAAGTGTTTAATCTGATTAAGAAATGAAAAGTCCGCTTTTGGCGTTCCGCTTCGCAAAACAAAGACAAAAAATTCATCCCGATGAAATATCAGGACGGCTGGCGAGCCCGCGTAGCGGGCGAGCCAGCAGGAAGATTTTCCAACTGGCGGCGGGGGTGAGATTCGAACTCACGATCCCGATTTATCGGGATACCTGTTTTCAAGACAGGCCTGATCGTCCACTCCAGCACCCCGCCTTCTTTTTGTATTTTTAAATTTTTTTACTGGCATGGCTTTACAACCAAATCCGAACCTATTTTCTGAAAAATTTTTAGGGGAATATGGCATAGGGGGCAAAGCCCCCTATAACCCCCAATTCGGGCGGGCAAAAAGGAAGGGGGTTTAGGGGAGGGAATTTTTGCCCGCCCTCATTTCCGCCCGTCGCTTTTTCGCCGACGGCGCGGGTTTTCGTGCTGGCTATTCGCCAGCGCGCCGCCGTCGGTTGTTGTTTTATTCTTCCGGGGTTGGAACGCCGCGATATTCAAAACGGACAAAGTAAAAATCCTCACCACCTAGATATTTATCCATTTTTTCGTTATGTGTCAAGAAAAATCCTCGGCTCTCAAACCATTGTCGCACTCGCTCATTCATAATCATTGCGTATGACGTGTTGGCACGCGCTTCCGCCTCAATCGGTACTTTGTATGCTGTTGCAATATCAAGAACGCGCTCCATCATTTTTCTTGCCAAACCCTTTCCTTGATAGCTTGGCAAAATTGCCATGTCGTACACATGAGCTGCGTGTTCGCCGGGATTAACTTCAGATTCTTCAGGAAGAACAAGTAGATAGCCCGCCACTTCTTTGCCTGACCTTACGACAAAACTCGACGCGACTCCGGGCACTTCCAATTCGCGCTGTTTGCGCAAAATATCGGCGATGTGCGCTTTCCCTTGACTCATACCTTGCGGATAAATCGCTTCCTCCAATTTTGCGATGAGTTCCGCGTCTCTTTCGGTAAGGTTGGCGTAAGTAATGGCTTCATCTAAAGATTCAACACCACGAATTTTTGGCAAATCATAAATTTGTTCACCGCGCGCGTCGGAGTATCCAACATGCGTTTTGGGTTCGTATACATTTTGTTCAAGCCTTCCGCCTGGCGGAATCAAATCCGAATAACCAGTCCCAACTTTTACTGGACGGCTGGTATATTCAGCCCAAAAAGTTTGATACACTCGCGCTAAAAGAGGTGAAAGATTTTTGTAATTATTCGCCACTTCGATATTATCCAAAATAACAACGTCTGAATTATCTTGGCGATTGCGGCTATCTATAACAACGGATTGCGCGACAATTCGCCGAAAAACCCGTGGGCGGCGCTACGCGCCGCCAATCACAATTTTGCCGAAAATCCAAAAAGTTTTTTACTGGCAACGGGAAGAGGATTCGAACCTCCAATCCCCCACTTTCTAGTCCCTAATCTTCTAAAATCTTCTAATAAACAAATATAATCTTCAAAATTTTTCTGGCTAATTAAGAATCGGAAAGCGGGAGTACCGCTTTTTCCCGATTTTGTCTCTTATGCAACACTGATAACAAAATCGAGGTCCCGTTTAAAGCGGAAGGGGCGAGATTCGAACTCGCGATCCCAAAAACTAGGATACGGCTTTTCGAGAGCCGCGCCTTCAACCACTCGGCCACCCTTCCGCTTTATTCGGGACAAGAGCGGCCCAATAACTAAACCTTGACACCTCTCCAATATTCTTTTATGTCTTTAATTTTATCACGCAAAAAACATATTCACAAGAATAATCTTGACAAAAATTTTCTTTTTATTAAACTAATTTTAAAGACCCAGCCAAGGGTCATGTTTTTCTAAAAAGGAGAAACAAATGGATAATACAGATGAAAGACCGTATTGTAGAATGAATAATATAAAAATGGGGATAAATGAAGAAAAAGTAAGAATAGAAACTAGAATTAAAAATAGAAAACAAGTATTTTATGTTCAACTTGAAGGTTTTGTAATTTTTTGCATGACCCGATTGAGAAAAAGAAATTTATTGGAAATTCCAGGGATGCAAAGAGTAAACAATGGAAATGGAATCAGATATATTTTTGATTTCGCAAAATTTTTGAAAAGGGCTGACAAAGAGGACAAAAAAGCAATGTGCCAAATGTTAAGATTATAAAAAAATTAAAGTCCTGCAATTTACAGGACTATTTTTTATACTACGGCGGCTGATAGCGCCCTGCCGCATTCACATTTTCTTTCTTTTGGCATCTTTTTTATCATTTCATAAATTAACTCTTTTACTCGAGAAATATTTTTTTCAAAAATTTTCACCACCGCCCGGGCATCAACTGGTTTTATATTTTTCTGACCAATCAAACCTGCGTCATAATCAGTAATCAAAGAAATATTAACATAACACATTTCCAACTCCCGCGCGAGCGCAACTTCAGGATATTGAGTCATATTTATCACTTCAAAACCAGATTTCTGATACCAAAAAGATTCCGCGCGGGTGGAAAATCTAGGACCCTCAATTACCACTACCTCACCTTTTTCATGAACCGGGATTGTTAAATCTTTGCAGCACTTAATTGCGAGTTCGCGCAACCGGGGACAATAGGGTTCAGCCATGCCAATATGAACAGTTTTTGGTCCGGGATAATATGTTTCATTGCGCCGTTTTGTTCGGTCAATAAATTGATCGCAAATCACAAAATCTCCCGGCTGAATATGCGGCTGTAAACTGCCAGCGGCGCAAGGCCCTAAAACTTGAGTAATGCCCAACATTTTAAAAGCAAGCACATTTGCTTGATAGTTAATTGATTGCGGAGCAAACTGATGGCGCTTGCCATGGCGAGGCAAAAAAGCAACTTTGCGGCCGGCAATTTCACCAATTGAAATTCTATCCGACGGCCAGCCATATTTAGTTTTAATTTTAATCTCTTTTGTTTTTTCAAAAAGCGAATAAAAACCAGAACCACCAAAGATGCCAATTTCAACCTGAGGCAATTTGTCTACAACTTTAACTTTTTTTCCCTTTGATAATTTTTTTGTGGATTTCTTTTTCATAATCTTTTAAGTTAACTTAGCAGTTAATTTTTTAAAGTTGATATATTCTGTCTAATTGCTATAGCAATTAAACAGAATCATAATTATTCAGCTAAAAATAAATCCCACACCTTTCGTCCCGATTCACCCCGATGGATGGGGGTGAATCAGGACGAAAGGCTCTAATTTTTTGTCCCCAAAGCAAAAGAGGCTGTCTAAGAATTTAACTTTTAGATGGATTGACGAAATGAGTGAAGCGAATTTCGTTATATATTAGCCAAAACAAATTTCACTTCATTCAATTTGTCACTCCAATCAGTAGTTTTTAGACAGCTTCAAAAGCGGTGGGGTATTTTAAAAGATGTGGGATAAAAAAACTTAATAACTATAAAAGACATCACATCCAGAAACCGCATCAAATCTGGAGTCAGTCTTTTAATTTTAAGGCGAGATAAATCTCTGCCTAAAGGCAAATCTCCGATGCATAAACTCAACCACTCTGGACTGAAAGTCCAGAGGTTGGGTTAAGAATCAAGTCCTAGGTACATTAACCCCTCAAATGCGCCACTAATATTTTCTGGATTTTCTGTTTTTCTTTCGCTCTTTTACAAGTAATTCCTCGAAAACCTCATTTGGAGTTTTGAATTCCAAACACTTTCTCGGAGTATTGTTCATTCGTTCTACAAAGGAAGCAATGTCTTGATCTGAATATTCAGAGAGCCGGGATTTTTTCTTAATAAATCTCCTTAGCCTGCCCAAAGTATTCTCAATTTGTCCTTTTTCCCATGCAGAGTAAGAATGGCAAAAGTAAGTTTTACATCCTAGCTCTAAGTGTCTGGCATTTTCTGGCCCATTGTCAAAAGTAATAGATTTAAGTATGTCGCGATATGGCTTTAACATTTTTTTGAAGCCATCCACGGCATATTTAAGCCTTGGTACTTTAATAGCAAAAAGTTTTCGGGAAATTCGTTCTACTAAAGCTGGTAATCTTTCAGAATCCGTCTTTGGCGAACCAAGCACATCTGCTTCGAAATCCCCGAATCTCTTTCGTTCATTGATAACTTTTGGCCTTCTTTCAATAGAAATATGGTTTTTTACTGGCAATCGTTTTTGCTTTTTACCTTTTCTTTTTCTACAATAATAGCTTTTAGAAAGTAAATATTTGCATAAATGTTGACCAAAAGCGCTATACAGATACTTGTAAATAGCCTTAAATGAAAAGTGCTTATCATATGGATGTTTGTAATTCCATCTGCCAGCAATTTGTTCTGGTGACCAACCTGTCCTTAACTGTTTTATTAAAAAGTCAACAAATTCAGGCGACTCGTTAATCTTCATGTTTTGATACTTTGTTTTCTGTCTTCTGGTTTTGCTTTTTGTCTGAGCTTTTAAAGGATCATAAATTTTTTTAACACTATTTCTTTTAATTTCTCTATCTACTGCAGAGTGGTGCTTCCCTAGGGATTTGGCGATTTCACGGTGGGAATAACCCTTCTGCAGTAAGATGGAGAGTTCATTTCTCTCTGACTTACAAAATTGTGAATGTGCCATATACTTTTGGTTAATAGTTTAACCAAAGTATATCAGGTGGCGCATTTCATAATACAATTCGCGCAGGGTGAGTTTGGTAAAAAATTGACTCTATTACTGGGTTTTCCCTGCCCTTTAAGAAGAGGGCAGAGCTTTTTGTTTTTGAAAAGAAAGGAGGAAAAATGGAGTTAAACAGAAAAAGCAGATGGG
>JBFLZX010000016.1:0-32073 GCA_040756075.1 Patescibacteria group bacterium | reverse complement strand
AAAAAAATCGCAGTTTTAAATATTACTTCTCGGTGTAACCTAGCTTGTGGATTTTGTTTTGGCCCGGAAATAACTCCACCAAACCTCCCCTTATATAAGGGGAGGAAAGGAGGGGTTAGCGGATGGTTAGCTGGCAGACTCGAAATGACAACTTCGCAGGCAAAAAACAAAATTTTACAACTCAAAAAGTCTGGAGCAAAGATTTTGATTTTCACTGGCGGAGAGCCGCTTTTACGATTGGATATTTGGGAATTGATTTGTTATGCCAAGAAGTTAGGATTTTTTACGGTGTTGCATACGAATGGGATTTTGCTTTGCAAAAAAATCAAAAACCAAAAAACGAAAACCAAAACCACAAATCAAAGACAAAAAAATGATAATGTTTTTTTAAATTGTTTAGACCAAATTAATTTACCGCTAGACGGTTACAATGCGAAAACCAATGACGCATTGCGCGGTGTCGGCCATTTTAAAAAAGTCATGCAGGTTTTAAAATTATTATCCAGCTTAGCTGGACAGAAGTCGCGCTCAGCGCGGTTGAAAAATACAAAAATCCGCGTTATAATATCAACAGTAGCAACAAAGAAAAATAAAAATTGGGTAGCAAAAATTGGCAAAATTTTGCCGAAATGGATTTATAAATGGCGGATTTTTCAGTTTAATCCGCAGGGAAAAGCAGGGAGGGTTAAAGAAGAGTTTTATTTAGCAGACGAAGAATTTGAAGAAATTAAAAAGGAAATTTCCTGCCTTTCGGCAGGAGTCCAGCGACGGCTTGGAGCCCCAGCGAAAGCTGGGAGAAATCTTCGATTTTCGACGAGGCACCAAAGATATTCATTTAAAATTCAGTGCGTGGGAGTGGAAGATAAGTTTTGGAAATCATATAATACAATTTCTAATTTCTAATTTTAAATTTTTAATGAATAATTCAATGTTGAAATTTTTAAAATTTGAATTTAAAAATTGATTTAAAATTTATAATTTGTAATTTAAAATTAGTATGCGCATTGGCATCGACTGCCGCACCATCTTAGATCCTCAAAAAGGCGAGGCAGCAGGGGTCGGGCATTATACTTATCATTTAGTTGACAATCTTTTAAAAATTGATAAAAAAAATCAGTATATTTTGTTATTTGACCAAGGAGTGGGTGATGCTGGATATTTTAAGCGCAAAAATTCGCTTATTAAATTTTTTCCTTCTCGCGAATATAAAAAATTTTTGCCTGTAGTTTATTCTCATCTTTTGTGTTCTGCGGTTTTAGAACGAGAAAAACTTGATGTTTTTCATTCGCCAGCATCAACTATCCCCCTTTGTTATTCAAAAAATGCCATAATCACCGTCCATGATTTAGCAATTTATCAAAATCCAAAATGGTTTCCCCGTCAAATTTTTGCCACTCGAGTTTCAGTGCCTCAAAGTTTAAAAAAAGCCAAAAAAATAATCGCTGTTTCAAAGCACACCGGGGCTGATTTGCAAAAATTTTTAAAAGTGCCAAAAGAAAAAATTGCGGTAGTTTATAATGGTGTTGAAGCGCGAAAAGATTTAGACGAAGTTTTACCTCAAGACCGACAAGAGATTTGTCGAAAATTCGGCATTAAACAAAATTTCATTTTGTTTATTGGGACACTCCAGCCGCGGAAAAATGTTGAAGGTTTGATTTTAGCTTTCGATAAATTACGAAACAGCGAGATTTTTAAAAATTATCAATTGGTGATTGCTGGAAAAAGAGGATGGGGATATAAACCAATTTTTGAAAAAACTAAAAAACTTACTTTAACAAAAAAAGTAATCTTTTGTGATTATGTTTCGCTAGAAGATAAAATTAGATTATTAAATGCGGCATCAGTTTTTGTTTTTCCTTCTTTTTATGAGGGATTTGGACTTTCAATTTTAGAAGCGATGCGACAAGGGACGCCAGTGATAACTTCAAATATCACTTCTATGCCTGAAATAGCAGGCAGGGCTGGTTATTTAATCGATCCTTATAAAATAAATTCTATTGCAAAAGGAATTAAAGAAGTTTTGACTAATCAAAATTTGCGTCAAAGAATGATTAGAGCCGGTTACGCACAGGCAAAAAAATTTTCTTGGGAAAAGTGCGCCCGAGAAACTTTAAAAATATATAAGTGACAGTCACCTTTTTTGCTGCTAAAATTTTGGCTGAAATAAGCGATAAAATTAAGGTAAAATTGTTTTTGCCACGATTTTAATCATTTTTTGGATTTTTTGAAACCTCATAACTTTGTTGCAGGTAAAAGCTTCACTTCCCGAATTTTTAAAAAAATCATGGCATTTTTTAAAAATATGTCATTTTTAATGTATTTTAAGCCAAATAAAAGTCACCTTTTAAGGTGACTGTCACTAAGTATGTCGGGACGCGTAATCAAATTTATATATGATAATCAAAAATAAACTTCAACTTATCAATAACACTAAAACTAAAGAAATCAAAAAACTCCGCCGCGATATTTTGGAAGGTTTAGAATTTGCAGTGGCCGCAGTTGATCCTTATGTCTTGATAAAAGATAATCTAAAATTAAAGAATGAAAAATTAGAAATTGGGGGTAAATTAAATCTTGATTTATCAAAATTCAAGAATATTTATCTTATCGGCGCAGGAAAGGCGACTTTTATGATGGCAAAGGGTTCGGAGATAATTTTAGGAAATAAAATCAAAAAAGGATTTATTAATGTTCCCGAGATTCCTAAAAATATTAAATTGAAAAAGATTAAAGCAACTATTGCCTCTCATCCTTATCCAAATAAAGCTGGTGTTTTGGGCGCGAAAAAAATTTTAAATTTAGCAAAAAAAGCAAGGAAAAGCGATTTGGTGTTTGTTTTAATTTCTGGCGGTGGATCTAGTTTAATGCCCTATCCTGCATCAGGAATTTCACTCGAAGATAAAATCGCGATGAATAAATTATTAGTTAAATCGCCGGCTGTAATTCAAGAAATTAATTGTGTGCGCAAACACATATCGCGCATTAAAGGTGGATTGTTGGCGAAAGCTTTATATCCAGCAAAAGTTGTTTCGCTATATCTTTCGGATGTAGTTGGCGATGATTTATCGTCAATTGCTTCAGGGCCTTGCGTTCCAGACAAATCAACTTTTTTGCAGACGATTAGAATTTTAAAAAAATATAATTTGTGGAGTCGGGCGCCAAAAAATATTAAAAAATATTTATTAAAAGGTTTAAGCGATAAAAATTTAGAAACGCCAAAACCGCAAGATAAGATTTTTAAAGGTAATAATTTTAGTCATTTTATTTTGGGTTCAAATAAAGTTGCTCTTTTTGCTTTTAAAAAAGAACTGCAAAACCGCAAATATAATTGCCAAATTTATACTTCAAAATTACAAGGAGATGTTTATAAACTAGCAAAAAAATTTACAGAAATTGCAAAAAAAATTATTGCATCAAACAGGTATAAAAAACCATTTGTTTTATTGGCTGGCGGAGAGATGACGTTGAAATTAAAAGGCAGGGGGTTTGGCGGTCGAAACCAAGAATTGGCAATGGCGATTTCTCAATATCTTCCAAAAAATGTCGTTTTTGCTTCATTTAATACCGATGGAGTTGATGGAAGAACGCCAAAATCAGTTGCCGGCGGGATTTGCGATGAATGGACATATGCGCGTTCACAAAAATTAGGTTTAAAAATTAAAGAATATATCAAAAATAATGACTCTTATCTTTATTTAAATAAACTCAATGAAGTAATTTTGACCGGCAAAACGGGGACAAATGTTGGGGATATTGTGATAATCGGAATTGTTTAGATTTTCGCCGTAGAATAGCCATTATTTTATAAGTATATGATAAAATCATATACTTTTTTAACATTTTTTTAACATTTCTCTTGACAGATTTTAAATTTAGGAATAAAATATTACTTTATATAGTTCGGGTTCATTTGTTTAAGGAGGGCATAAGGTGCCAAGAGATCAAAAAAAGAAGGTAGCGAGGCTAAAAAAGGAAGTGCAATTTTGGCGTTCATTTTGGCTAAACACTTCAGAAGCAGTTGTTTTTACTGATTTGGAGAGTAGAATTCTTTTTGCAAATCCGGCAGCCGAGAATTTTTTTGGATATACTTTTGAAGATATGCAAGGGAAGAATATTTTGGATTTTGCCAATGGCGCAAGAGAAGAAATAGATCGGGAGCTCGCTGAATTATCTCAAAATGGAACTTTAAAAAATTTGCGCCTTTTTCTTAGGACAAGGCATCACGAAAGTGCGCCTGTTTCCTTGACCGTTGATATAATTTCCGAAGGTAAAACAAGAAGAGGAATTTTGTGGATCATCCAAGATCTGTCAGTTATTGCTGCTTTAGAAGCAGAATTGAAAAAGACAATTGCTCAACTAGAAAGAGAAACAAAAATAGATTATTTGACACAGATTTTCAACCGTCGCCATTTTGAGAGACATTTGGATTATGAAGTCAAAAGAGCAGAAAGATATGGACACGAACTTGCTTTGCTTTTTTTAGATGTTGACGATTTTAAAAAGGGTATTAATGATAAATATGGTCATCCAGTTGGCGATAAAGTATTAAAAGCTATCGTCGCAGCATTAACAAAACAGGTTAGAGAAACTGATTTTTTAGCGCGTTGGGGCGGAGAGGAATTCGTGGTTATATGCCCGGAAACTGGAAAAGAAGGAGCAATAATGTTAGCCGAAAAGATAAGAGAAGTAATTGAGGAATCAGAATTTTCTACGGACGAAGAAATATTGAGAATTACGGTAAGTATTGGAGTAGCTAATTTTATCCCAAATGGAACAAAAGAAGGGCTGGTAAAGAAAGCAAATAACGCAATGCACTATGCGAAGAGTAGCGGAAGAAACCGTGTTTGGCATGCCTCTTGGCCAATTGATAGAGATGTTGCTTGATTAATTCAAATCAAATCCCCTTACAATTTATGTAGGGGTTTTTATTTGCAAAAAATATGGAAATAGGGTAAAATATTTATGAATCTCATATCTAGCGACTAGAATCTTGAATCGAATATTGAATTCGGAATTCATGATTCGATATTCGATTCGAGTTGCGAGATTCTAGATTCGAGATTCTAATTTATGTTTCACAAAGTTAATCCAAAACAAAATTTTGTAGAGCTAGAACACAAGATCTTGGATTTCTGGAAAGAAAATAAAATATTTGAACAACTGCGTAAAAAAATCGCGGGCAAACCACGCTGGTCTTTTCTAGATGGCCCAATTACGGCAAATAACCCGATGGGCGTGCATCATGCTTGGGGCCGGACTTATAAGGATATTTTCCAGAGATATAAAGCGGCAAAAGGCTATGATCAACGTTTTCAAAATGGTTTCGACTGTCAGGGACTTTGGGTGGAAGTTGAGGTTGAAAAAGAATTAGGATTTAAATCAAAAAAAGACATTGAAAAATACGGTATTGATAAATTTGTCCAAATGTGCAAAGAGCAAGTGTGGAAATATTCAAGGATTCAGACCGAACAATCGATTAGGCTTGGTCAATGGATGGATTGGTCAAATTCTTATTATACAATGTCAGATGAAAATAATTACGCAATTTGGCATTTTTTGAAAAAGTGCGCTCAAGATGGAAATTTGTATAAAGGCCGCGACTCAGTGGCTTGGTGCCCGCGTTGCGGCACGGCAATTTCCCAGCATGAAATTTTAAGTGAAGAGTATAAATTGATAACGCATAAAGCAGTATACTTTAAATTCCAAATTCCAAATTCCAAATACCAAATTCCAAATGACCAAAAAAACACTTATTTTTTGGTGTGGACAACAACGCCGTGGACAATTCCGGCTAATGTAGCTTTGGCTTTAAATCCAGACTTCATTTACGGAGTTTATAGCGATGGAAAAGAAAATTTAATTTTATTGAAAGATTTAGCCCTAAAAATTTTAACAAAAGATTATATTTTGAAACAAGAATTTAAAGGCAAGGAATTAAAAGGGATAATTTATGAAGCGCCATTTGATGATTTGCCGCGAGTCCAAAAAGCAAAAAATGAAAATCCGGATACTTTTCATGGTGTTGTTTTGGATAAAGATCTAGTAACGGCAGTTGAGGGCACGGGCATTGTTCATATTGCTCCAGGCGCTGGCGCAGAAGATTTTCAATTAAGCAAGCGTGAAAATTTGCCGGTAATTGCCGTAATTGACGAAAAAGCAGTTTATCTTCAAGGTATGAGAAAATTTTCTGGGAAAAATGCTAAGGAACATCCAGAAATTATTTTTGATTATTTAAAAAACTATAAAAATGGCAAATTTTTCTATAAATTAGAAGATTATACTCATCGTTATCCAACTTGTTGGCGATGTAAAGAAGAATTAGTTTGGCGGGTGGTTGATGAGTGGTACATCAGGATGGATGAAATTCCAAATTCCAAATCCCAAATTCCAAATAAATCCAAAATCCAAAATCTAAAATATAAAACATTAAGGGAAAAAATGATCAGTGTGGCGAAAAAAATTAAATGGTTGCCAGAATTTGGGCTTGATCAAGAACTTGATTGGTTGAAAAATATGCATGATTGGCTGATTTCTAAAAAAAGATATTGGGGGTTAAGCTTGCCGATTTTTGAATGTAAATGCGGAAATTTTGAAGTAATTGGCTCAAAGGAAGAGTTAAAAGAACGGGCAGTCGAAGGCTGGAACGAGTTTGAAGGGCACAGCCCTCATCGGCCATGGGTGGATAAAGTAAAGATCGAATGTTCAAAGTGCGGAAAAAAAATTTCAAGAATTCCCGATGTTGGCAATCCTTGGCTTGACGCGGGGATCGTGCCATATTCAACAATGGGCTATTTTTCTGATCGAAAATTTTGGCAGGCTTGGTTCCCGGCAGATTTTATTTGCGAGTCTTTTCCTGGACAATTTAAAAATTGGTTTTATTCTTTGATTGCAATGTCTGCAGTTTTAGAAAATACAAACCCTTTTAAAGCAGTTTTGGGTTATGCTACAGTGCGTGATGAAAAAGGCGAAGAAATGCATAAATCAAAAGGTAATGCGATTTGGTTTGAAGATGCTTCGGAAAAAATGGGGGTTGATGTAATGCGCTGGATGTATGCTCAGGCTAATCCTTATAAGAACTTGAATTTTGGTTTTACGGTTGCGGAAAAGATACGGCGGAAAATAATTTTGCTTTGGAATGTTTATTCCTTTTTTGTTACATATGCGATGATTGATAAGTATCAACCGCGAGAAACCAAAAACCAAAAACCAAAAACCAAAAATTTATTAGACAAATGGATTTTGTCATTGTTAAATCAATTAATCAAAACAGCGAATGAGCGAATGGAAAAATATGATGTGATGAGTGTGATGGTAGAAGTAGATAAATTTTTGGATAATTTGGCAAATTGGTATGTGCGACGTAGCAGGCGGAGATTTTGGAAATCAGAAAATGATAAAGATAAAAAAGAGGCTTATGATACTTTGTATGAAGTTTTATTAAAATTCTGCCAAATTTTGGCGCCGATTGTGCCGTTTGTGAGTGAAGAAATGTACCAAAATTTAGCAATCAATCAACAATCAACAATCAACAATCAACAATCAATTTTTTTGTGTGATTATCCCAAAGCAGATAAAAATTTGATTGATAAAAAATTAAATCAAGAAATGGAGTTGGTAAGGCGGATTGCCGCTTTGGGGCTGGCAGCAAGAGCAAAAGCTAAGATAAAAGTTAGACAGCCATTACAGAAGCTCAAAATCCAAAATCCAAAATCCAAAACAATACAAACCGTCATCTCGAGCGAGGAGTGTAGCGACGAGTCGAGAGATCTTATTGATTTATTGAAAGACGAAGTAAATGTTAAAGAGATTGAGTTTGTTGATAAAATTATTTTTGAGACCGAAACAAAAAAAGACAAAATAATTTATAAATCAAAAGAGCCGAGTTTTGAGGTAGAAGGGGATCGGGATTTAATTGTTGCGCTGGAAGTTAAATTGACTGATAAATTAAAACAAGAGGGTCTTGCCCGCGAGATTATTCGCCATATCCAGGAATTACGAAAAACCGCGGATTATAATGTTGACGATCGGATTATTATGAATTATGAATCAAGAATTAAGAATTATGAATTAGAAAGAGTATTTAGCAACTTTGGCAAATATATTATGCGCGAGACGCTGGCAAAAAAATTAAAAGAAGGAAAAGAAAAAGTTGATGCGGAAAAGACAGTGAAAATTGATGAAGTGGAGATGTGGGTGGGAGTAAGAAAATCATAAAACGTATAACATATAACGTATAACACAAGAAAGAAAAGTTATAAGTTACAAGTTACACGTTATACGAAGTTTGTGACTTACAAAACAAAAGGCATTATTATAAAACGTATAAATATTGGAGAAGCAGACAAAATCATTACTTTTTATACCGCGACAATGGGGAAAATAAGGGCGCGGGCGCAAGCGGTGCGCAGGTCCGAATCAAAATTGGCCGGCCATCTTGAGTTATTTATGCTTTCGGATTTGATTTTTGCTAAGGGTCAAAATTTAGATGTTGTTACAAGCGCCCAAATTATTAATTCCTTTTCTTCAATTCGATATGATTTATATAAAACATCTTTTGCTTATTTTATCGTTGAATTGATTGAAAAATTAATTCCCGAGGAATTAAAAGATAGCAGGATTTTTAATTTATTGACTAATACTTTTCAGATTTTAGATGATAAAAAACTGGCAATGGATCAGTTGCCAATTTTATTGTTATTTTTTGAACTGAAATTACTTGATCTTTTAGGTTTTGCTCCACAATTATTAAGATGCGTTCATTGCGCTAAAGAATATTCTTCGAGTGAGGGAGCGCAGCGACCGAATCAAAAAGTTCTTTTTAGCTCTCTGCTCGGCGGAATTTTATGTGAAAATTGCAAATCATTTGATCGACTTGCGCCATCAATTAGTAATGAAGAAATAAAATTAGTCAATAGATTGCGATCGCATAATATTGACTATGGCAAATTTAATAATTTAAAAATCAATTTTGATATAATCCGGGCATTGTCGCAAAAAATAGATTATTTTATACGTTTTATTTTTGGGAAAAACATCAAATCCAGCCAGCTAATCAGTCAGGTGGCAAGGCTTGGGGATTAAATTTCTATAACCAAAATTTATGCCGCAAAATCAAATTTTAAAAGAAACATCAGTAAATCAAGTTTCAAAACCAGTTAAAAAAAGCAGAAAAAGAATCATTGTTATTTTTTTGGTTAGTTTGCTGATTTTAGCTGTGGCAGGTGGTGTGATTTGGTGGATAATTTGGGGTCGCTTACCTTCATTTTTAGGCGACCAAATTAATTTTTCTATTTTTGGGACAAAAGAAATCGCTTCGGGTAATAAAGTTGATTTAACTGTGGTTTATACAAATAATGAAAAAATCGCTCTAAAAGATTTGGAAATAAATATATTGTATCCCGATGGATTTATTTTTGAAGGAGCAGAACCTGTCTCGCAAAAAGATGTTAAAAATATTTTCACCAAAGAAAAATTAGCACCTGGTGAACAGGATAAGATTGCAATCTCCGGCAGACTTTTAGGAAACCCAAAAGAAACAAAAAAGTTTTATGCGACAATTTCTTTTAAACCGGAAAATGTTTCTTCGCGTTTTTCCAAAGAAACGGAATTTGATGTTTTAGTCGCGGAAAGCCAATTGCAGTTGGAAACGACTTTGCCAACAACGGTTTTAGAAAATGAAATATTGAAATATAAAACAATGATTAAAAATACAGGCGAGGAAACAGTTGAGAATTTGCAAATAAAAATGGATTTTCCCGCCTCATTTGAGATTAACCAGACTGATCCAAAACGAAGTGGGGAAGAAAATATTTGGAATTTTCAGGATATTAAACCCGGTCAAGAAGAAATAATTGAAATAGAAGGAAGACTTTACGCCCAAATCAACGAAACAAAGGTGTTTAAAATCCAAGCTGGCCAGAAAAACGAAAAAGGTGATTTTTATTTACAAAACGAAAAAGAAGTAAAAGTTAGAGTAGCAAAATTTGATTTGTCGTTACGAACACAAGTCAATGGTGAAGAAAATCTAAATGTTAATTTGGGCAGTGATATTGAATTGAAAATTCATTATAAAAATAAAAGCTCGGAAAATCTGCCAAATGTTTTAGTTGAAGCGAGTATTGATGAGAACTTATTTGATAAATCTTTAATTGAAGTTTCTAGTGGAAAGTATGAAAAAGGAAAAATTATTTGGGATAAAACAACTAAAAACGAATTTGCAAGTTTGGATAAAACCGGTGAAGGGGATTTATCTGTTCGACTAAAAATTTTGCCGGAATTAGCTATTTCTTCTTTATCGGATAAAAATTTTTCGGCTAAATTTAAAGCGAAATTGACCAGCGATTTAAAAGAACTTGGAAGAGAAGATAAATATATTCGCGAAAGTAATGAGGCAGAAGCAAAAATAAATACTCAAGTTGGCTATAATATTGAGATTCGTTATTATGATCAAAATAACAAAAAGCCAGTTGGTTCTGGTCCGCTTCCGCCGCGTGTTGGTTTCGAAACAACTTACTGGGTTTATTTAAATTTGACAAACACAACAAACGATGTTGAAAAAGCAAAAGCTGAAATTTATCTGCCGAAAGAGGGTATTTCTTTTGCCGGCGGCAAAACTTCATCCCTCGGCATTTTAGATTTTTTTGATGGAAAAATTATTTGGAATATCGATAAGCTGCAGGGGGGAATTGGCAAAATAAAGCCGCAACTTCAAGCTTCGTTTGATATTTCCATTACGCCGGATAAAACAATGGTTGGCAAAGTTCCGAAATTAATTGAAAAAAGTTCATTTTCTGGCATTGATTTATTCACTGGCAATGAAATAAAAATTGACCGCGGAATTTTGACCACTGAATTAGAGCGGGATTTGAAAGCAAAGGAAATAGGAGGGAAGGTCGTTGAATAAATTACTAAATTGCGATATTGTTAAATTATTAGATATTTTCGTGCTCCAGTGCTCTAGAACACTGGAGCAGTCAAATTAAAAATAAATGTTTAGACTTTTAAAACAGTTAAAACAAAGTAAAAAAAATCAAGCTAGATTAGGCATTTTGCAAACAATGCACGGCGAGATAAAAACGCCGTTTTTTATGACAATTGCGACGCGCGGAGCGGTAAAAGGATTAACCTCGCGGGAATTAGAAGAACTAGGCGCGCCGATTATTTTGGCCAATACCTATCATTTATTTTTAAGGCCAGGAGAGAAAATAATCTCAAATCTTAAATCTTCCCGCGAAGCGGGATCCTCGACAAAGTCAGGACAAATCTCAAAACCACAACTTAAATCTAAAATCTTTAAAAAACCTGAAATTGGGAGTTTGATGAAGTTGCATGCATTTATGAATTGGCCGTATCCGATTTTGACTGATTCTGGCGGCTTTCAGGTTTTTAGTTTAGCAAAGTCGCGGAAAATTACAGAGCGAGGAGTTGAATTTCGATCGGATTTAGATGGCAGAAAATATTTATTAACGCCGGAAAAATCAATTGAGATGCAAATGAGTCTAGGGTCAGATATTGTGATGGTTTTAGATGAGTGCGTAGAATATCCAGCGAGTCGCGAATATGTGAAGAATTCGATAGAACTAACAACGCGCTGGGCAGAAAGATGTAAAAAACATTTTGATTCACTAACCACTAAACGCTATCCGCTAAACGCTATTTTCGGCATTGTTCAAGGCGGGGTTTATAAAGATCTTCGCAAAAAGAGCGCCCAGGATTTAATGAAAATTGGTTTTGATGGATATGCCATTGGCGGATTGGCAGTAGGGGAGCCGAGGGAAAGATTATGGGAAATTGTAAAATATGTTTGCGGAATTTTACCAAAAGAAAAGCCGCGATATTTGATGGGCGTGGGGATGCCGGAGGATATTGTCCGCGCCGTAAATTTGGGATGTGATATGTTTGATTGTGTGATTCCGACCCGTAATGCCCGACACGCTGAGATTTTTATATTGAATGATCGGAGTAGCGAAATGAGCAAAGCGAATTTCGCACAAAACGATAACAAATTTCGCTCCGCTCAATTTGTCACTCCGGATTTTTATAAAATAATTCATATTTTAAATTCAGAATATAAAAATAAATTTGAGCCAGTAGATAAAAACTGTGATTGTTTTACCTGCCAAAATTATACTCTTGCATATCTGCATCATTTATTTAGGTCAGGCGATTTTTTGGGGCAACGCTTGGCAACAATTCATAATATTAAATTTTACTTGGAGTTGATGGAAAAGTTGCGGGCATAATTTATTTATCCCCAAATTTCCTTTAAAAAAAGAGGGAAAAATGGTATAATTTATTCATAAAAACAAAATAACAAAATAACATAAAAACAAGTGTTGTTTTGTTGTCTTGTTTTCTTGTTGTTTTGATTTATGGATTTAATGGAAAAAATAGTGAGTTTGTGCAAGCGCCGGGGATTCGTTTTTCAATCCTCGGAAATTTATGGCGGATTTGGTTCGTGCTATGATTTTGGTCCGCAGGGCGTAGAACTAAAAAATAATATAAAAAAGCTTTGGTGGAAAAATATCGTGCAGGACAGGGAAGATGTTGTTGGTTTAGATTCAGCGATTTTAATGTCTTCACGCGTCTGGCAGGCATCTGGACATTTATCTACAGGTTTTGCTGACGAGATGGTTGAATGTCAATCGTGCCATAGCCGATTTCGTAAAGACCAGTTAAAAATTTTCAATTTTCAATTTCCAATTTCCAATCAAATTCCAAATTCCAAATTCCAAAAATCTAAATGTCTTGAATGTGGAGGAAAATTATCAGCTCCGCGGAAATTTAATTTGATGATGAAGACTTTTGTTGGTCCAGTAGAGGATAGCGCAAATGTCGCTTATTTGCGCGCCGAAACCTGTCAGGGAATTTATGTAAATTTTCAAAATGTTCTTCAGTCTCAAAGAATGAAAATTCCTTTTGGTATTGGCCAGCAGGGAAAGGCCTTTCGCAATGAAATTACTCCGGGAAATTTTATTTTTCGCACCCGCGAATTTGAGCAGATGGAGATGCAATACTTTATAAAGTCAAAAGTCAAAAGTCAAAAGTCAAAAGTAATTTTGAAAAATGATCAAGAATTAGGCATTGAAGGTCAAAATTTAAATGCCATTAACAAAGACGAATGGTCAAACAAAGAATGGTTTGTTTATTGGGCGAATGAAAGAATGAATTGGTATTTAAATTTAGGAATAAAAAAAGAAAATTTAAGATTTTACAAACACAAAAAAGACGAGTTGGCGCATTACGCAAAACAAGGAGTAGATATTGAATATAAGTTTCCATTTGGTTGGCAAGAAGTTGAAGGAATTCACGACAGGGGCGATTGGGACCTGTCAAATCATACAAAACATTCGGGCCGCGATTTATCATATTTTGACGAAAAGGAAAAGAAAAAATTTATTCCAAATATAATTGAAACATCAGCAGGCGCTGACCGGGCAAGCTTGGTTTTTTTGCTTGATGCATACTGTGAAGAAAAAGTAAAAGGCGAGGCGCGCGTAGTTTTAAAAATAAACAAAAAGTTAGCGCCGGTAAAAGTCGCAATTTTGCCGCTCGCGCGCAATCAGAAAAAAATTATTGATTTAGCTCGCAAGATATCTAACGATTTAAATAAGAATTTTACATGTTTGTATGATGATTCTGGTTCAATCGGTAGATTATATCGCCGGCAGGACGAAGTAGGCACGCCGTATTGCCTAACAGTTGATTTTGACTCGCTTGAAGACAAAAAAGTAACAGTGCGGGACCGAGACACAATGGCGCAGGAAAGAATCGAAATTAGTAAGCTTAAAGAGATTTTAATAATGAAGCTCAATTTTTGAATGCTAAAGCTCAAATGTCAAATATCAAATGAATATCAAATGCCTAAATGTCAAAAATTTGACATTAAGTTATTTGGATTTCATTTGATATTTGGATTTTGAAATTTTGATTTGATAAAAAATGTTTACATACAAAAAACTAAAACTTAAAAACGGCCTGCGTCTGATTTTGTCGCCGATGAAAAACACTGAAACAGTGACTTTTTTAGCAATGGTTGGCGCTGGTTCAAAATACGAAAGCGATGAGATCGCAGGAATTTCTCATTTTTTAGAGCATATTTTTTTTAAAGGAACAAAAAAGCGGCCGAATACCCGCGCAATTTCTGAATATCTGGATGCGGTAGGCGGAGAATATAACGCTTTTACTTCCAAAGAATATACTGGATTTTATGCCAAAGTAGCGGTAAAATATATAACGCGAGCGTTTGATTTTATTTCTGATATTCTGCAAAATGCGAAATTCCCAGAAGCGGAAATTGAAAAAGAAAGATATGTTATCTTGGAAGAAATGAAGATGCATTTTGATACGCCGATGATTCATATAAGTGAGCTTTTTGAAAAGTTATTATACGGCGAACAGGCGGCAGGAAGATTGATTATCGGCGCAGAAAAATCAATTATGTCATTGCAACGGCAAGATTTTATTTCTTATTTGAAGAAAATGTATCAAACTGGTAATATGGTTTTAACGGTTTGCGGAAGGTTTCGCGAGAAAGAAATAAAGAATCTTGCTGAAAATTATTTTAATAATTTATTTAAAGGAAAAGGAGGAGAAAAAGAGAAAGTGGTTGAGAAGCAAAAAAAACCGCAAATTTTGGCGCAGAAGAAAAAAACCGATCAGACCCATTTATGTTTGGGAGTGCGCGCTTATCATCATTTAGATAGAAGACGCTGGCCGCTTTTATTGCTTTCGTTGATTTTAGGCGGAACAATGAGTTCAAGATTATTTATCAATATTCGTGATAAATATGGTTTAGCTTATTATATTAGATCAAGTGTAGAAAATTATACTGATTCTGGTTATTTAGTTATTCAGGCAGGGGTAGATAATCAAAAGATTAGCGAAGCAATAAAATTAATTATTTTAGAAATAAGAAAAATTTTAAAAGATGGTATAACAAAAGAAGAAATTAAAAAAGCAAAAGAAAATTTAAAGGGCAAAATGCTTTTGGAGCTTGAGACTTCTGATGAGTTAGCTTTGTTTTTGACTTTACAGGAACTTTTAAAAAAGAAAATTGACACCAGCCGCGGTATTTTTAAAAAAATTGATGCGGTAACGCTTTTGGATATCAGAAAAGTAGCAAAAGATATTTTTAAAAATAATAAGCTGAATTTGGCGGTGATCGGGCCAGAAGCAGATAAAGATAATTTGCTTAAAATTTTACATTTCTAAATAATTTGAATCTAGTATCTAGAATCTAGTATCTTGAATCGAATTATGAATTTTGAATTCAGAGTTCAATATTCAATTCTAGATACAAAATACCAGATACAAGATACATAATTTTATGAACGGATTTTTCAATCGCAAAGTGACTTTTGACATTTCTTATTCCGCTTTTGCTAAAATTGTGGTTATTGCTTTATTGCTTTTGTTTTTGTATTTGGTGCGGGAGATTATTTTGTTGATGTTTGTGGCAATTGTTATTGCTTCGGGAATTGATCTTTGGATTGATTTTTTGCAAAAACGGCGCATCCCGCGGTGGCTTAGTGCGATTTTTATCTTTCTTTTTATTATTGGAATTATCTTTTTAACTATTTATTTGCTTATCCCGCCAATTGCTTCGCAGCTGCATCAGTTGATTCAATATCTGCCGCAGTATTTTAAATTTATTTCTGAACAGGTGAAAACCAGCGATGTTATGCAATTTGAATCTGGACTTGAAGGTTTGCAGAAAATTTTCGGCGATTTAACCGGGAAATTTAGTGATTTGGCGAGTAATATTTTCGGCACATTTTCCGGAGTAATAAACGGAATTATTTCCGTTGTGGTGGTATTTGTTTTAGCGTTTTATTTCGTCGTAGAGGAAGATAATTTTAAGAAATTTATTCGTTCAGTAACGCCGCTACACCACCGGCCTTATGTTGAAGATTTAGTTGATAGAGTTCAACTGCAAGTGGGCAGATGGTTTCGGGGACAATTGTTTCTAGGTTTGATTGTTGGCGTGATGGTATTTGTGGGGTTGAGTTTAGCCGGCGTAAAATATGCTCTAGTTTTAGCCTTACTTGCGGCAATTTTAGAATTAGTGCCTTATGTTGGACCAATTCTTTCTGCGGTGCCGGCGGTTTTTTTTGGTTTTACGCAGTCGCCAGTTTTGGGGCTTGTGGTGATTGGAATTTATGTTTTGGTTCAACAGCTTGAAAATCATTTGATTGTTCCTAATGTGATGAAAAAAGTTGTCGGACTCAACCCCTTGATAATCATTTTAGTTATTTTAGTGGGAGGAAAATTAGCCGGCATTTTAGGAGCAATTTTAGCGGTGCCGATTGCTACTGCCTTGCATGTTTTCTTTTTAGATATTTTTGAGATCCGCGATCAAAAAGAAAAAGAAAAATTAAAGAAAGAAGTTTGTGAAGTAAAACCCCATGAAGCGGGATTGACAGAAAAAGAATTAAAATACCGAGAAGAATTGCAAAAAGAAGTTTGTCAGAAACCAAACAAATAAAGCACCAAATCACAAGCACCAAATTACAAATAATATCTAAATTTAAATATCTAATAACTAAAACAGTTGTAATTTTGAATTTTGATATTGGAATTTATTTGTGATTTGGAATTTGGAATTTTTTAATGTTATATATCGTCGCTACTCCCATTGGCAATCTTGAGGACATAACTTTACGAGCGCTGCAAACATTAAAAGAAGTTGACTTTATTGCTTGTGAAGATACGCGGCATACCAAAATTTTATTAGATCGATACAAGATTCAAAAACCTCTTATAAGTTATCATCAGCACACCAAGGTCCAAAAAATTGATTATTTAATATCTTTGCTTCGCAAAGGAAAAAATATCGCCCTAGTTTGTGATGCGGGGACGCCGGGCATTGATGATCCGGGTAGTGTAATTATTGCCAAAGCATATAAAGAAAAAATTAAAATTGTCCCAATTCCTGGACCATCAAGTTTATCTGTTGCCTTGTCAGTATGTGGGTTTTTAACTCAACGTTTTTTGTTTTTAGGTTTTTTGCCAAAAAAGAAAGGTCGCCAGACTTTGTTAAAAAATATTAAATCATCAGCAGAAAATATTGATGCAAAAATTATTGTTTTATTTGAATCGCCATATCGGATTTTAAAAACTTTCACAGATTTAAAAAATTATTTAGGAGATTGCGAAGTTACGGTTTGCCGCGAGCTAACAAAAAAATTTGAAGAGATTTTCCGCGGCAGGCTATCGGATGCGATTTTACGTTATACAGTGCAAAAGCCAAAAGGGGAGTTTACGATTATTATTAAATTAGATAATTAACAGATTAACGCATTAACGAATTTTAGTCCCGATTTAATCGGGACATTAATCCGTTAATTCGTAATTCGTTAATTGATTAATGAATAAATTCTATATCACAACCCCAATCTACTACGCCAATGCCAAGCCGCATATCGGCCATTCATACACTACGATTGCGGCAGATGTGATCGCGCGTTATAACAGAATGCGAGGCAGAGATGTCTTTTTTTTAACTGGTATGGATGAACATGGAACAAAAATTTTTCAAGCGGCTCAAAAACAAAAAAAAGAGCTGCAAGTTTTTTGCGATGAGATTTCCGCCTATTTTAAATCATTGTGGGATTCATTTTCAATTTCTTACGATGATTTTATTCGGACAACAGAAAAAAGACATAAAAACGGCGTGTTAATATTTTTAGAAAAATTAAAAAAGGCGGGCGTAATTTACAAAGGAAAATATGAAGGATTGTATTGTGATGGATGCGAGAAATTTTTAACTGAAAAAGAATTAGTTGGCGGCAGATGCCAATACCATCAAAAACCGCCGAAAAAAATATCAGAAAAAAATTATTTTTTTAAATTATCCAAGTTTTTGCCAAAAGTTAAAAATTTAATTGAAAACGATGAAATAAAAATTTTGCCAGAAAATGAGAAAAAAGAGGTTTTAGGATTATTTAAACAAAATCTAGAAGATTTTTCTATTTCTCGTGAAAAAGTTAAATGGGGAATTAAATTTCCATATAATAAAAATCAAGTAACTTATGTTTGGGTTGATGCGTTAAGCAATTATATTACTGCTTTAGGTTATGATCGAGCTGAAAATTTTAAAAAATTTTGGCCAGCAGATTTGCATTTAATTGGTCGTGATATTTTAAAATTTCACGCTGTTTTTTGGCCGGCAATGCTGTATGCTTGTGGCGAAAAATTGCCAAAAAATTTATTTGTTCATGGATTTTTTACTGTGAATGGCCAAAAAATGTCAAAATCGCTTGGCAATGTAATTGATCCAAATGAAATGATTAAAAAATACAGTTCTGACGGCGCGCGCTATTTGATAATTTCCCAATTTCCTTTTGGCCAGGATGGTGATATTAATGCTGGAAGATTTGATGAAAAATATAACGCGGATTTAGCAAATAATTTAGGAAATTTGGCGGCAAGGGTAACGAAATTATCCGAAAAAACCAAAAACCAAAAACCAAAAACCAAAACCACAAACCAAAAACTGGAAAAATTAGTTTTGAAAAATTGGGAAAAATATGAAAAATTATTAAATATTTTTAAGATTGACGAAGCTTTGGATGTCATATATATAATTATTAATTTTATAAATAAATATATTGATGATATAAAACCATGGGAATTGCAGAAAAAAGATCCAGAAAAATTTGAGCGAGCGATGTTTGATTTGCTTGAAGTTTTACGTCACATTGGCTGGATGTTAAATCCTTATTTACCAGAAACCTCTAAAAAGATTTTAGAGCAATTGGGCGTTTGGGAGAGGGAAAAGACGAGGGAATTTGAGGAAATTAAAAAATGGAAAACAGAAATTGATATTAATAAAATTAAGAAAGGAGAAATTTTGTTTCCGAGAATTTAGAATGTATTATGTATTTTGTATTATGTATTAAGGTGAAATGCATAATACTTGATACTTAATACATAATACATGTATATTGATACTCACGTCCATCTAGATTTTAAAGAATTTGATAAAGATCGTGATGAAGTGATTAAGCGCGCGTTTTCTGGCGGAGTGCAGAAAATTATTAATATCGGCTGTAATTTAGAGCGGAGTAAAGCAACGGTAGAGTTAGCGCAAAAATACGAGAATATTTTTGCCGCAGTCGGCGTGCATCCGCACGATGTCAAAAAATATGAATCAGGAAATATGAATCAGGAATTATGGAAGTTAGCGCAAAATAATAAAGTAATAGCAATAGGAGAATGCGGGTTGGATTATTATAGAATTGAAGATGACCCCTCGACTTCGCTCGGGGCAAGTAAAGAAATCCAAAAAGAATTTTTTAAAGCGCAAATTGCACTAGCTCAAAAATTAAACTTACCCTTAATCATCCACTGCCGCGACGCTTTTCAAGATCTATTAGAAATTTTACATAATACAAAATACATATTACATAATACACGAATGGGCGTTACTCATTGTTTTTCCGGCAATCGCAAATATGCGGCAGAATTTTTAAAACTAGGCTTTCTAATTTCTTTTACCGGTTCAATTACTTATACAAAACCTGATGGCGAACTTTTAAAAGTAGTAGAAGAAGTGCCAATAGATAAAATGATGATTGAAACAGATTGTCCATATCTTGCTCCGGTGCCGCATCGCGGGGAAAGAAACGAGCCTTTGTATGTAAAATATGTTGCCCAAAAGATCGCCGAAGTAAAGGGGATAAAAATTAGGGAAATAGAAAAAATAACAACTGAAAATGCAATAAAATTATTTAATTTAAAATAAATTCGCACCTTTAAATAAAAAAACTGGCCTAACAATATAAGCCAGATTTAAAAAGAATTTTAGTTTATTTCGCAGTTAATTTCTTTTCTAAAAGGGTGAATAGAGCCGATATTTCTAATAATAAATTGAACAATCGGCGGGCATTCATCTTTTTGTTGGCAATCATCGCATTGGCATTGAGATTCTGCGGTTTCGATTTCTTGATAAACAGCAAATGTCTTATCGTCTAGACGTAAATTTCCTGAAAGACGATAATGATTTTGAACTTCGATCCAGAATAATTTTTTCATCACTTCAGCCGTTTTCATAAAACTTTCCATAAAACTTTTTATTGCGCAGGATATATCAACTGATTCATCCACTAACTTTCTAATTTCTTCAAATTCTGCGATGAGATCCTCGCTGATTCTTCTTACAACTTGTTGTGCTTTGAGATTTCTTCTTATTTCAAAAATTTGATATGTATCTGGATCTATGTGGAGAATTTCTGAATCCGCAAGATGATATTGAATGCGGAGTCTAAGCCAAAATTCTTTTAGTCTTTGCGGAATTGTTTCTACAAGACATTTTCTCCTGCCTTCATATTTTTTTAAAAATTTTTCTACTCCCATTAATATTTTACCTATTTCCTGATATAGTTCAATAAATCTATCATCTAATCTTTCGACAACTACTATTCCAGTATTATCCATTTTTCTTTTCCTCCTAAGCTTAAATGAACTATTTAATCATATCGTTTCTAGAATATTATGTCAATAGCGAAATATAGTCATCAAAAAATTGAAAAAAAATGGCAGAGACGCTGGGAAGAATTGGACTTATATAAAGCCCAAGATTTTAGTAAAAAGAAAAAATTTTATGTTTTAGATATGTTTCCTTATCCTTCGGCCGAAGGCCTGCATGTTGGACATCCTGAAGGATATACAGCAACTGATATTGTTGCTCGATACAAAAAAATGTCTGGCTTTAATGTTTTACATCCCATGGGCTGGGACGCTTTTGGTTTGCCAACGGAAAATTACGCGATTAAAACTGGAATTCATCCCAAAATTGCTACGGCGCGAAATATTAAACGAATCAAGAGTCAAATTAAAAGTTTAGGTTTTTCTTACGATTGGTCGCGAGAAATTAATACGACAGATCCTGAATATTATAAATGGACGCAATGGATATTTTTGCAAATGTGGAAGAAGGGGCTGGCTTATGAAGCAGTAGTGCCGATAAATTTTTGCCCGTCGTGCAAAACTGGCTTGGCAAATGAAGAAGTAATTGAAGGACGATGCGAGCGATGCAAAACTAAAGTGATAAAAAAAGACATAAGGCAATGGATGTTGAAAATCACAGCCTGTGCCGAAAGATTATTAAAAGATTTAGATTTATTAGATTGGCCGCAGCAGATAAAAGAAATGCAGAAAAATTGGATAGGAAAGTCAGAAGGCTCGTTAATCCAATTTCCAATTTTTTTCTCACCTCCCGCCTCTCACTTCCCACCTCCAATTGTTGTATTTACTACCAGGCCAGACACATTATTTGGCACCACTTATTTGGTTTTGTCGCCGGAACATAAAACAATTTCCGATTTAAGATTTAAGATTTTAGATTTTAAAAATGTAGAAAAGTATATTAGTAAGGCAAAACAAAAGAGTGATTTAGAAAGAACCAATTTAGCGCGAGAAAAAACTGGTATAGAATTAAAGGGAGTTTTCGCTATTAACCCTGCAACAGGTAAGAAAATTCCGATATGGGTTGCCGATTATGTTTTAGCTCATTATGGGACCGGAGCAGTTATGGCAGTTCCAGCTCATGATCAGCGCGATTTTGAATTTGCAAAAAAATATGAGTTGCCGATCGTAGAAGTAATTTCTCCAAAAGAAAGAAAATTTGTTCAGGGAGAGGGGGGTGGTCTTGAATCAGCGGTTTTAACTAAAGAAGCTTACGAAGGTGAAGGCAATTTAGTTAATTCAGGAAAGTTTAACGGCATGGAAAGCGAGATGACGCGCAGTAAGATCACCAAATTTGTTGGCGGGAAAAAATCTGTAAATTATAAACTGCGCGATTGGGTTTTTTCGCGACAGAGATATTGGGGCGAGCCAATTCCGTTAGTTCATTGTGAAAAATGCGGTATTGTCGAAGTAGCAGAAAAAGATTTGCCAGTCCGATTGCCAGATGTTAAAAAGTACAAACCAACTGGAACAGGCCAGTCGCCTTTAGCAGATGTTAAAAAATGGGTAAGCACTAAATGTCCGAAATGTAAAGGAAAGGCAAAAAGAGAGACCAATACTATGCCTCAGTGGGCTGGTTCTTGTTGGTACTACCTCGCATACATACTTAAGAAAAAATCTAAAATCGAAAATCTAAAATCGAAAATTGTTAATTATTGGCTTCCGGTGGATTTATATGTTGGTGGGGCAGAGCATGCGGTATTGCATTTGCTTTACGCCCGTTTTTGGCATAAATTTTTATATGATCAAGGTTTAGTAAACACTCCCGAGCCATTTATGAAATTAAGAAATCAAGGTTTAATTTTGGGAGAAGATGGACAGAAAATGTCAAAATCACGGGGCAATGTCATTAATCCCGATGAAGTTATAAAAAAATATGGTGCAGACACAATGAGGATGTATGAAATGTTTATGGGACCGTTTGAAGAGGTAAAGCCATGGTCAACAAAGGGAATTATTGGCATAAGAAGATTTCTTGAGAGAGTATGGAACATCTATCAAAAATCCCAAATTCCAAATCCCAAATTCCAAATAAAATCCAAAATCCAAAATCCAAAATCCAAAATCACTGATCTAAATAGACTATTACACAAAACAATAAAAAAAGTTACCGAAGATATTGAGAATTTTAAGTTTAATACGGCAATATCAAGTATGATGATTTTCGTAAACCAACTATCAGCAATCAGCAATCAGCAATCAGCAATTAATAAAGAAATTCTTGAGAAGTTTTTGCAAATTTTATCGCCATTCGCCCCACATTTAGCGGAAGAACTTTGGGAAAGACTCGGTCATAAAAAGAGCATTTTTGATGAGGCTTGGCCGGAATATGATAAGAATTTAATTAAAGAGGACTTTTTTGAGCTGGTTATTCAAATAAACGGAAAGGTCCGTGATCGTCTAAAAGCTAAAGTCGATATCAGTCAAAGTGAAGCTTTAGAATTAGCGAAAAATCAAGAAAAAATCAAAAAACACATTGCTGGCAGAAAAATTAAAAAGGTAATTTTTGTCCACAAAAAGCTGATAAATATCGTGGCCTAGCAGACTGGACTCTTGCAAAAACTGGATTCCTTGCGAAAGGCCATCTCAGTTGGCCGAAAGCAAGGAAGTCTAATCCTTCCTTTCGGAAGGAGTCCTAAAAAAACTTGGAGTCCTTGCGAAAGCCCCGAAAGCTTTCGGGGTGAAAGCGAGATCTTTGTGCCCGCGCTAGTTTACTAATTGAATTTGCGTTACAAGTTATAGGCTATACGATACACGAAATTATATGTGCGGCATTGTTGGTTATATTGGTAAAAAAAATGCTGTTCCTATCTTGCTAGATGGGCTAAAAAGACTTGAATACCGCGGTTATGACTCCGCTGGTTTAGTTTGCACTGATGGAAAAGAAATTGAATCTTGCAAGGCAGTGGGAAAAGTAAAAAAATTAGAAAAGAAAATTAAGCGGTCTCGATTTTTTTGCACTCTTGGCATTGCTCATACGCGTTGGGCAACTCATGGTCAGGTTTGCGAAGCAAATACTCACCCGCATTTTGATTGTGCTAAAAAAATTGCTTTGGTTCATAATGGGATTATTGAAAATTACGACAAATTAAAAAAACAGCTTATCTCCGAAGGCCATAAATTTGAGTCAGAAACTGATACTGAGGTTATTGCTCATTTAATTGAGAAATACTATTCTGGCAATTTAAAGCGGGCTGTCCAAAAAGCTTTGTCGTATTTAGTTGGAACATACGGTCTGGCGATTATTTCGAAAGATGAGCCGGATAAAATTGTGGCTGTTCGTCACGGTTCGCCCTTGGTTTTGGGAGTAAGAAAAAATGAATATTTTGTCGCTTCTGATGTGCCAGCAATTTTGCCTTTTACTAAGAAAGTTGTTTATATTAATGAAGGGGAAATTTTAGAAATAAAAAAATCGGGATTTCGCGCCTTTGATATCCGAGATAGAAAAATTAAAAAGGCTATCAAAAAAGTCAAGTGGCAGCGAGGAAAAATAGAAAAAGGCAATTTTCCTCATTTTATGTTAAAAGAGATTTTTGAACAGCCGCAGGTAGTAAGGCGGGCTATGGCAGGAAGAGTGGTTTTAAAAAAGGGAGAAGCGCATCTTGGAGGGTTGAATATAGCAAGCAAAGAATTGAAAAATATAAAACGAATTTTATTTATTGCCTGCGGCACGGCAAATTTCGCCGGTCTTTGCGGAAAATACATAATTGAGGAATTGACAGGAATTCCTTGCGATGTTGAGTTAGCTTCAGAATTTCGCTACAAACGACAAATTTTACAAAAAAATACCTTAGTTTTTTTAATTAGCCAATCTGGCGAGACAGCGGATACAATTGCCGCAATGCGGGAAATTCAGAAACAAAGGATTCCCGTTTTGGGAATTTCAAATGTTGTTGATTCGACAATTGCTCGTGAAACACAAGGCGGAACTTTTATTCATGCTGGTCCGGAAATCGGCGTTGCTTCAACCAAAGCTTTTTTGGGACAAGTGATTGTTTTGGTTATTTTAGCTTTAGAATTCGCAAAGCTAAACGGTTTATCAAAAAAAATCAGACAAAAAATTATTAAAGGTCTGTTAATTGTCCCTTGTCAAATTGAAGAAATTTTGCGGCAAGCGCCAAAAATTAAACGCTTGGCAGAAAAATACATAAAATATAAAAATTTTTTTTACCTCGGCCGCAAATTTAATTATCCTATAGCGCTTGAGGGAGCGCTAAAACTCAAAGAAATTTCTTATATTCATGCCGAAGGATATGGGGCAGGAGAAATGAAGCACGGGCCGATTGCTTTAGTTGATAGCAAATTTCCAGTTTTTGCTATCGCGCCGCAGGACAGCGTTTATGAAAAAACAATTTCCAATTTAGAAGAAATAAAAGCGCGCCATGGAAAAATTTTGGCGGTGGCAACATCTGGCGACAAAAAAATAAAAAATTTAGCGGATGATGTAATATATATACCAAAAACTATGGAAATTTTGCAGCCGCTTTTAACAGTTGTGCCGTGCCAGCTTTTTGCTTATTATTTAGCGGCAAAAAAAGGTTTGGATGTGGATAAGCCCCGTAACTTAGCTAAAAGTGTTACGGTTGAGTGATGATCTGAATTATTATTTAGGGTTAGTCGAGCTAAAATATATTTAAGTGGTCTAAGTTACGGGGTAAGCCTCGAAATTTGGCGAAAAGTGTGACCGTGGAATAGTTATGAATCAAGAATCACGAATTAAGAATTATGGCGTTTATTTATTCTTAATTTATGATTTGTAATTCATAATTCAATTATGAAGAACGTCGTTGTCATTGGCGGCGGGACAGGCACATTTACCGTTTTATCCGGGTTAAAAAAATATCCCGTTAAATTGAAAGCTATAGTTTCCATGGCTGATTCTGGTGGTTCTACCGGCCGTTTGCGCGATGAATTGGGCGTTTTGCCGCCAGGAGATGTAAGGCAGTGTCTTGTTGCTTTATCCCAGGCGCCGCGGTTGAGGGATTTATTTAATTATCGTTTTAGGTCTGGTTCGCTTTCTGGCCATAATTTTGGCAATCTTTTTTTAGCCGCGCTAGAAAAATTGACAGGCAATTTTCAGCAAGCTGTTTTAGAAGCCTCAAAGATTTTAAATATTAAAGGCGAAGTAATTGCCGTGACAACGGATAAAGTGAATTTATGCGCCAAGTTAGAAGACGGCAAAGTTATTTTTGGCGAAAGCAATATTGATCGGGCTTTTGGATTTAGCGGCAAATTAAAAATTAAAAAAGCATATTTAAAACCGCAAGGAAAGATAACGCTCAAAGCAAGAAAAGCAATAATAACTGCCAATGCCATAATTTTAGGTCCTGGCGATCTTTACACAAGCATTATTCCAAATTTGTTGGTAGCAGGGGTTTGTAACGCGATCAAAAAATCAAAAGCAAAAAAAATTTACATTTGCAATTTAATGACAAAATTTGGCGAGACGCACGGGTTTAATGTTTCAAATTATGTTTTGACGCTGGAAAAGTATCTAGGAAAAAATGTTTTGAATTTCGTTTTGTATAATACAAAAAAACCAGCAAAACCGATTTTAGATCATTATAAAAAAGAAAAAGAATTTTTTGTGGAGATTGATCCGGAAAATTTTCCATCCAATATTAAATTTATTGGCAAAAATTTTTTGAACAAAGAAATTGTTCAGAGATGCCAAGGCGTGTCAGTTTCTCATTTAGTTCGTCATAATCCTGATAAATTAGCAGAGACAATTTTAAAAATTATTAAAAAATACCCATAAATAGGGTAATGAATATATAAGACTATGGATCGTCAGTGAAATTTGATGGCATATTTCCTCCGAAGGCTTTTACAATAAGAAGAACGTGAAAGATAATAACAGGTGTAACAAGAATATAAAATTTTTCATCGCTTGGTTTGTCAGTAGAAAATAAAGATATAATAAAGATAAAACCAGAAATTACTGAAAGGATAAGAAATAACACCAGAGCCGAATCGAGATGATTTCCAGAAGGTGATATGACATTTTTTTTCTTCCTTTTTTGACTTCGGGCATCTGTTCCTCTAATCTAAAAGCACTTCATAATAACATTACTAGTCTTTATTTGTCAATAGAATTTTATGAATATTTTTTCAATTATATTGCTATTTATTTTCCCGAAACCAAAGTCTCAAAATACGGTGTGGTTTTTGCCGAATTGTTTAATAAAAAGACTGGTAATGTTATCAAAGGCAGCGATGGCACGCCGCGAGTAGAGCTTTTTCAGATTGTTTTGCAAGCTGGCAAAGTAAAAATTTTAGGCATTTACAAAACTATCTATAAAGGAGTTTTTGTGGCGTTTTAACAATTTATTTAATAAATAACAAAAAAACTTATGACGCTCAAAAACAAAACCGCGATTGTTACAGGCGCGGGACAAGGAATTGGCCAAGGCATTGCGTTGGCTTTAGCCAAAGAAGGTTGCGATGTTGTAGTCAGCGACATTAATTTGGAAAATTGCGAAAAAGTAGTGGCAGAAATTGAAAAAATGGGCACAAAAGGCTTGGCAGTAAAATGCGATGTTTCAAAAAAAGCGGAAGTCGATGCGATGGTGGCGCAAACCAAAGAAAAATTCGGCAAATTGGATATTCTGGTCAATAACGCGGGCATTTTTCCATTCGCGCCTTTTGCCCAAATGAAAGAATCAGACTGGGACAAAGTAATGAATGTAAATTTAAAAAGTATGTTTTTGTGTTCGCAAGCTGCCGCGGCTGTGATGAGTGAGGGCGGAAAAATTGTGGACATTTCTTCAATTGCCGCGTTTGTTGGTTTTGAAGGCTTGGTGCATTATTGCGCCTCAAAAGGCGGGGTCAATGGAATGATTCGGGCTTTGGCGCTTGAACTTGCGCCGAAGAAAATTAATGTCAATGGCATAGCTCCAGGTGCAATTGAAACTCCGGGCGCCACTGCAGCCATGACCGAAGAAATAAAAAAGCAAACCCTTGCTATGATTCCTTGGAAAAGAATGGGCGAGTCTGCGGACATTGCCAATGCCGTAGTCTTTCTCACCTCGCCAACCGCTGACTACATCACCGGCCAGGTGCTGATTGTTGATGGAGGATGGACGTTAAGGTAAAAAACTTCAGTAATTTTTCAAAATTGGAGGGGAAAAATGGACTCCTGTTGAAAGGTGGGGACAAACGACTCCTCCCTTTAAAATAATATGCCAAAACAAAAATCAAAAATTAAAGATATTTCAAAAGGAGCTGGGCATCGAGGAAGACTGCGAACCAAATTTTTACAATCAGGACTTGATGGATTCCTTGATTACGAAATAGTGGAACTGCTTTTAACCCTGGGCACTCCGAGAAAAGATTGCAAGCAAATGGCAAAAGAGGCAATAAAAAAATTTAAAGGACTGCCAGGTGTCCTTGATGCCTCACTTGAGGAATTACAGCAAATCAAAAGAATTGAGCCGCTTAATGCTTTTGGTATTAAACTTTTTCAAGCAGTTGCCGAGCGATATGCTAAAGAAAAAATTCCCAAAAAAATTTTGTTGGATTCAGCCGAAGCAGTAGCTGATTATCTTCGCAAAAAATTTGGCAGAGAAAAAAAAGAACATTTTCTGATTGTATCTTTGGATACTCGCAATAATTTAATTAAAATTAGCAACGTCTCAATCGGCACCCTTAATGCAAATCTTATCCACCCTCGTGAGGTTTTCAAAGAAGCGATTGATGCCCGCGCCGCTTCAATCATCATTGCCCACAATCATCCTTCAGGCGACCCCGAACCATCAGCCGATGATCTAGCCATCACCAAACGCCTTGTCGAAGCAGGTAAAATAATGGGCATCGAAGTTTTGGATCACATCATCATTGCCAAAAACAAACACCCATTTAGTTTTAAGGAGAAAAAATTGATTTAGGTACAGTGTCATTTTGGATTCATAAGTTTTTTGTCATTCTGAAGTCCCGAAGGGACTGAAGAATCTCACTAGAAATGAAATCTCTTGACAAAAATAACCTCAATATGTTAATGTACCTTTAAAAGGACATATATATTTATTCTGTTTGCCCGAATACTCCGCCGCTTGCGGCGGAGATGAAGGGCAAATCTGGTTAAGGGCGGCGGAGCCGCCACCTCTCAGATCCAAACCCGCCCTGATACCCCGCTGCTCTGCGGCGGGGTCGGGTTCATTTTGATAATTATATACTAACCTAAAAAACTATGGCAACAAATTTATCTTCAATCATTCCGGCTTCCCAAGCGCGTATGAATCTGTTTGACATTATTAAGAAAATTCAGCAGCCAGAAACACGATTTATTATTACGATCGACGGAAGGCCAAAAGCTGTAATGATCTCTGCTGATGAATGGGAAAGTATTGTCGCAACTTTAGACATTGCCACTGATCCAAAAATGGTAAAAGCAATCAAGCGCGGCGAAAAGGATATTAAAGAAAAAAAATATTATACATTAGATGAAATTTTAAGCGATGAAGGTTTAGAGATTATTCGAGATAAATCAATAAAATATAAAGTGAAAAAGGGCAATAAGAGGATAAAAACAAGATGAAATATAAAGTTATTTTATCAAATGAAGCCAGAAAAGAATTAAAAAAAATCAAAACTCAAGACAAAAACAAAATTCTAATTGCCTTAAAAGCTTTAGAAGAAAAACCGTATTTAGGCAAAAAGATGAAAGGAATATATGCGGATTGCTACCGTCTTCGCGTCTGGCTATATCGCATAGTTTACAAAATCGCAAATAAGCGATTAATTATTTTTGTTGTATCGGAATTTCAATAATTCCGATACAGGGGGAAGGGGTAGGGAAACCGCCGAGGTTTCCCGAAGCGGAAATACCAAAACCGAGGGGTTTTGGAGAACATAGTCCGCGAGCGAAGGCAAGCTAAGCTGGCCGAAGCGAGCGACTATGTTCTTATTGCTATTGGGCAGAGAGAGGGAGTGTATTGATAAAAGTCCCCGTTTTCTAAATATCCGTGAATACCTGCCATTTTCCGCCCAAATTCACGCAATATTGACAACTTCTTTGGCGATGTTAAAATAAGATAGAGACGTTTTGTTTTTAGTAGTTATAACTACTTTTTTCAAAACATGAATAGGGAACAATATGCAGCGAAAATTAAAGCCATATAACGTAGTCAAAAAGTTAAGAGAAAAGAAAATTAGTATTTTTACACCCTTAGAATTTAGGCGCATTTTTGATATTTCTTCGTATGCTGTTTCGTGGTTTATTAAAACTCATACAAAAAAGGGCTTATTTGTAAAACTTCGAAGCGGACTTTATATTTTAGCCGATTATCCCCCCAGCCCTTATTTAATAGCAAATCGCCTTTATGAGCCGTCTTATATTTCTTTTGATGCAGCACTGTCGTTCTACGGAATAATTCCCGAGACTATTTATGCCATTACTTCAGCTACCACTAAAACTACTAGGGAGTTTGAAGTAAAAAATATGCATTTTGTTTATCATAAACTTAAAAAAGAAATTTTTGCTGGTTACAAGGCAATAAAATATTTCAACAATACAATTCTAATTGCTGAACCAGAGAAAGCTTTAGCTGATTATTTATATTTTGTATCTCTTAAGAAAAGAGATTTGTATTATGAAAGGTTGGATTTAAAAAAAATTAAAAAAGTCAGATTATATAATTATATTAAATTATTCAAACAGCCTAAAATGATTAAATTAATAAAAAAACTTTATGCTGAGTCAAGACGCCCTAAAAGAATTTGTTAAAAAATTTCAAACCATTGAAAAAAATATTATTCGTGAATATATCCAGCACATATTTTTATCATCTCTTTATAAAATAAAAGACTCGGAAAAATTACTATTTAAAGGTGGTACGGCTTTAAAAATTATTTATGGTAGTCCGCGTTTTTCAGAGGATTTGGATTTTGATGGCCAAAATATTTATCGATACGAATTGATTGATAATTTATTCATTGAAACAATTTCAGAAATCGAAAAAACTGCTATAAAAATCAGCTTAAAAGAAGCTAAACCGACAACTGGCGGCTATTTAGGCATAATTAGCTATAATCTTTATGATATTTCAGATGAAATGAAATTTGAAGTTTCTTTAAGAAGGGGGAAAAAAACTGATTATGAAATAACAACTATTGTTAGCGATTACTTGCCGTCATATTCACTTATTCACTCGCCCGCCAAGAAGATAGTTGGGGGGGAAATTGGAGCATTATTAGGTAGGAAAAAACCGAGAGATTATTATGATATTTATTTTATCCTGCGCCAGCCAGTGCTTCGCAGATTCGTTAACAGTAATCAATTAAAAACAATAGAAGAAAACTTAAATAAAACAAAGATAAATTTTAAAAAAGAATTATCAATTTTGTTGCCAATAAGCCACCAGATGATTTTAAAAGATTTTAAAAAAATCCTGATGCAGGAAATTAAAAAATATTTATAAATAGACTTTTATATTTCGAGCGAAGTCGAGAAAAAATTGAGTTCAGACTTTTCGAAGCGAAGCGGAGATCCCGACTTTGCGTCGGGAAGTCTGTATATTTCGGACTCCCGCCGAAAGGCGGGACAAATGCCTCCCCTTAATGTAAGGGGAGGGGAAAGGTGGAGTCATTAATTTCTACCCCCTAACCAAAACCCATGCCAAAACTGGTTTATAAAAAACTGGGGAAAAATAATTTAAAATATGATATTAAAAAATAAAGCTAAAGAAAATGTTGTTTATGTTTTTATAGACGCTTCTAATTTATGGGAGGCACAGAAAGCGAAAGGCAGATTCTTCGATTATGAGAAATTGCGAAATTTTATTAAAAAAACATTTAATGGTTTATCAGTAGAGGTTTTTTATTATTCTGCTTACCCTGCTGATGGTACACGAAATTATAGCCTGAACGGTCGGCATAAATTTTATACTTTTCTAAAAAAGGGACTAAAATTTATCGTTCGTAAGAAAGAATTAAAACGTATAAGTGTTATTACATCGGAGGGGGAGTCAATTGAAGAAAAAGGTAATATGGATGTTGAAATAACAATTGATGCACTTCATCATATTGAAAAATATAACGTAGCAGTATTTTTTACTGGCGACTCTGATTTTTTGGCGCTAATAACTTATTTACGCACAAGGGGTAAAAAGGTTTATATCTTTTCGTCTAAGAATAATGTTTCTGAAGAATTGCGGACAGGGGGAAATGGTTATTTTGATGTATTGACTATTAAAAACGATATATGGGGGAGAGAGTTAAAACGTCGTCCAAAATAAAAGCAACCCTCCGCGAGGAAGGTTGCCCATGGATGTAATGCCCTCTCAGTCTATGATAAAACCGAGAGACATTATCAGTATAGCACTGTATATAAATATGTCAAGAGATTTGTGGAGAGATTTGTGGATAATTATTCTTCCTCTTAAATTAAAATAAGAGGAAGGCAGAAGGAGTTATAAAGGTCAGTGGCGAATCTTAAAGAGAAAAAAATCATTTAGATCAAAAATGGAAATATAATTTAGGGGTATACTAAGTCTGATGGAACAAGAGTAGAATAGAAATTAATAATAATTAACTCTTGTTTTATGATCGCATTACTTAACCAAATCCCATCAGAAACAAAGATTAGAAAGCATTTAAGGAAAATAA
>JBFLZX010000015.1:0-32966 GCA_040756075.1 Patescibacteria group bacterium | reverse complement strand
AAATTTTCTCCTTATTAAAAAAAACAATTTGCGCGCGCCCATTAAAAAGAATCTGAAAATTTTTGCGGGGTTTGCCAGCCCCGCAACTGCGGGGCGCGGAACCGCAGTAGTTGGTCTTTCCAAAATTACGAGTTTGCGATAAAATAGGTTCGGATTTGGTTGTAAAGAGATAGTGATAAATTTTGGAGCCGTAGATCAACTGGCTAGATCGCGTCCCTGTCACGGACGAGGTTGCGGGTTCGAGCCCCGTCGGCTCCGTTTTAAATAAAATTGCTGGGTTTGTTCTCATTTCGAAGAATTAGCGCTTATTTAAGCGCTTTTTTTGAATATTTAGGTTATCCACAATTAATTAGACTAAAGGGTATTGACAATGCTACAAATGTATAATAGTATTATAAATGTATTACACACATTAATCAAACTAGAAAAGATTAATGGTGCTATAAATATATAATACCTTTACAAGTGTATTACATATTTACTAGATAATCAACAATATTGTCATGGATACCAATAAAAAACGAGAAAACTTCAAGCGGTTAGCCGTTTATCGAACAAATGAAATCCTCAAAAGATTAAAAATATTGGGCAATTGTGCTAACCGAAGTGCTTATGAATATTCCGAAGAAGAAGTGAATAAAATTTTCTCGGAAATTGAAAAAAGGGTAAAAGAAATTAAAACAAAATTCCACTTTACTAAAAATAAGGAATTTAAATTATAATAAAATAAAATTATGACTGACAAAAAGGAAATCACAATAACTGAAAAATTTGAACCTGGCTTAAAACATGCGCTTTTTTCAAATTTCAGCAGATATCTTGACGCATTTCTTGAACTTACTGATAATGCTGTTAGTAATCGCATATTGGGAAAAACTCTAAAGATAGAAATATTAGTTTCTAAAAAAAGTTTACAAATAACAAATTATGGTGGCTATGGAATGGATATTAAAGAGCTTAAAGAATTTCTTGAGTGGGGAAAAATTAAAAAACGTAGAAACACTGATATAGGTGCCTATTCTCAAGGTGGCAAAGCTGCAATGGGTTACTTAGGAAAAACAATGAGAATTATTGCTTCTCCTCATAATAAAAAAATTAAATTTTCATTTAGTGATGATGACTTATATAACTATAGACTAAAAAAATATCTCGTAATAAAAAAGACTGTAGAAATAAATGACGGCTATGTACGTATAGATGTAGGTGAACTAAAAAGAAAAATTAAAAACGAAGAACTAAAAAAAGTTATAGCAGATACCTACAGACCATTAATTGAATAAAATGAGATCATAATCTTTTATAATGGTGAAAAAATAAAATTTGAACCATTCCCCATTGAACCTAAAATTGAAAAATTTTCTTTTGATGTAAAAAACTATTTTGATAATTTTAAAATCGTAAGGGGATGGATAGGTCATTTGGTGCCTCGAAGCGGCTTTAAAGGCGGACTACGATGTTATAAATTGGGTCGATTAATAACTGATAGAGAATTTTTTGGCCACCCAGATCCTTCCTATAAACAGACACTTAATCTTCTTTTTGGCGAAATCTATTTAAATCATGTTCCGGTCACGACAAATAAAACTGATTTTGATAGAGACTCTATCCAATGGAAAGAAATAAATAATATAATGTTTAATAAGTTAAAACCTTATATTAATGAATTGTTAGGTAGAGAAATTGAGGAACCAACCGATGAAGATAAAAACAGGGTTAAAGAAGCTAAACAAATTGTTGCTGAATTATTAAAGCTTAAAAAAAGAGAAATAAAAGGCGTTGCGGGTATTGAAGGAAATGCTTTTGGTCAAAAACCAAGTGAAATTAAAGGATTAAATAATAATATTCATTTTTCTGAAGGAAAAAACCATAAACCAAAAACTCCTCCACCACCAAATTCTGTTGGTAAAAGAAAGCGCCTAAAAGGATTTATGGATTGGGATATTCGACCAATAGATGAAAAAATAAGAAGCATCATTGAGGTATCCAAAAATAGAAACAAACTTTTAGTAATTAACAATATTTTCCCTGGCTGCAAAGCTGCAAAAACTAATCAACTATATCTAATTGAAACGGCGGCGCTACAATTAACTTTACCTGAGGGAGACGAAAAAGTTACACCACAAGAATACTTAAAAAACTTTGATGAATTATATTCTTTCTTCTGCGAGAACCTAGATAAAGTCAAAGAGGGCTTAATGAAAAAGAAAAAGCGGTAATGCTCACATTTTGGAAGTCAATTTAAATATAAAAAGAACTTTATTTATGTTCAAAAATAAACTAAGAGTTGACTTCTAACTAAAAAACAAAATGAAAACAAAAAATCCATCCATCCCAAACGACTTAAAAACTGCCCCGCGAAAATCGCCGAAGAAATTGTTGGCGGTCTTTAGGAGTATGCCGCCATCGCATCAAAGAGAATATATTAACTGGATTTGCGAAGCGAAAAGGAAAGAAACGCGGGATAAAAGAATAAAAAAAGCGATGAAAATGATAACTAAATGACAGATATATTTGGCAAATTTTTAAATGATTATTCAAAAAATAAAAAAGTTGTTTATTTTATCCGCCGGGATGACGGCTTTTTTAACAAAGCGCAAGATGTAAAAATTTATTTCAGTAAATACAGAGAATGGAAAAAGTCAGAAAAAGAAATTTTAAAATATGTCCGCGGGAAAGTGCTGGATATCGGCGCGGGCGCGGGCAGGCATTCACTTTATCTGCAAAACAAAGGTTTTAAAGTCTGGGCTTTGGATATTTCACCGGGCGCGGTCAAGCTGATGCAAAAAAGAGGAATAAAAAATGTCGTTTTGATGGATTTGCGAAAGCTAAATTTCCCAAAAAATTATTTTGATACCACCTTACTGATGTTTAATAATTTTGGCTTAGCCGGCTCTGTGCGCCAAACAAGAAAATTTCTCAAAAATCTTTATAAAATCACAACGCCAAGAGGCAGGATAATCGCGACAATCAGAAACCCCTACAAAACAAAAAATCCAAAACATCTTGCTTATCATCAAAAAAATATAAAAGCTGGAAAACCAGCAGGCTTGATAAAAATAAGAATAGAATATAAAAAAGAAAAAGGAAATTGGTTTTTAATATTAATGGTCTCGCCCAGCGAACTTGAAAAACTGCTTTTAGGCACTGGCTGGAAGATTCTAAAAATCATTGAAGAGCGGGATGGGACTTACGGAGTAGTTTTAAAAAAATTTTCTACCCGTCCTGGGCGGCCTTTCTTTTGGAATTATAGTAAGGTAGCTGCCCGTTGAAAGCTCCCTATGGTCGCTTTCAACCCGTGGCGGGGGTATTTTTGTTTTAATAACCGCCGCGCCCAACGCGGCATAAAAAATTATGAAATTCTCTTTTTGCCCAAAATGCGGCGGGAAATTAATAAAAAAATTAGTAGATGATAAATCACGGCTTGTCTGCAAAAAGTGCCGTTTTGTTTTTTATCAAAATTCAAAGCCCACTGCTTCGGCGCTGATTGTCAAAAATAATCAGGTACTTTTGGGTCGACGTGCTGGCCCTCCCTTTAAAAATAAATGGGATGTGCCGGGTGGATTTTTGGAAGAAGGCGAAGCGCCGGATCGCGGACTTTTACGAGAAATTAAAGAAGAGCTTGGGCTGAAAATAAAAATCAAAAAATTAGTCGGAATTTATATGGATACTTATGGAAATAGCGAACGAACTTTAAATATTTATTACGAAGCAAAAATTTTAAAAGGCATTCCCCGTCCCGCCTCTGATGTTAAAGAAGTGCGCTGGTTTTCTAAAAACAAACTCCCAAAACTAGCTTTTAAAAATGGCTACCAAGCAATAAAAACCTGGCTAAAATTAATATAATTAAAGTTCAAGATATAAACAAAAGACCCAGATATAATATGGGTCTTTTGTTTTTTATATTTTACTTGTTAACCTAAAATATTCCGCTTGCTAAATTTACGCCGTTTTGATAGCTTTTTGGAAAACCTAAAAACTTTTTTAACAATTTTGCTTTTTTGCCGCTAGCTTTATAAATTTTCACCCGCGCCGTTCCTTTTTGGGACGCGACTATTATTTCTTTAAAACCATTATTATTAACATCGGCCAACTCTAACTCTATTCCTTTTTGATATGTTTTCTTATAAGCTCGAAAATTTTTTGCTTTAAACATCTTTTTATTTTGATAGCTTAAAACACGAACCTGCGGCTTATAGCCGTCGTTAGGTCCAACAACCATCTCCTCTTTTCCGTCATCATTCAGATCAGCTACTTCTAAATTTATCCCATTTTTGTAATTTTTTTTGAAAACATAATATTTCGCCAATAAATTCATTTTTTTTCTGGTCAAATTATACTGATAAATTTTTACCAAAGGACCAAAATAATTGTTTGGTGCAGTTATTATTTCTTTTTGTTGATCGCCATTCACATCGCCGACTTTAATTTCTATGCCGCCGAAAAATTTCTTTGGATAAGGACAGAATTTCGCCAAAAGCTGAAATTTTTTGGTGTTGCTGTTATAAATATAGACTTTTACTTTTGTCTTCTTTTTGGTATAAGATTGAGGGGCAGTAATTAAATCAACTTTCCCGTCATTATTAACATCGCCAACACCTAAACTAATCCCTCCTTTAAAACTTTTTTCATAAGCCTTAATTTTTTTAAAAAGACTAAATTTCTTTTTCTTAGAATTATATTGATAAATTTTTATTTTTTTATTGCCGGACTGCGGGGCGACAATAATTTCGTATTTTTTGTCGCGATCAAAATCCGCGGCGGTCAAATTAACACCTTTTTTAAATTTCTTGCCATAGGCGTAAAAACTTGAAAGATGCTTTATTTTCTTTTTATTATTCTTTTTCGTAATTACCCGCCAGACGCGGATATAAGACTTCATTCCAGAACCTGTGGCAGTAATAATTTCCGCTTTTTTATCGCCATTCACATCGGCACTAATTACTTCAAACTCTCCTGAATAACTGCTTGGATAAGGAGTAAAGGAAAAAACTTTCTTCCCTTTTTGATTATAAGCAATTACCTTTGAATTTGCTTTTTTAGGTGTCAAAATAATACTTGCTTTTCTGCTAACCATGCCTTTGGCGTAAGGAGAAGTTAGGCCAAAAGCAGTAAAGTGATCCGAATAAACAGTAATAGTATTTGTTTGAGGGTTTGCTGCAGCAAAGCCAGTACTTTTTAAGAGATTGTTTACTTCGTCAAGATAGCTTGTTTCTAATTCATCGGCATCTACTCCTAATTCATCAAGTTGATCATCTGTGTAATGAAAAGATATTGATACAGGCTTTAAGAAAGAAATGATTTCTTTGCCATCTGAATCTTTAACTTTCATATCGTAGCCCAAAGACAAAGGTTTGGAAGAATCGGAAGAGGTAATATCAATTTTCGGCGAGACAGTCAAAGTAATTTCTCCTTCGCTGTCAAAAGCCTTGTCTGGAGCAGTAATTGTTGTTCCATCTGATAAGGTAACACTTATCGGATTATTAGCATCAAATATTCTTACCTCGGGCGCCGGAACAGTAAATTCTGATTTAGAAAGGGATAGATTAACTATTTCACTGCCCGAAGGCGTCTTATCTGCTGTTAGGCTAAGATAAAGCGATTGCCCATCAATTTCTGCTGCCTTAACATGCCAATGATCATTCTTTGTTGCTTTAATTTCATATCTCCCCGTCAAGTCAATTTCTGCTGTCGCTTGAGCACCTTCATCTGACCAGGCTTGAACAAAACCAGAAGAAACAGCCTTCCCTCCTTTTGTCACCTGTCCAGAAATCACCGCGTCAGACTCTTGATATTGCAAATCAGCAATTGCACTGCTGCCCCGTGCTGGCTTGCTTTCTTTATAATCAGGGTTTATCGCATTAGAAGAAATACTTGTTGCTTCACCAGCCCCCACTTGATAAGTCTCATCACCTGCAACATTTAAAGTATAATTACCGCTGCCATCAGTATAACCTTCTACTTTAATTAAGTCTTTATCCCGACCTTCAATTGCCTTGTGATTTGTGACATAAACACTAGTATAAGGCACAGCCACGCCTTCTTCATCTTTTAGAGTGCCGGAAATAACAGCATCAGCTTTTAAAATAGCAACCTGCTTTGTTACATTTGCATCAGCAGGATTAACTTCAGCGGTAGTATATTTATTTACCGGATTGATATAGCCTGTATCTTCATCAGTAATTTTGTATGTTATATTCCAAGTTCCTTCGCAAACGCTAAAACTATATCCGCCAGCCGCGACATCAACTACTCTGACATTCCCTCTGCCGTCTGAAGCCATCACTTTCATAGCAAAGTCGGGAGAAACAGAATTGCCATATTGATCAACAAAGCCGCCAGAAACAGTTTTATCATCGCGCTTGACCTCTACATTAACAGCCACATCTTCAAACATAAAAGAACCAGCCAGAGGCGCACCTTTTTGCACTAAAGTGGCAGATTTTTCTGCAAGAAAACTATAAGTCGCGTTAGGTTCTGGCTGCCAACCTAAATAAACAGTTGCTCCATTGCCGCCTAACATTTCTGTTGGTACAGCAAAACTATAGCTTCCATTGGCATCAACTGAACCAGTAAATTTATAATTTCCTTGAGCGTCGCGGATATAAACTGCCCCGCCTTGACTTACAACTGTATTTCCAGCTTCGTCCTTCAATGTTCCTACAACATTAGCTTCATTGCGCGCCACCTGAATATCAATGCCAGAAACTGTTTGAAAGTCAGCGGTGATTTCTACTTCTTTTAAATCATCGTAAAGATAATAACTATGGCCATTTTCCACACCAACAACCCACTTGCCCGGAACAACTAAGGCGTCATAAGTCCCATTATCGCCGGCAACTACTCTTTGTTTTCCTACTCCATCTTTTTGCCAAAGAACAATGTCTGTACCCTGTGCTCCTTCACCTGTCGAAAGATGAGCTCGGCCTGTGACATGAGAAGTTCTTGCTTTTCCTTGAATGACCCCTAAATCTCTTGTTACGCCGGACAAGAGAGTTGTTTTGATTTCTGAAAATACTTGATCCCGACCATCAGTATCTAAAGAAAAAACAGCGCATCGGTAACTGCCAGCTGGCAAATAAAAACCAAAAATGCCGCTTTGATCTGTTTTGCGAACACTGCCTTTGCCTTCTGACGTGTAACATTGAATATCAGAGTTAATGCTATTAGCCCCTGAAGCTAATTTTACCAAACCACTAATCTTGGCATCTGCTTTGGTTACAGTAAAGTTTTTAGTTAAGGTTTCAACTGCCTCGCCGCTAAAAGTAACAGTCTCAGGGAAACCAAAATAGACCCAATCGGCAGTTGAATCAGAAAGGTCTGGTCCCATTGTCATATGCCATGTCCCAGAAGATAAATAAAGATCATAAGTGCCAGTCGCATCAGTATTGTCACTGCTACAGGCGAGATTTGGATTTTTATCTGGACAAGCTTGAACCAAAGCGCCAGAAACTGGACTGCCGTCTGGACGAGAAACTGTACCTGTTATATGCTTTGGCGCCGCGATTAATGTCGCATTTATTTCTAAAGCTGTCATCCCATCAGTGACTGTCACATTTTGACCCTGAGGTTTTGTATAACCTGTTATTGAAGAATCTAATTGAATTTCCCAAGCATAATTACTTCCAACTGCTAGCCCGCCAATTGAATATTTGCCATTAGAATCAAGTTCATCCCTTTTCCAAACATCTCCTGCTGGAGTATGCACTTCCACAAGAGAACCGGGACCAACGCCGCTGCCGTCAGGATAAGTAATCCGGCCTTTAAATTGCAAATCAGTTAAAGATAAATTCCCTGCTGAAACTGTGCCGCCGGCTGCAACATCAACTGTTGCGGAAGAAGAATTTCCATAAGCAGTATCAGAATCAGCTACTGCCCAGACTTTATAGCCTGTGCCTTCATTTACAGTAATTGAAAAATTGCCGCCCGCATCAGTTACATCCGATGCTGTTGCTCCAGTAATCCGCGGCCAAGTATCGCTGTTGACTACAACAGTAATTCCCACGCCTGCTGATGTTGTTCCATCAGAAAGTTTGACACTGCCAGTAACTGTGCCTGTTGCTGCTTGCGCGCGAGTAATCGTAAATAACATCCCCAGTAAAACAAAAACAACAACAAATAAAAGTATAAAAATCAATGTTGATTTTTTAGCCATAGAATAATGTTAAATAAAGGGTTTTAAACCCCAGAGCAAGCTCTGGACTCAAAAATACTTATACCCAGCCGCTAGCTTACTGCGGGGTTTTTATACCCCTTGTTGTCTGCGACGCTCGGAAGAAAAAGTGTAAACACTTTTTCTTCGCTCGCTATCCTCGACAATAAAACTAGCTCAAGAAATTCTGACTGGTTATAATTTTATGGTCCAGGCGCAACTTCAGTTTCTTCTTCGCTTGGAGTCGGAGTCACATTTTCCAGATTTTTTAATTGCTCATTCAAAGAAGGGCCGGCCTTTTCTAAACCATTAAAGGATTGCTCTAATTCTTTTGAGGCTTTCTCAAATTCTTCTCCCGCTTTTTTCGCTGCTTTTTTTACCAAAATCCAACCAACAATGCCGACAATAATTAAAACAACAAGACAGCCGCCCAAAATTCCCAAAAAGATTTTGAGGCCGCTTCCCTTTTTTGGCGCTGGCGCCTGCGAGGTTTGTGGCGCCTGCGGTGCTTGCCCTGTTGGTTGCGTCGGAGTTGGTTGTGTTCCATTAGTCATAAATTCAAATAACAAATAACAGTAAACAAATAACCGTAATAAGTAAAATTGTTATTTGTTATTTGTTATTTGTTGATTGATTTAATTTTACCCTGAATTAACCAAAAAAACAAAAAGTTATCCACAAATCCCCTCCCATTTTTTCAACAAATATTTATAGCCCATTTTTCTCTTCTTTTTATTCTTAATCAAAGAATATATAAGACATTGTAATACATGGAAGGGGACTAAAAAAGACGCATTTTTTGCGTCTTTGAAAAATATTGGGCGACAGTCACCGTACGGTGACTGTCCAAATTATTTCTAAAATTAAAAAGTATTTAGTAATAAAATGATACGACCGTATCGAATTATTACTTAACAGATATTTTAAAATAAGTTTGTAGATAATATTTTGATGCTATAGCGTCATTTTATTATCTAATAAAAATGCCGGCTGAATAAGCCGACACAAAAACAAAAAGAACAAAAAATTATTTTCTCCTATTCATTCTCTCGCGCAATTTCGCAAGCCAAGGCGGATTAAAAACAAATATTAAAGACAATAAAGAAACAATAATGCCGGAAGCTAAAATTCCGACAAACCATTTTTCTTTTTTTGACAACGGCGCTTTTTCAAGCCGTGTTTCTATTCTTTTTTCTCCGTTATTGCCAATCACCTTAACTGATTTTTCTTCTTTAAATGGCGTCCACCAATCAAAAATAAAACTCGAACCAACCGCCAGACACGCCAGCGCCAAAAAAACAATCAAAATCGTGGACCACATTATTTATCTCCTTGTGCTGTCGGTTTCTGCGTATTATCAGACTCTTTATTTTCTTCTTCATCATCAAAAAATCCAGAAACTATGGCCTTTAACTTTCTTTTAAAATTTTTCTTTATTGTTTCGCGCGTTTCTTCCAAAGATTCATCGGTTGCTTCAGAGTCTAAAATTTTTATTACTGCTGTCTTGCCCATTGTGGATACCAAATCATATAAAAGCCCAATTCCTCTTACCATATCTTTGTTTTTCATAAAAACCTCCTTTATCTTAAAAGAGCTGCTTCTATTTTCTTATTATTAAAAAAGAAAAATACTGAAAAAGGTAAGAAAAATTCTTCTCAGTTCTAGTCAAAATTTTTAATTCTTTTAATCACAAAAAATCAGGCTAAAAAGCCTGAATTATTAAAAATATTTTATTTTCTTCCATCGCCCAAAGCTAAAAGGGTTTTTTCTTTATTTGAACCGGGCCGAAGCCGACCAATACTTCTTAGTTCGGCAATAAAGCTTTCAAGATTGCCAGTTTCTTTCATGCAAATTGCAGTAAGTAAATCAACGACCTCATCAATTTCTGAAAGCTCTAAATAGCGGCCGCCTGTTTCTTTGGCAATCCATTTAAAAAATTCCTGGACTTTCTGTTTGCGCCGCGAACCAAGCTCTCCCTCTTCAAAACAAAAAACTGAATAAACTTTAATGCCCTTTCGTTTAAACTCCTCAACTTCCGCTTTGTAATTATTCTCTCTCGGACAGCAAGAAATCGAATCCAAAACTCCATGCGGCGGCATATCGCCGATTAAGACCACTGTTTTTGCAGCAGTTGGCAGCCAGCTTGTTCGTGTATTCAAATAATGGAAAACGCATTCTAAAGCCGTAAGGCCATCACCCCCGCCGCCGTTTTTTACTTTTTGCAATTCGCTTTCAAGCTGGGCTGGCAAACTGGAAAAAGAAGTAGCAAAAAAAGGATTTGTGCCGCCAAAATAATCTTCGTCGCCGTGATTTTTATAAGCAACGTAGCAAAATTTTGCGTTGGAATGCTTTTCTGCAACCTTCCTTACAATTTTTGCAATTGACTTTTTGCCTCTTTCAAAATAATGATACATACTGCCGGTAGTATCAAACAAAAAGGTAATTTGCAGCAAATTACTGCTCTTTGTTGCAGCGGGAGAACTAAAATTCTGACCTGGTTTTTGAATTCCGACTAAACTTTCAATTTTTGCTAAAAGCGCTTCTTTTGATTCGGGCCTTCTTACAATATCACTCATCGTCAACCTCCTTTTGTGTAAAAGAACCAAGGAACCTCAGGGGCGCCTTTAGGAGTTGCACCCTTTACCTTTCAAAAAGGTACGCCAGACCACCTTGGCAGGCCGAGCTTCTCGCTCACTTTTTGCTGGCAGGCGCCTAAAAAACGTCATTCTGAAATAAATCCTCCCACCTTTCAGCGGGATATTAGACCCCGCCGAAAGGCTCTAATTTTTTGTCCCCACCATAGAGCGGTGGAGTATTTTAAAAGGTGTGGAATAAATAATATAAAAACTTAAAAATGTTTAGATAATATTTTGACGCTATAGCGTTATTTTATTATCTCACAAAAAATACCAAATATTAACAAACAACTATCAATTATTTATTTTAACTAAAGTGACTGTCACCTTACGGCAACAGTCACTTTTCTATTTTTTTTTAAACATGTTTCTCGACTTAGTCGCTTCGCGCCTTCGCTCGAAGAATAATCATAAATGATATCGTTCAAGCAAACGAAGTGAATCGAGAACTAAAAAATTTTAGAATATTGACTTTGGTTTTGTGATATGCGGCGGCTTCTCGTAAAAAGGCAAGGTAATTTTCTCTATTTTTTTCTTTTTTAATTTTTTGCAGGCAATTTGAATAATTTTTAAGATTGTTTTTTTGCCAAAAAAATCTTTTTCTTTTGCCTGCCCGCCGAAGTCTTGACACAGGCGGGGATTTTTATAAATTTCAAATTTATTGATGCCAATGATGGGGATATCTAAAGAAAACGCTAGTGCATTGGCTGTTGCAACACCAACCCGACATCCTGTATAGCTACCCGGGCCAGTAATAACAATAATGGCTTCCAGATCGCGCAGGCTGAAGCCCTGCCTACGCAGGCTAAAGCCTGCGGCTACCAACTTTTGCAAGGACTCCAATTTGAATAATTTTGAAATTTCCGGCAAAAGTTTTTCTGAATGTGAAAGTTCAGCCTCAAAAATTGCTTGAGCTAAAATTTTGCTGTTTTTTATCAAAGCTATTTGAGATTTGTCTTCTGTTGTGTTTATCAACAAAATCATTTGTGGAAAATTTAATTATTTGATACAATACAGTAATAAACCCAAAGTTCAAAATCCAAATATCAAATGAATATCAAATGACTAAATGCCAAATTTTATATTTGAAATTTGACATTTGAATTTGATTTGAAATTTGACATTTGAATTTGAAATTTATCATCATGCCTTTTAAACTCCTTCTTATCCCTATTCTTTCCGGTTTTTTGGTGCAACTGATAAAATTATTTATAAGATTTATTCGCGAAAAGAAAATTTCTTGGCGATATTTAGATGATTATGGTGGGATGCCTTCTGCTCATGCCGCTTTTTTGTCTTCTTTAGGAACGGTAGCGGCGCTTTCTCAAGGAATTAATTCTATTACTTTTGCGATTATTATAATAATTGGGGCGATTATGCTTCGCGATGCGCTTGGTCTTCGCATGTACGTAGAAAAACAAGGAAAACTTTTATTAAATCTTGTAAAAAGATTGCCTAGCGAAGAAAAAGAAAAACTCCTTCCAAAAAAAATGAATCTAGGCGAGCGCATCGGCCATACTTATCCTGAAGCAATTGTAGGATTTATCTTAGGCATTGCCTTTGCTTTTTTATTTTATTATCTTTTTTGACTCTTACAATAGAAATTAAATTTTTTAGTTATACAGATTTTCGCGGTCGCGAAAAAATGTATAACTCGATTTTTCTTTCTTTTCTGAAATTATTTTACGCAATCTAAAGATTGCGGCTACCTATCTTGTTTGTGGTAGCCGCAGGCTTTTCGGAGTGAAACGAAGATCCCGACTTTATGTCGGAAAGGCTGTGTATTTCTAGAATTTTCCGCGCCACCTTTCTCTCATCCCAAGGAATTTTTTTGCCTGATTTTCCCATAATGCACTGCTCCGAACCTTTGCCGGTTAAAATTACAATATCATCTTTTTTTGCCATCAAAATGGCTTTTTTTATGGCTTCTTCGCGATCTAAAATTCTCCAAAAATTTTTATTTTCTTCTCGATTTTTCTCTTTTGCCACGCCAAAAGCCACTTGTTCAATGATACTCATCGAATCCTCATCATAAGGATCTTCATTAGTAATAATAACATAATCTGCATATTTTGCGGCAAGTTTTCCTAAAGTTGGCCGCTTTGCGCGATCTCGGCCGCCGCCGCAAGATCCTAAAACAGAAATAATTTTTGCTTGCGGTTTTTTGATTTCTTTCAATGTCTGATAAACTGATTCAAGTCCGGCTGGCTCATGAGCATAATCAACAAAAACCAAAAAATCCTGCCCCCCCTCAACCTTTTCCATTCTCCCGGGCATTGATCTAAATTTTTCTAGCGCGATTTTTATTTTTTCCATCGGAACATTCTGCGACCGACCTGCACATATCGCCGCTAAAGCATTATAAACATTGAATTCACCAAGTAATTTTAAACTAAATTCTTGATTGTTGATAAAAAACTTCGTTCCTTTTGGCGAAATTTGAATATTTTTGGTCTTAATAATTTTTAAATTTTGAAATTTGGAGTTTAATTGGAAATTGGAAATTGGAAATTGGAAATTCGCGCCGTATCCCCATTTCTCATCTGCCTCAAATCCCAAAAAATACTCCGCATATAGATCGTCTAGATTAGCAATAATAACTTTTTTGTTTGGGATTTTGAATTTTGAATTTTGAATTTGTTTAGGATTTGGGATTTGGGATTTGGGATTTACCAAACTCTTAAAGAGTTTGGCTTTAGCTTCTTTATATTTTTCAAACGAACCATGCGACTCAATATGTTCTGGCGTCAAATTAGTAAAAACTGCGCAGCTATAATCAATAAACAAGTGCCTGTTTTGGGCGATTCCTTCTGAAGAAGTCTCAATTACCGCGTATCGACATCCTTCTTTAACCATTTTTTTTAATAATTTTTGCAATCTAAATCTGCCCTGCATTGTCTGCTTAGTGTCGTTTATCCATTCTTTATTTGCAATTTTGAAATTTGCCGTTGTTGCAATCCCGACTTTAAAACCAGCCTCTTCAAGAACTTTGCCAATCAAATTGCAAACCGTTGTTTTGCCGGTTGTGCCCGTTACACCAATTACATACAATTTTCTCGAAGGAAAATTATAAAAGATGGCCGCGAGCGTGGCCAAAAAACGATGATATAGATTTATTATATTTTTTGGAATTAGTTTACGGATTAAAGTTTTCATAAATAACTAAATTTGAATTTTGAATTTTAAATTTTAAATCAATTTTCAATTTGTAAAAATTTGTATAATAAATTCGTAAAAATTCGCATTATACCCTTCCGAAAAAGGAAAAATAAATTTCATACAAAACTCCAAGTCCAAAAATTAAAAATAAAAGATAATAAATAAATCTTGGTAAATTAAAAGAATAGGCTGGCGATTGGTTGCCTAATTTTTTCGCTTTTTTATACATCATTAAAATAATAATCCCGTCAAGACCGCCAACTACTGCTCCAACTAAACCAATGACTTTAATAAAACTCGTTAAACCAAAAATAAAAACAATAAAAGGAATAATCATTGCCCAAAACCAAGCAGAAAGTTTTTTTAGTTTATAATCAAAAATAAAAATTTCTTTTAAAACTAAACCTAAAATCAGAAATGAAGTTGTCATTGTTAAAATTCCCAAAAGAGCGCCGACTGCCGCCATGCCCGGCCCCATAGCTTCCCTTAAACCAAAAATTGCTTCTTCTGAAGTAGCAATACCAGTCACGCCAACAACAAAAATTGCAAAAAGCAAATAAATAACAAAAGGAATGATATGACCTAAAAGAATCGCTTTTTTTAACTTTTTTTCTTCGCCTTTTAATAATTTTTTCATATCCACCACTGCCGTGGCGCCGGTAAAAGCAAACAAAATTACGCCGTAAGGCAAAAATAAATAATGCTTGTCAAAATTGAAAAAGTTTTCCGGATTAATATTGCGAAATACCAAAATTCCAATAAGAAAAATAGTGAAAATCAAAATTGAAGTCATTGCTTTTTCTAAAGAAGCAACTGTCCGAAGCCCAGCTAAAACGGCGAGCGCGGCTAAAACAAAAAACAAAATTGAATAAAAGAACGGCGTCCCGCCAAAAAAATTTTCAAGCAAAGTGTTTAAAAAATCTCCCACGCCAATTGTATAAGCTAAAAGGGCGCCGTAAATTGAAAAAATCAAAGTAAAAGATAAAATTCTTTTTCCCCAAATTCCCAAATATTTCCCGGCGTATCCTGTCATTTGATATTCTTCTTTTGTCCGCAAAACCACCTCGCTGTAAGCTAAAACAGTAATAAAAATAACAACTCCTAAAACTATTAAATACAAAATTCCAAGAGGCAAACCAACGCGGGATATGGCATAAGGAATGCCAAAAATACCAGCGCCGACAATGGTGCCGACCAAAATAGCAATTGCGCCGAAAAGTTTGCTGTTCATAAATTTGTTCAGAGTTCACAGTTCAAAGTTCAGAGTATTTTATCTATGAACCATGAACTATGAACTGTGAACTAATAATACGAATCCACCTCAATACACTTATTATTTTTAATTTTATATACCACATCTTTTCTTTCCAGCACAATTTCCCAGTTATTTTTGCGCGCAAGTTTCAGCAAATTCGCATTGGGATTAAAAACAATTGGCCTTCCAACTTTTTTTAAAAATGTCGCGTCGTATTCTGTGTCGCCAACGCCGATTGAATTTCTAAAATCAAAACCATTTTTTTGGCAAAACTCGCAAAATATTTTTTCTTTTTTATGAGCGCCATCAAGAAGCATTTTGCCGGTGTATTTTTTGGTCTTTAGATCAAGCTCGTAGATTGTTCCAAAAGCAACATCAAACTTTAAATATTTATTATATTCCTGCACCACCTCAATTGGCGAACCAGAAATAGAAAGTAAAAAATGAGTCTTGCGCAATTTTTCTGCCAACCGTTTGGTAAAAACATAATTTCTATTTTTAAAATAAGAAGCGATACGGGCTGAATATTTTTTTATATCTTCTTCACGACAGCCCTTAATAAATTTTGTAAAAACTCCCACCACTTTATCAACGTAATTTTGATAAGGCGCGCGACGCTCAACCCAATCAAAATATTCTTTGTCAACCGCGTGTTCTGCTTCGCGCGGAAAAACGCCAAAATGAACCAACGTTTTCATTAATTCAATCATAAAACTGCCGCGGAAAACCGTGCCGTCGATATCAAAAACTGCGAGCTTTTTTGATGATTTCATAATATAAATGAATCTGGAATCTAGTATCTTGTATCTTGAATTGAATATTGAATATCGAATTAGAAAATTCCAAATTACAAGCACCAAATTCCAAATAAATTCTAATGACCAAAATTCAAATTACCAAAACGTTTTGAATTTTGAAAATTAGAATTTTGAATTTATTTGTGATTTGTAATTTCGAATTTGGAATTTTTTATTTTATATTCCAAATTCCATTCTAGATTCTAGCTACCAGATACGAGATACTATTTATAAAATCCCTTCTCTTTAATTTTCCTCCGAGAAACTTTGTCTTTTATTTTTCTAAAATAGCGCTTCCGATATTTTTTGTCCTCACAATGTTCAACTTTTTTTGTCTCCCGGTCTGAACGCACCTCAGGGTTAACCATAAATTTCGTATAACGTATAACATGTAACTTGTAACTTAATTAAAGTTACAATTACAACTTTTTAAGTACCCCCCATAACATTTTTCCAATTTTATCAGCTTTCTCAATCAATTCTTTGTATTCTTTTTCATCCAAATATTTTTGCCGATAACTAAAATAAATCCTCCCACCTTTCGGCGGGGTATTCTGAAAGGTGGGAGGATAAAGTAAATATTTTGTTTCCTTAAGAGAACCGTAAGAAATTTCTATAAAGTTTTTTAATACATCTTTTCTTTGTCTTGCATAACCCTCAATATAATTTAAAATCACCGAGAGTACTGCTCTTCGTAATTGTGATGTTAAACCATAAAGTTCTTCTTTAGGGAATTTTTTCGTTGCCTCATAAACTCTGAATACAAAATCATCCATTAATATTTTTAATTCGTCATGAAAATTTCTCATTTTACTTGCGTTATATGTTATAAGTTACACGTTACATGATTCGGTGTTCTTCAAACTCAACTTTTTTATTATCAACCAATTCTTTTATTTCTTTTTGCCTGCCGGACATTTGCGAATCTGCAGTTTTGAATTCGATAAATAAAATCTTGTCTTTTTCAAACTGAATCCCGTCAACTGGCGTACCTAAAAACCGAAAATTTTGCGGATCATAAGGATAATCTTCCAAAAATGGCAAAAACTGCTCAGTCATTTTGCCATAACGTGAAGACTGACTTTTTTTAGCCCATTTAAGTTCTTTCAACTGTCTCTGTGTTCGCCAATATAAAATTACCAGAATAACGATTAGTATAACAAAGATTAGAATGATTTTCCACATATTTTCTACGCTGCTCATAGCAGCGGTAAATTATTATACCCTTGCCATAGGTAAGGTAGAAACTAAAATGACGAAGAAAAATAGAATTATAGATAAAAATTTTTTTGAATACATAAAATCAGTTTAGCTTTTTTATTTTCAAAATCGCTTTCTTAATCAACGGCCTTACGTTTTTATAACTAGAAAATCCTATTGCCTTTTCAATATCCACCCATTTTGTTTTAAAAATTTTTTCTGACTTTTGCGGAGACATTCCAGATGCGGAAGCCTTTGTTTGCATTAAAAAATAATAAACCGGCTTATGAATTAAAACTTTGCGCTCACGTAAATTTTGCCAAAACCATAAATCAATTTTTCCTAATTTTTCAATAACCTTTAAACTTCGAAGTCCCATTTCTTCTTGCGTTTCGCGCAAAGCTGCGTCTTTTAAACTTTCGCGCCGGCTTTTAGGATGACCTTTAGCAAAGGTCCATTTTTTATAAGGATCTAATAAAAAAGCAATTTGAAATTCAGATCTAGTTTTTCGAAAAACAATTCCGCCAGCAGAGATTTCAAATTTAACCTTTTGTTTTTTTGTGTATTGTCTTTTTTTCATTATTTTTTAAATTCGTATCATTCGTATGCATTCGTAGATTAGTATCGCATTATTCTTTTTTCCTTTCTATTTTATGCTCGACTGATCTAACAATGGTTAAAATAAACAAAGAAAATAGAGCAGTGAAAATTGCAACTGCATAAAGTTTTAAACCAACGGCTATACCGATTGCGGAAGTTATCCAAAGCCCAGCCGCGGTTGTTACTCCTTCAATTTTGTCTTCGCGGCGCAAAATCGTTCCCGCGCCGATAAACCCAATGCCGGTTAGAATTCCGGCAGCAATTCTTGAAGGATCAAAAGAAGTTGTGCCAATAAATTCTTTAAAACCGGCGTAAGAAATAATAGTAAAAAGCGCGCAGCCCATGCAAACTAAAATATAGGTTTTAAGGCCAGCAGCCCGGCGCATTGCCTCGCGCTCAATGCCGATTATTCCGCCTAAAAATGCGGCAAGTAAAAGCTGCAAAATCATCTGCCAAGATTGAGATTGGAAAAAATCCATAGATTTTTTTGTCATCCTGAGGCCGTAAGCCGAAGGATCCCCTTAATAAACAACGGGATTCTTCGCTTCGCTCAGAATGACAGTTTGTTTTCATTATATCACATTTACAAACTAAATTCCTCTATTTTCATTCTTTTTATCGCCATATCAATCATTTTTTCAATATCTAGTTTTTTCTCTTCTGTCTCTACTTCTTCCAGTCTTGCTTTTGTCTGCGGATGGCGCGGGATAAATAAAGAACAACAATCTTCGTAAGGCGCTGATGAAACTTCGTAAGTTGAAATTTTCCGCGCAAGATTTATAATTTCTTCTTTGTCAAATCCAATCAAGGGCCTAAAAATTGGAAATTCTGCTGTTTGATTAATTACCTCGATATTTTCTAGAGTTTGAGAGGCAACTTGGCCTAGATTGTCGCCGGTTAGCAGGGCCCGAGCCCCTTCTTTTTTGGCGATTTCACATGCTAAACGCACCATTATCCGGCGATATAGAATAACCGCCAAATCTAATTTGCAATTTTTGATAATTTCTTTTTGAATTTCTAAAAAAGGAATTAAATATAATTTTGATTTTAATTGATATTCGGTCAGTTTTTTGACTAGTTTTTTTACATTTTCAATTGAAGCAATTGATGTTTGCGGCGTGCTTTCAAAATGACAAAATACTATTTCTGCCCCGCGACGCATAAGTAAATAAGAAGCAACTGGTGAATCAAAACCAGATGAAATTAAAGAAACAACTTTTCCTGATGTGCCTTGCGGCAAGCCGCCCGCGCCTTTAATTTTTTCAAAATAAATAAAAGCATAATTTTCAACAATTTCTATAAAACAAGTTAAATCTGGATTTTTAAGTTTAACTTTAATTTTTCGATTTTTTAAATTTTCCAAGATATATTCGCCAATTTTTTCATTGACTTGCTGTGAAGTTAATGGATAACTTTTATTTGACCGCTGGGTTTCGATTTTGAAACTTTCAAATTTTTTATTCTTGATTAAATCCAAAATATCCTCTTTCAGGATTTTTAAATTCGGCGATGACAAAAAACTTTCGCAAAAATACCCAATTCCAAAAACTTTTTTTAACTTTCCACAAATTGCGGCAACATCCGATCTCTCATTCAATTTTAAAATTAGCCGGCCGGAAATTTTTTTAAGAAAATCGAAAGCCTGGCCAGCTAAAACTCGCTTGATCTGTAAAATTAATTTATCTTCAAAAAAATTTCTATTTCCCTTTTTCAGACTTATTTCGTTGTAATGAATGACTAGAAATTTTTCCATTGGCCTCGCTTTTAATTTTTTCGCCGTTTTAAATATGATGAATAAATAAATCCCACACCTTTCGTCCCGATCTACCCCGATGGATCGGGGTGAATCGGGACGAAAGGCTCTAATTTTTTGTCCCCAAAGCAAGAGAGGCTGTCTAAGAATTTAACTTTTAGATGGATTGACGAAATGAGTGAAGCGAATTTCGTTATATATTAGCCAAAACAAATTTCACTTCATTCAATTTGTCACTCCAATCAGTAGTTTTTAGACAGCTTCAAGAGCGGTGGGGTATTTTAAAAGGTGTGGGATAAACCGACTTGACGTACGATATAAAACTGATTTTTTGGCATACCTAGATTATATTATTTTTCTCTTTTTTTGACAAATCCTTAATAATATGATAATATAAAGGCGTAGAAATTAACCAAAATATATGGGAATTAAAGAAGCGTTTAGCGCTGCCAAAGAAAAAATAGGTCGCGCTTTTAATAGAGAAAAACCAAAAAAAGATCTTGGCGGAGAATCTCAAGAACAAATACCAACCGCGCGAATAGAGACAATTGAACAAACTCAAAAATATTCAATTAGTGTTGGCGGCGAAACAGAAAAATCCAACGAACACAAAGAAAATGAAGACAATTTTTATATAAGTGAAAGAACCGCCGCAGTTTTTGACGGAATGGGCGGCCATGCCGGCGGAGAAATCGCAAGTGGCATCGCGGCAGAAGCAATGCCGGAATTTGACGCAATAATCAGTAAAAAAATAGCGGCGGCAGAAATGAAGGAAAAAAAATTAACTAGCGAAGAAGAAGCAGAATTAATCGGAAAAGAATTAAGAGAGTTTTTAATAAAAGTAAATTCGGAAATATATCAAACAGGAAAAGAAAATCCAGACCTCAAAGGTCTCGCCTCTACTGCTTCAGCAATGCGCTTTACTCGGGATGGCAAAAAACTGGTTATCGGGCAAATGGGCGATTCTAGAATTTATCGTTTAAGAGAAGGAAGATTAGAAAGAATCTCACCCGAAGATTCTTTGGTTGAAACAGCAGTAAAATACGGACTCATTGCTTCAGACCAAAATATCCAAGAAGAAATCGATATTGATGAGGTAGAAAAAAAGATGAAAGAAATTTCCGGCAGAAAAGATATGAAAAAAGATGAAAAACAAGAAGCATTAAATGAATTATTTAATTTAATAACATATCTTGGCCAAACAAGAGAAGAATATCGCGAGAGATTTGGCATAGACAGAAAAAAAATTCCCATAAAAAATTTTAGGCATATTGTATCTGGAAATGCTTTAGGAATAAAAGACGCCGAACCACACATTGTTGCTTATGATGTTGAAGCTGGGGATAGATATTTAGTTTCCAGCGATGGAGTACATGATAATTTAACTGATGAACAAATAATTCAAATTATGATTAAAAGAGGCAGACCGGAAGAAATAGCAAAAAATCTGGTTCTAGCATCAAAGAGAATTTCTCAAGACCACAAAAATCCCCGGGCAAAAGAAGATGATATGACAGCAATAATAGTTGAGGTTACAGACAAAGCTGAAGTATCAAAATTTGAAGAGAAAGCTAAATTGGAAAAAACAAGAAAAAACCTAGAAGCAGATTTAGAAAAATTTCAAACAACAATAAACACTTTAGGCATTAAAGGAATAAGAGATATTTTAGAAACATTGACTCGGGAAAGAAATGCCCTGGAAACTAAATTACAAAGTAACCCTGATGATGAAGAACTAGCTTTACAGCTTGAATTTACAAGAAGAAAAGAAGAGCTGACTGCTCAAAGATTAGAAAAAGAATACAAAGCAGAAGCAGAAGCAAAAAAACCAACGCGGCCAATGACGCCGGAAGAAGAAAAAAGAGTTTTAAAAAAATAATTTAATAAACAACCCCGATACAAATCACAAATCGGGGTTTTAGTTTCTACTAGTGTAAATAATTTCTCCAGAAGTGTCTTTAATCACAACATTTCTAAGATTAACAAAACGTTTATCTTTAAAAACCTTGTCGATATTATCATCTTGGCTTTCAAGTTCAAAGATAACCACATTGCCGGAAACAGAAGCCCTCGTAATATAAAAAGATGCGCTTGTTTCATCAATAGACAGATTAACAATGGCTCTATTTAATTTCAAACAAATATTGGCGGGCGCTTGTTTTTTAAAAATAAATTTCATCACTATTTTTCGTCTGCCATCAATAGATTTTGGGGCTAAAGAACTAAATACTACTTCTCCCTTCCTGAAAAACTCTTTCAACAAAACAGGAAGTAAATCAATTGGCGGCTTATTTTCTTTTTTTCGAGCCGTCCTTCTTTTTTCTAAGCGCAAAATCAACAATATCACAAAAATTACACTTAAAATAATCCAGACTATCGCTAACATTGCCATTCTTCTCCTCCTTCAATCAAAAGGTCAACAAATTATATTATTAAAAAAACAGCCAAATGTCAACCTATTGTTTATTAAAATTTTTTATCCTCTCTGTCGCATCTTTATTTCATACAAAATTTCTTCCATCCGTTTTAAATTCCTTTTTGCTTCGTCATATTTCAGGCGCAATTTTCCAACTAAATCAAATTTAGTCAATTCACCTAAAATTTCTTCACAAATTTTTTTAAATGATTCAATTTCCTTAAACTTCCCGGCTGTTGCAAGCTGAATAGATTTTCTGACTATTTCGCCAGTAAAATCGCAAACGCCGCCAAGATAATTATTAGTTGAGAAATTAATTCTTGATTTAAAATCAATTTTGTTTTCTGTTAAAAATTCATAAAACATTTTTGCTTCAATAAATTCTTCCGCTGCCTCGCAGAAAAAACCTTCATATTGCAATTTTTTCTGATTGACAAATAATTTTTCTAAATTCAAAAATAAAGATTCAGTGCCATCTAAAATCTTTTTTGCTTCTTTTATGTCGTCTCGATGCAAAGAAAAAATTGCCTGTTTAGAATTACGCAAAGCAGCTCGCGAAATTTTCTGCCCTTCCTCGCGCAAACGATAATAGGATTGATAATCATTTAAAATTTGATTGAAAAATTTTTTATTTAACACAACTAATTCGTTAATGCATTAATCCGTTAATAAATAATTCTATAATTTCAAACTCTCTACCATCTCCTCAAACACATTTTTATATTGCTCATACTCTGCCGTCCTGCCAGTATATGAGACTGTAAAAACATCGTTAGCCCGCATTATTGTCACATTAATCGTTGGGCCAATAAAATCTAGTTCTTCCCAAATAGCATCTAAGTCAGAAATTTTCATTTCCTTTGTATTTTTAGGACTGCCGGAAAATTGATGTCCTTCTTTTACCCAATCCTTCAAATTAAGATTTGTTGGATTGCCTTGAACTAAAATTTCCACTTTGACGCCAGACACCTCTTTATTTTTTTCATTTTTTGGATCGTAGTTTGTTAAATTTACCAACCAAGGAGTTTCTTTATCAGAAATAAACCATGCTTTGGGATATTTAATTTTATATCTATACTCTTTATTTTCATAAATCTTCCAGTCTTTAACTTCTACCGATTTTATTTCCTGAAACTTTTCTGTTTTTTGTTCTTTTAATTTTTGTTCCTGTGTTTTTTCCGCCTGCAAAGGCTGTTCTTGCCTCTCTTTTGCTTTTTTATTTTTCCAAGCAAAAAAACCACCGACAATGCCGCCTGAGATAAGACCGATAACAATGAAGAGAATAATTAATAAAACTGTATTTTTAGTTTTTTTGGACATAGTTATTTAAAAGTTGAAGCTAAAAACTCAAAAGTCAAAACTGACGCAAAGTTATTTTTTCAGCGCCACCTTCAGCGCTTCTTCAACATTCCCAACAAAAACAAATCTCAAAGCTTTTTGGACATCGCGAGGAATATCTTCTAAATCTTTTTTGTTATTCTTCGGCAAAATAATTGTTCTAAGTCCGGCACGATGAGCGGCTAAAACTTTTTCTTTAACCCCGCCGATTTCCAAAACCTTGCCGCGTAAGGTAATTTCCCCAGTCATTCCAACTTGCCGGTCAATTTTTTTATTTGTTAAAAGAGAAACTAAAGCGCAGGCCATTGCTACCCCCGCCGAAGGCCCGTCTTTTGGAATTGCGCCAGCTGGCACATGAATATGAACATCGAAATCTTTATAAATTTTTTCTTTTGATCCGTTTTTAGTGGCAAAAGAACGAGCATAAGAAAAAGCCGCCTGGGCTGATTCCTGCATTACTTTTCCTAAATGTCCAGTTAAAATCAAACTTCCTTTTCCTGGCATTTTTGTTACTTCAATCTGTAAAATTTCACCGCCAGCTTCGGTCCAAGCAAGGCCAGTTGCCACGCCTATTTCATCTTTCTTTTCTGTTTCAGTCATAAAAAACTTTGGCGGGCCTAAATATTTATGCAAATCTTTGAGCGTTATTTTAAAAGATTTTCCACCGTTCGTGGCAATTTTTCTTGCCACCTTGCGACATACCGCAGCAATTTCCCGCTCTAAATTCCGGACACCTGCTTCCCGAGTATATCTTCGAATAATTTCCCGCAGAGTTTCATCAGGAATAATCAAATCTTTTTTTGAAAGTCCATTATTTTTAAATTGTTTCGGCACTAAAAACTGTTTAGCAATATGGAATTTTTCTTCTTCAGTGTAGCCGGGAAATTCAATCACTTCCATTCTATCGCGCAAAGCTGGCGGAATTGTATCTAAAATATTGGCCGTCGTAATAAACATTACATCTGAAAGATCAAAAGGCGCTTCCAAATAATGATCAGAAAAGCCGTAATTTTGTTCAGGATCTAAAGCTTCAAGCAAGGCAGAAGAAGGATCGCCGCGAAAATCTGCCCCAACTTTATCAATTTCATCAAGCATAAAAACTGGATTTTTCGTTGTCGCAGTGTTAATGCCCTGAATAATCCTGCCCGGCAGGGCGCCAACATAAGTCCGGCGGTGGCCGCGAATTTCTGCTTCATCGCGAATTCCGCCCAGGCTCATTCTAAAAAATTTTCGGCCTAAAGCTCTGGCAATAGATTTGCCAATTGAAGTTTTTCCAGTGCCTGGCGGCCCAACAAAACATAAAATTGGGCCCTTAATTTTCCCAACTAATTTCTGAACTGCCAGATATTCCAAAACTCTTTCTTTAACTTTTTCAAGACCAAAATGATCTTCATCTAAAATTTTTTGAGCCTGCTTCATATCAATTTTGCTTTTTGACTTGCGCGCCCAAGGAATAGAAATTAACCAATCTAAATAGGTGCGGATATAAGAAATCTCGGGAGAAAAAGAAGGCATCCCCGCCATTCTTGCCAATTCTTTTAAAGCTTTTTCTTTAATATCTTTTGGCATTCCTGCTTTTTCAATTTTTGCTTTTAATTCATCAATTTCTGATCGTCCGCCAATAACTCCTAATTCTTTTTCAATTGCTTTTAATTGCTCGCGCAAAAACATTTCCTTTTGCATCTTATCAATTTCTTTACCAGTTTCAGTTTCCAGCTTTTTTGCCATGCGCAAAATCCTAATTTGCCGCGCCAGTGACGCTGAAACCCGGCGCAGTTTATCATCAACATTTTGCGCTTCCAAGATTTTTTGTTTCTCAGCAACTTTAAAATTAATATTTAAAGCAATAAGGTCGCACAATTGCCAGGGATCTTTAATATTCACAATAATCAGTAAAATATCCAATGGCACAGTAATACCTAAATTAATACATTCTTTAAATTGATTGATTGCTGAATACATTAAGGCTTCGGTTCTTTCGGTTTTCTGCAAGGCAGGCGCAGGAAGCGGCTGAACTTTTACTTTAAAAAACGGCTCCTCCTGTAAATATTCTACAATTTTTACCCGCATCAGACCTTCAATTAAAATTCTTACTTGATCTTGCTTTTTAACAACTTCGCGGATTTTTGCCACTGTGCCAATTTGATAAAAATCATCTTTTTTAGGATTAATAATTTCGGTGCTTTTTTGGGCAACAAAAACCGCGGTTCTTCCAGTATGAATCGCATAATCCAAAGCTTTTAAAGATTTTGGCCTTTGAGCGGCAATGGGTATGGCAATGCGCGGAAAAACAACGAGATCACGCAAAGGAATCAGGGCAAATTCTTTATCTTTTTTAGCTTTAAAAAATTTAAAAATTTCTTCGTTTTGTTTTTCTTTCATAAATATGATACGAATCTACGAATGAATGCGAATCTACAAATTTGCGAATTATGCTAATTTGTATTTATTTGTATATTCGCAGCATTCGCATAAAATTCGCATCATTCGTATCATATATTCATTATAGCATAAAAAAATGATTTTGTCAGGCAGAAATTTTGGTAGCCGCAGGCTTTTCACTCTACGGGTGATCCGCCGAAGACGGAAGCCTGCGCGATTAGGCAACCTAAAAGTTGCGGCTACCACCTACAACGGCATTTTTATTTCAACCCAGTCCTTGCCTTCCTTTTTATACGCTTTCAAAAACTGTACTTTTTCATCTTGCGATAAAATCGGTTTTTCTGAATAAGCCGAGGTTCCACTGCGTTTAGAATACAAAGTTTTTACGCCTAAAGTTTTTGGCTTTATAACATATTCCAAACGCATTTTCCCCTGTGCTCCATTAAATTCAATCCATTTTGTTTCTTTTTCATCTTCTTTTTCTTCGCCTTCATTTTCAATTCCAAATTGTTTTTTTATTTTGGATTTTAGTTCTTCCCACTTCTGTTCGTTCATAAGAATTTTGAATTACCCAATTTTGAATTTTGAAATAATTCTCTAATTATCTAATTTTTAAAACATTAAAAAATTAAATCATTTATTAAAAATTTGAAATTAAAAATTAAAAATTCCTAAGCCTATGACTTAGGTTGTATCCCCAATACCAAAACTTACTAAATACCAAATCCCACGCCCCAACATAATTTATCTCTCGACCTCCAAACCCGCGCTTAAAACGGGTTATTCCCTGCCAGGGATGACTCGCTGGCGCGGCCTTTGGCGCAATTCCCCAAAAATCATAAATTTTACAACCGCGATGCTTTGCTTTTAAAATTGCTGACCATTGCAACAAATGCGGCGCCATTAAATTTTTAAAATTCTCATTATGCGCACCATGCATATAAACCGCCCGATCGCCATAAAAAGAAACTAAAATTCCGGCAATAATTTCCCCTTGATATTCTGCTAAAAATAATTTAATTAAATTCTTTGGCCCTAAAATTTCAATTTGTTTTTGATAATACTCTTTTAAATGCGGCGAAAATTTATCGCGCAACGCAATCTTTTTTAAAAGTTGATAAAAAAATTCTAAATCTTTTTGTTCAACACTTTGGCGCACTTTCACACCACGCTTTTCTGCCAGCCGAATATTATATCGCGTTTTGTAATGCATTTCTTTTAACAATTCCTCTTCTGTTTTACTAAGATCCAAAACTAAAGTGTCTTTTGGCTGAAGTTCATGAACTGATTTTTTAAATCCTAAATTTTTTAAAACTTCTAATTTTTCTTTGTCTTGCACCAAAAATTCTGGTTCGACTCTAAAAAATATCGCCTTTTCTTTTTGCGCTAAAGTTTTAATATATTCAATTAACAACTTAAAGATGTTTTGAATTTTGAAATTTGGGTTTTGGAATTTATTTGGAATTTGGAATTTGGAATTTGGAATTTTCACAACTGGTCCTCTTGGGCAATACAAATAACATTTTCCAAAAAGAAGTTTATGTCTAATAATCTGCGCGCTGGCAATAAATTTTTCATCATCAACCGCTGCCAAATTCCAAACCCTTTTCCCGGTTGCGGCTTGAAATTCGCCCCATTCTAAAGACTGCAAAAATGAGGCTTGGTTTTCTTTTAAGAATTTTTCAAAGATATTTTTTTCTTCTTGAGTTTTGATTTCGATAACTTTTAGCATAAATCTCTATATTAAATAATATAACTATTTTTAATGAAGGTCAAAATTTGACTTTTCGGCTATTTTTTGATAGAATTAAAACAAGGTAAGGAAAATTTATTTTCCAATCCTATTTTAACAAAAACTTATGGCACGAGAATTTCCATCAGATTTTGCTCGCGAATATCACGAAAAAGGCGAAAAAGGATTTGAACGCGGAAAAAATGTCTCAATGACCGTCACTTTTTCCCGGCACGAGGAACCAGGAAAAACGCCAGAAGGAATGTCGGCAGATTTTTTAACTGAAAAAGGAATTGCCGCAGCCTATGAGAAAGGCAAAAAAATTCCTAACGAATATATTATGGCAGTTGGCTCAAAATCTGTTGAAAGAGCGCGCCAAACTGGAGCCTTAGAACTTGAATCAGCCACTGGCCCAGAAGGAATGGCAAACGCAGTTAATGTCAGGATGACACCAGAACTTGAAAAAATGGGGCACAAAAAATTTGCCGCTGGCGAATATTTAATTTATCGCCATGGCGATTTAAATCCTGTTCGCGGTTTAAAAGATATGTGGCTTGAAGGAGGAATTAGGGCAAAAGAGGCAGTGGAAGGCGGTATAATTCCGGCAAACCAAAAAGAAAATTATCAATATGATTATTATTTTAATAATCCGGCCCGAGCTCGCGAGCTTGGCGCGCAAACTCCACGTGAAGTTGCCCGAGAAATGGCCCATCGGGCTAATACCTGCCTTAAAATGTCGGGTAGAATTTATGAAGGAATGGATTTGGATGTTAGAAATTATTCCCATGGTCCGCGGCTTGAATGTCTTTTAAAATATGTCTTGCGCCAGCCTGACGGCAGACTCGGTTTTGATAAAATTGAAGAAATTGGCGGGGCATTTAAACCCGGTGAATCTTTTGACTTAGATGTTCAACGCGATGAAAAAGGTGAATTAAAATCCGTACCCATTTTGCGCGGAGAAAAAGAACTTGGAACTTTGGATTTAAAAGCGATAGAACAATTAGTCAAGGAGTATAAAGAACGGAAAAAATCAGAATAGCAGACTTTAGTCTGCGTTAAATGAATAGCCCGATTTATCGAGGCGTGGAAAAACGTGAACTTCCTGATATAAAATTAAGATTTCCGCTTCGCTCCAAAAAATTTGCTATCCCAGAATTTTTAACTTTTTATTTTTAATTTTTAATTTTTTTATTGTGCCGCGGATACGCGAGTTAAACCCACATATTCCAGGTGTTGAAGCTTGGGAAGAAAAACCAAGTGCCCGAGCCGAGGCAACAGTGCGCGATTTGGAAGCACTGCGCGAACCGCATTCAATGCAGGAATCAGAAAAAATTATTGCTGAAGGTTTAGCCGCAGCTGAGCGTAAACGAGCGCGGGCTGAAGGCCGTATATCTTTCGCAAAAAATGTCTCAGAAATCCGCCACGAACGCCACGATGGCAAAAAAATAGCTGAAGGCGCAGTGAGTTATATAAAAGTTGAAAATGACGCAGTGATTATTAATGCTTCAGACGCACATGGTTCTTTTGATGATTTAATGGCGGCAATTAAAGAATTTGTCCAAAGACGCGAACGTGGCGAACATATTTATTTTAATTACAGCGGCGATGTTTCTTCTGGTGATGTTGATCAAGTAATCCCTTGTATTGAGGCTCTCGCTTCTTTACAGGCAAAATATCCAAATGAAGTAACAATTGAATTTGGCAATGGCGAGCGCCGCGGGACTTCTTTATTAGTTGGCCTGGCGCGTGAGGCGACAAAAAGATTTGCGCCAGAACTTGATACTTATCTTGAAACTAGAACCCAAGAACTTGTTGATCAATTTGCCAAAGAAAATAATATCACTGATCCTAAAAAAGCAAAAAGATCTTTTAATATTTTTTATGCCAGTGAACTTTTGCGGCTAGCAAGAATGGGTGGTGCACAGCCTGGCCGTGCTCATGAATTAAATCCAGAATTTCTTTCAAGAATGTTTAAAGCTCTTGGCGGAATGGAAAAAGCCGGTGGTGTTGCAGGCGAAGCGGTTAGAAATTTGCGACTTGGAGTAAGCGAACCAGCGCGAGGCTGGGATAAAAGAAAAGCAAGCGGAGAAAACCAAAGATTTGCCAAGGAAGCAAAAAAAATTTTTGGATATCGGAAAAATTAGATGAATTTTTAAACGCCGGCGCGGCAGTGGCTTTTTATGAAAGTGATGAAGTTTTAGTTGTCGGCCATCATACAGGTTATTTTGGCGAGCAAGTTGATAAACTTGGAGACATTGCTTTTAATCCGCGGGAAATTGACCGAGCAGTTTGGTCAAAAATAATTCATCCGCAGATCGGAGAAAAACCAGGAAGTATAGAAAAATATGGCCGCGAAACCGGGGATTACGTTTCTTTTGATCCTCAAAAACAAGGCGAAATTTTAGACAGGATTTTACCAAAAAATAAACCCGCAATTTTAGTAACCGGCCATAATCATTCTAATTTTACTGAAAATATTCCGTTTAGAGGCGGGCAAATGCTACGAGTAGAAAACTGCGTCTCGCGACATCCTTCAAGGGCTGGCGAGGGTGCCTCATTTGTAGAAATTCGCCTTGCCGACTTGACTCAAGATCCTAAAAATCCAGAACAAGCAGTAAGTTTTAAAAAAGTAAAATAATTCTACCTCACTTTAATAGAGGGTTTTAAAATTTTATGACAGTTACTGACAAGTGACTATCACCTCGCTAACGCTCGGTAACAGTCACTTTTACTTTATTTAAACCGCCGCTAAAGAGGCTGTCTAAGAATTTAACTTTTAGATGGATTGACGAAATGAGTGAAGCGAATTTCGTTATATATTAGCCAAAACAAATTTCACTTCATTCAATTTGTCACTCCAATCAGTAGTTTTTAGACAGCTTCTAAAGCGACGGAGAATCTTTATAAAATGTCCTCAAATCAAATTGTCATCAAAACTTTTTCCACCACCCCAGACTTTTACACCAAAGGCCCAGTTATCACCACTACCGGCGCAACAAATCCGGTCTATATGGATCCACGCAAGACTTTTACTTTTCCTGATCGGCTAAAAATTATAGTTAAAGAACTGGCAGAATTTATAAAAAAAGAAAAAATTAATTATGATATTATTTTAGGCGGCGCGACTTGCGGAATTATGATTTCTACCGCCTTGGGTCTTCTGACCGGAAAACCCGCAGGGTATGTCCGCAAAAAAACAAAAGAGGCCGGATTAAAATTAGCAGTTGAAGGATATTTTAAGCCGGAAATGAAAGCGATTATTGTTGATGATGCAATTGGCCATGGCGATTCAAAAATTCAATTTATAAAAAATATTCAGGGCGTGGGAATGAATGCTGAATGGGTCCTAACTACCTGCTCCCGCTACGCAATGGACCACGAAGATTATAAAAAAATTTCAAAAGAATATAAAGTAAAAATTTACAGCCTTTGTGCGCTGGAAGAAATTGCCCGCTATTCTTTAGAACATAATATTATTAGCAAAGAGGCCTACCAGCTTTTGGTTTGGTATGGAATTGACGGACTAAACTGGAGCAAAAATCCGAAAAAATGGCAATATTTTCAAAATTATTTAAAAAAATAAAAACCTATAATACAAAATCTGGGGTATAAAAATCTCTCCCCCTTGCCCCTGTCCTGGGTTCGGCTGTCCCGACAAGTCGGAACATCGCCTCGCCCGTCTCGTCGGCTCGTCCCGAAGTAGTTCGGGACTCGCTTCGACTCGACCCATCAAGGGAGGGGAAACATTAACATTATCAAATTTAATCTCTCAAATACTTTCCTAATTCTTTCCTCATTTGTCCAAAATTTTTATACAAAATTGTTTTCACTCCTAATTTCTTTGGTTCAACTAAATTAAAATCTTGATCATCAATCATAACTGCCTCGCCTGGTTTAACTTTAAACCTTTTTAAAATGTGTCTAATTGTCCTTTTATCAGCTTTAGGTAAACCAAGATCGTAAGTGTTAATAAAATGTTTAATATGGCGCCGGATTTTGTATTTCTTTAAAATTATTTCTACTTGCGCCGGGGTATTTTTTGAAAGAAAAACTACTTTTATGCCCTGATCCTGCAGATTTTTGGCAAATTTTAAAGCTTGTTTGTCTAAAATAAGATAAGAAATGTGTTTTGCCTGCACCGTTTGCCATTTTTCTTCAAATCCCAGCTCCTTCAAAGTCCGAATGAAAAACTGCCGCTCATTGATTTTTCCTTCCGCCGCCTGATTAAAATATTTGTGGTAGAGAATTTTATAAACTTTATCAAACGGTTTTTTATATTTTTTTGCCAACCACCTGCTCGTATCTTTATAACTCCCTTTAATAATTACTCCGTAAAAGTCAAAAATAATAAGTTGGATCATAAATTATTTAGGTTACTTTTTTTACTTCTCCTTGATCAGCATCAACAAATACTTGATCGCCATCTTTTAAAACTTTGGTAGCAATTTTAGTTCCAATCACGCAAGGAATTCCAAGCTCGCGCGATATAATCGCGGCATGACAAGTAATTCCGCCTAAATCTGTAATAATCGCACTAGCTTTTTTCATTGCCGGGACTAAATCCGGATTAGTCATTTGCGAAACTAAAATATTTCCTTTTTTCATTTTTGGTAAATCGCTAACCAAATTAATAATCTTTACCACACCTCTCGCCTTGCCCGTAGCTGCTGTTTGTCCATGAAAATAATTAACTTCACTTAAATCTTCTTGCTTATTAAGATAACTCCCCATTTTAACACATATATTATTGGTAAAAACTTTGCCCGGCAACTTTTTATTAATGACCACAAAAAGAAAACCTTTCATTCTTTTATCTAAATCTTTTGGTTTGCCAGCATTTTTTATTAACATATTCTCTAATTCATGAACTTCATTTATTGTTAAGCCTGTTCGTTTTCCAATTTCTAAAAGCAATGGCTCAATTTGATAATAAGATTTCACTAAACTCATTTTGCGATAATCCTTCCCATAAATAATTTCCCGCGCAATCTGAAATAATAATTGATATTTTTTACTAATTTTTAAATCTTTTATAATTTTTGTACGCTGTTGCTTAATTTCTTTTATTTTTTTATCTACTTTTTTTAATAAGACAAAAACATTAACATTTTTATTAATTAATTCCTGTAATCTTTTTAAAAAATATTTGTCTGGAAAAGCCGGGCCTTCAAAATTATAACCAAGATAACGATATGCTTCGATATGATTTTTAATTGCTAAAGTTAACTCATCGTCATTCTGTTTGAATAAATTTTTTGCCTTATCATTAGCTGTTATTTGTTTTGCAATTCTAAGTAAACTTTGCTCTTCCAATTGAACCATTGATGACTTTTCTGGCACAGTTAAAATCGCAAAACATTCTTTGGCTGTTTTAGAGTAATTAAATTTTCCGATTTGCTGATATAAATAATTAATTAAATACCTACTGACTATTAACACTTCACTTAATGGTATATTTGTGAGATAATGAAGGCCTATGAAGAAAAATCATAAGTCTTCATTGTCTCGCAAAGACAAGGAGGCAAGACGGCTTAAAGCCGGAAAAATGT
>JBFLZX010000014.1:0-33358 GCA_040756075.1 Patescibacteria group bacterium | reverse complement strand
AAACAAAACCGAAAAACTAAAAGATCTGAATGACGAATTTAAAAGAGCTAAATATTTAAAATAATTTTAACTAACATTGGTTAGTAATTGTGTGGAAAATTCGATTTTTCACGCAGGATCTAGGTAACTAATAAATTAACGAATTGCGAATTAACGAATTTTCCAATAATTCGTTAATGCGTTAATCCGTTAATAAATAATCCTGAAATTAGTCTTAGGCTACTTATACCCCGACTTAATGAACATCTACGGCGACCAAGGCAATGTTATTGCCCTGCAAAAACGTTGTGAATGGCGCGGGATTGAATTTGAAATCAAAAAAATTTCTATTTACGAAAATGCAGATGAATTAAAAAAATGTGATTTATTTTTCTTTGGCGGCGGACAAGACAGACAGCAAGTTTTAGTTGCGGAGGATCTACAAAAAACAACAAGGGGATTCTTCTCCCCCACCATGTATTACAATGATAAAAAAACATTTCTTAAAATAAACCAAAAAAAAGAAAAAATTACCAGCAAATTGCTAGAAAAAATGGTGGAGGATCAGAATGACGCCGTGTCTAAAGGTCAGGTTTTAAAAGAAATGCTAAAATCAGGCACACCATTGCTTTCTATTTGCGGCGGGTTTCAACTTTTGGGCAAATCATACAATTTTGAGGGGAAAACTTTGCCGGGCATTAACTTTTTTGACGTAGATACAAAAGCAGGAAAAACAAGATTTATCAATAATATTTTAGTCGAATGTAAGGCTTTCGCTTTACAATCCAGCTACAATCAAAGCGGAGTGCAAAACGAAAGTTTTGCTACTTTAGTTGGCTTTGAAAACCATTCTGGCCGGACTTATCTTACCGAACCAACCAAACCACTTGGCTATGTCATTTTCGGTCATGGTAACAACGGCGAAGATAAAACCGAAGGGGCAATAAAATTTAATGCTATTGGCACTTATCTGCACGGCTCGCTTTTGCCAAAAAATCCGCATTTGGCGGATTGGCTTATCAAAAAGGCTTTAGAAAAAAAATATGACAAAAAAATAGATCTGCCGCCGCTTGATGATAAATTAGAATGGCAAGCACATAATATGGCAATAAAAGCATTGTTTTAATGATTTAATCCCTCTAGGCAAGTCCGGTAGTGAAACGAAGCTCTCCTACCGGGCTTGCCGTGAAGTAGTTCAATATCGTATGTTTAGCGCGTACGCGCTAAACATACGATATTTGTTAATTTTAAATTATCCACACTTGACTCTGTCTTAAAATAAATCTATATTTATAGGTAGTTAGTAATTAATCTTTCATATTTGCGACACAAAAAAATTTGGGTAAATTACGGAATTCGTCTTCCCCGTGTTCAAGTCATCGACGAAACAGGGAAAAATTTGGGAGTTATGGAAACTAATAAAGCTATTGAACTGGCTAAATCGCGGGGTTTTGATCTCGTTGAAGTAGGACCAAATACCAGACCAGTAGTCTGTAAATTTTTAGATTTTGGTAAGTATAGATACGAGCTTGGAAAAAAAGAAAAAGATCAACGAAAAAAAGCAAAAAGAGTTGAAATAAAAGGAGTACGGATTTCCCTGCGCATCTCGCGTAATGATCTAGAATTTAAAGCCCGGCAAGCTGACAAATTTTTAAAAGAGGGCCACAAAGTAAGAATTGAAATTGTCATTCGCGGCCGAGAGTTTATTCACCGTGATATGATCAAAAAAGTCATTAGTGATTTCTTAGCGACAATGAAAGAAAAAGTGATTATTGAGCAAGAATTAAAACGGCAAAGATTAGGACTGGCAATGGTGGTGGCGAGACAAAATAATTCGCAAAACGTGTAACATATAACTTATAACTCAAGAATTTGCAAACTTGCGTTACAGGTTACAGGTTACAAGTTACACGAAAGTGCCTAAACTAAAAACTAGCAAAACAACTTCAAAAAGAATACACACTACTGGCGGAAAAAAATTAATGCGCCGCTATACAATGCAGGACCATTTTAATGCCCGCGAACGAGGAAAGAATAGCCGCGCCAAGCGACGCGACAGAAACGTCAGTAAAACAAGAGTAAAAAATTTAAAAAGATTAATGCCATATTGTTAAGCTCGCAAAACGTGTAACATATAACTTATAACTCAAGAATTTGCAAACTTGCGTTACAGGTTACAGGTTACAGGTTACACAAAAAATGACTCGAATAAAACGGGGACTCGCGGCCCACAAAAGACGAAAACATTTATTAAAAGAAACCAAAGGTTTTACTTTTGGCCGCTCAAAAAAATATCGTGCCGCTAAACAAGCTTACCTGAAAGCCGGAACCTATGCTTACCGCGACCGCCGCGCCAGAAAAAGAGAATTTCGCCGACTTTGGATTATCAGACTTAATGCCGCTTGTCGGGAATTTGGTCTTCCATATAATCAATTTATTGCTGGTCTTAAAAAAGCAAAAATTGAACTTAATCGGAAAATACTCGCCGATTTGGCAATTTTACATCCCGAAACTTTTGCAAAGATTGTGGAAATGACAAAAAAATCTTAAATCTAAAATTTAATTATGACCATTCAACAAATTTATGACTTGGCAATAAAATTAGGAATAACCGCTGATTTTCGCGGCAAATCAGAAATTGCTAAAAAGCTAAAACGAGAAAAAGAAAAATTTGAAAAATTGCCAAAAGATGAAAAAACTTTTTTTGACAAAGAAAGGTTAGAAAATCCATTTTCTGACACTAGAATTTTGCTTGGAAGCCCGGACGCACAAATAAAAAACATTTTAGTCGGCATTGACATTGAAACTGGTGAAGTAATGCTTACAAAGAAACTACAAGAAAATGGCAAAAAAATTGATTTAATTATTTCTCATCATCCAGCAGGAAAAGCGCTAGCGCGACTTGATGATGTGATAGAATTACAAACGGATATGTTGGCCCAGCTCGGCGTGCCGATTAATATTGCCGAACATTTAATCCAGTTGCGCAAAGGTGAAGTATTCCGCTGTATTTGCGCGGAAAATCATAATCAAGCAGTAGACGCGGCTAAACTTTTAAATATCCCTTGGCTTTGCGTTCACACGCCAGCTGATAATTTAGTGGCAAGATTTTTAAAAAATAAAATTGAGCGGACAAAGCCAGAATATGTTGAAGATATTTTAAAAATCTTAAACAGCATCCCTGAATATCAAGAAGGAAAGAAAATCGGCGCCGGACCTTCGCTTTTTGCCGGAAGTCAAGATCGAAAATGCGGCAAAATCGCTTTTACTGAAATAACTGGCGGAACTTCAGGTCACAAAGATATTTATGAAAAATTATCGCATGCCGGCGTTGGAACAATTATCGGAATGCATATGTCAGAAGAATATAAAAAAGAGGCAGAAAAATATCATATTAATGTGATTATTGCCGGACATATGGCATCAGACTCTTTGGGCTTAAATTTATTTTTAGACGAGCTTGAAAAAAAAGGAATTAAAATTATTCCCTGCTCCGGGCTAATTAGAGTTTCAAGAGTAAAAAAGAAAAAGAAATAAAATTTTTATATTATTAAGACCGCTGATTTCGGCGGTCTTTTTTCTAATATCTAATATCTATCACCCAATTTCTAATTTTAGAATCTCCCGGTTGCCAAATAGGCTCCGATTTGAGCATTGCCAAAAGGGTATAAATATTTGCCAGTTTTTTTGCCATTTGCTTTAAACATTTTTACTTGCAAACGAGGCGCAGCCATTGCCGTAATAATTTCTGATTTTCCATTACCCTTAACATTGCCAGCCGCGATACTTACTATCCCCTGCACCCTCCGATAAGGCGCAAAATTTCCTAAAATAGTTTTTGCTTTATTATAGCGGTAAACTTTTACTCGCGCTTGGGCTAATCCAGCAGGTGAAGTAATAATTTCTGCTTTTCCGTCGTCATTTACATCACCTACCGCAACTAAAACTCCTTCACGATAATCACGGGCATACGGCCAAAAAGAAATTGCCATTGCTTTTCCTGATGTCTTAAAAACTCTTATCTGCGGTCCGCCGCCAAAACCGGGGCCAGTAATAATTTCTGATTTTCCATCACCATTAACATCGCCGGCGACAACATAAACCCCGCCTTTAAAACTCTTGCTATAAGCAAAAAATTTCTTAAGCACTTTTCCTTTTTTGTTCAAAACTTTAACCCAAGGCTCATCCCAATAGTCAGCGCCAATAATAATTTTTGCCTTGCCGCTTCCATTTGTATCTCCGCAAGCAAGATTCACACTAAAATTATTAGTTGAAACGCGAAAAGAAGATTTCTGCTTACCGGAACTAGAAAAGATTTTTATCTTAACAGGCCAAGTAAATCCGCTGGTAGCGATAATCTCATCTTTGCCATCGCCATTAAGATCGCAAGCGGCAACTTTGACGCCGTTTTTTGTCTTTTTGCTAAAAGCGTAAAAAGATTTAGAAATTTTTCCTTTATTGTTAAAAATAATAATTTTAGGGTCTCCGCCTGTGCCCGCGCCAGCAACAATTTTTTCTTTAATTAAAACACCACTGGCAGAAACGGTTTTTGTATTGCCAAATCGGGTTGCGGTTTTTATTTCAACATAAGGATTGTTATTAGACGATTTTGAAACAGTAAAAGAAAAATTTTCCGAAAGACCGTTAAAATTGCCGTCAAGGGCAATTGCATTTTGCCAAATTCCCTGATTTACACGATATTTAACGCTTTGAATGGTATTATTTGTAATATTATTTTTTGTATAACTATAATATTGATGCAAAGTTTCAGTATAAGAATTTTTATTTTCCTTTGCCAAAACAGAAACACTGCCCAAATATGTTGCGCCGGAAGAATTTTTAACTACTGAACTAATGTTTATTTTCGGTGTTTTGTCTATTGAATCTAAAACCCCGTTATTATTGCTGTCTGCCCAGCCAATTTGACCCTTAGCATATTTATCAATCGCGTTTTGAGTGTAAGGAGAAACGCCGCCGCGCATAATAGAAGCAACATTGGATTTACAACCTGAGCCTGTTGCGCTATACTCGCTGTTTTGGTTTGCGTAATTTAGATAGCCAAGTTTAAGCGAACAATCTTTTTGGGCTGACTCATATTGGTCCAAAGCGTAAAAAGTATGGCCCATTTCATGAGCAGCAACCGCATCCATATTAGAAATGCCGTAGCCAGAATTATTATAAGTCATAATCATAAAAGGACCGCCATAATAAGAAAAAGCAAATTTACCATCAGGAAATGTACCATCAAAATCATTAGCACTATTAGCAACAAAAACTATAAAAGCCCAATCAGTACCATCATTATTTCGCATGTCATGCAAAAAAGATCGAGTCTGATAAAAATATTCATTGGCACTGCCGCTATAGCCAAATTTATTCATTATTTCAGAAATCCAAAGATGCTGTTCTGCCGGATAATAATTCGTTCCGTAAGTATTGCGCCTAATCGGCTCATAAGAAGTTTGCGCCCGCGGATCAGTGCGACCAGAATAAAAATGGTATTTAAAAGATAAATTAGCTTTTGGCTCTCGAGCTGTCCACCATCCATAGCCAGCCTGAACTTCCTGATAAATTTCCTGCTCTTGAGCCGCTGTCCAATTTTCGGTAGAAGCATCCAAAGTTCCATCGCTTTCTGGCAAAATCACGGCCACTGAAACAGACCCAATCATAAATTCTGAAGTATCATAAAATCCTGCGCCATAAGGAGCATAGCCCAAAGCCCGCGCCCCGCCTCGTCCTGCTTTTTCTGCTTCAAGTCTATCCGGCGGAAAAAGCGCATCATCTAAAATTGGGTCCGGATCTTTGTCTTGACTGCTTCCAAAAACAAAAATTGGAACTAATACAAAAATCCCTAAAAAAGCGATGATTAAAGAAAATAAGTTTTGTTTTTGTTTTAACATATGGACATCACATTCCAAAATGGCACTAAGATATTGCTAATATTAGCCAATTTATATCCCCTATGGCGTAATTTCAGTGTGATTTCTATAGTTTCTAATTAATTTGCCTAAATAGCAAAAATTTGAAAGAACTCGCCTAAGAATTCTTTATATCTCTATTCTACCAAAAATTTCCAAAAATGTAAATCCCCACACTATTTCAATGTGGGGATAAACTTTTGAAAATTTCTTTAAATTCAAATTTTTCCAACTAAATCCAGCCCCGGCTTTAATGTTTTTTTGCCGGGACGCCAGGATGCCGGACACACCTGAACACCTTTGTGTTCATAAACAAATTTCGCCGCTTGCACTTTTCGCAAAAGCTCGTCAACGCTCCGGCCAATGCTATTTTGATTTAATTCCAAAGAAATCAATTTCCCATCTGGATCAAAAATAAAACTGCCGCGCAAAGATATTCCCTCTTCTTCAATATATGTGCCAAGCTCGCGGCAAAGTTTTCCTGCTGGATCTGCCAGCATTGGAAATTTTATTTTTTTAATCGCTAAAGATTTATCATGCCAAGCTTTATGGACAAAAACCGTATCCGTGCTCACTGACATAACTTCTGCTTCCAGTTTTTTAAATTTTTCATAATTATCCGCCAGCTCTTCAAGCTCGGTTGGACAAATAAAAGTAAAATCTGCGGGATAAAAAAACAAAATCAACCATTTTCCTTTATATGAAGGCAGTTTTATTTTTTTAATTTTGTTTTGCCAAAAAGCTTCCAAAGTTAAATCAGGAATAGTTTGATTTATTTCTAACATATTTGGAATTTTTAAACTCGTCCAAATAATTATCTAATTATTTGAATTTCGCTAAAAATTTATTCATTAATGAACTACCTCGCAGCAAGCTAAAAGGATATCAACTGCCATTTTGAGTAAAGTCCGTCAGCTGACGGACGAAGCTAGAAATCTCATAGCCGTGAGATTCCTCGACTCTCCGCCAGCTGGCGGATCGCTCGGAATGACACCAAAAGACAAGCTTCGGGGAATTAACCCATTAAACTTTTTTCCACAATCCATGGATATTGCAATATTCGCGGACCATTTCAATGTCTTCCAACTTTACGTAAAACTCTGCTTCTGGCGCTTGCCCGGGTTTTAAATACTTGCGGCAAATTTTTCCTTGACGAGTCAAAACCTCAATAAATTCAATAAAATGACTTTCTTCCATTGGATGAGGCACCGAACCGATTTTTACTTTTACTCCTTCTTTTATTTCTTCAATTACTGGCACATGCTTTTCTGCTCCCACATCTTCTGTTTTTTCCTCCAACAATTCCATTTGTTTACCGCAGCAGACAAGCTGGCCTCCGCCCGCATACAACACTTGCACAATGTTGCCGCAAACCGAACATTTGTAGATTTGATTTAATTTAATCATAAAGTTTTAATTAACCTTAATAGTTAAAATTTTCATTTTAACTGTTAAGACGCGCATTTTTTAATGATTTAATTCCTCGAGGCTTGCTCTGTCATTCCGAGTCCTGATTTATCGTGGCAAGGAGTCTTTGTTTTTTGTCATTCCGAACGTAGCGAGGAATCTCTCGCGAATGCAAGGAATTTTCCAAATAATTCTCAGACAAGCTGAGAGATCCCTTCCCTTCGGCAAAGCCTATCCTGAGCGAAGTTGAAGGACTCAGGGTCGTGACGACGCTGTTCTTTGTCATTCCGAGCGTAGCGAGGAATCTCTCGCGAATGCAAGGATTATTCTCAAGAAATCTCAAACAAGTTGAAAGATTCTCCCCATTCGCCACGGCTCAGGATCGAAATGACAATTAATATCCTTTTAGCTTGCCTCGAGGTGGTTCATTCTTTAGCAGCGTCCGCCGCCGAGATGAGAATATTTTTGCATATTTTTATCTCCTTTCTTTTTTCCGACAAATGTGACATTTGCCGGAAAAAATTAATTGATAAGAATTTATTTTAAATCCTCGCCTGGCGCAAGGAATATCCTGCAAATTTTTCAAAATTGATTTTTCATTAAAGTCATAAATCTTTTTGCACTTTTCGCAGAAAAAATGATCATGATTATGGACGAATCCGTCAAAATGGGCTTTACCGTTTAAATCCAAAATTTCCAATACTGCATTTTGTTTCTGTAAAGACTCAAGACCGCGGTAAACTGTGGCAAGACTTAACTGCCGATAGCTTGGCTTCAAAACGTTGTAAATTTCCTCGGCTGTGGGGTGAGATCTTGCTTTTTTTAAATATTCATACAACGCAACTTTTTGTTCAGTTGCTCTAAATTGTTTTTTCATAGACATATGTCAATCTTCAGCGGCCGTTGTAAAGTGAAGCATTATTAAGAATGATTATCTATTAAGAATTATTATTGATAGTCAGCTTAATGTCAAGAGAAGTTATCCACAGGCTTAATCTAAGAACGCGAAACGCTTACTTTGTTAAAAATGCGGTAATAAATCAACTTTACGATCTCGGTGCAAATAAAATAAACAGCAATCAAAAGTAGAATTATCAATAAATGGAATGGCTGTGGTTTGATAAATTTAAAAATTTCCTGGCCAAATAAAGTAAAAGGAATAATTAATGTCGCAAGGAAAGCAGCTATTGAAAGCAAAGAAAGCGAAAATGATGGCCTTTTCCCTCTAAAAAATATAAATCTCGATCTCACTGAAAAAATTAAAACAAGTTCGGTTAAAATGCTGACAATAAACCAATTTGTTTGTAAAATTGCCGCTCCTTTTTGATAAAATAAAGCAAAAACGATAAAATCAAAGATTACACTGACTAAACCTAAAATAGTAGCAATTAATATAACCTCTTTAACATTATAATTTTTTGGCTTTTTTAATTCTCTTTCATCAACTAAATCTGTGGCAATGGCAATCATTGGAAAATCAGAAAGCAAATTAACTAATAAAATCTGTAAAGGCAGCATCGGTAAAAAAGCAATTAACAAAGAAGCAAAAGCAATGGCATAAAAATTGCCGAAATTAGAAATTAAAGTAGCTTTAATATATTTTATCGTATTAGTAAAAACTTCTCGTCCATCACGAATAGCTTGAATAATAACATTGAGATTTTTCTTTAATAAAACAATATCACTTGCTTCTTGAGCGATATCGGCCCCGCCCTGCACCACCATTGCAACATTTGCAAGTTTCAATGCCGGAGCATCATTAATTCCTTCACCCAAAAATCCAACCTCGTTTTTTTCTTGTAAAATTTTTATAATTTTATATTTTTGAATTGGCGAAAGACGAGAAAAAACTGCCCAATCATTAACTACTTGATGCTGCTTTAAAATTGGCAATTTATCTAATTCGCCGCCACTAATAACTTTATTTTGATCTTTAATTAACCCCAATCTAACGGCGACTGCTCCAGCTACCTCGCGGCTATCACCGGTTAAAATTTTTATTTTTACTCCCAATTTTTTTGCCGAAGATATAGCCTGTCTGGCTGATTTTTTAAGAGGGTCAAAAAAAGTAATCAAGCCTAAAAAGACCAACCCCTCACCATTTTCTTTTAAAATTTGTTCATTTTCTATTTCTTTTTTAGCAATTGCTATTGACCGTTTACCTTCCTTACCTTCTTTTGCCGCAAGATTTAAAAACTTGTTCTTTTCTTCTTTGGGTATTTCACAAAGATCCAAAATTACTTCCGGAGCTCCTCGGACAATAATTTCTTTTTGATTATTTCTTTCTACCAAAACCGCATTTCTTTTTTTTTCAGGATCAAAAGGTATTTCTTTTAATCTTTGATATTCGTTTAATTTATTTTTTTCTTCTTTGGTTAACTTTTCATATAGCGCTAAATCAAAGGCATTATTTGGTTCGCGCCTTCTCCCGCTTAAAAAAGAAAAAGCCAGGGCGGCATAAAAAAGACACTCTTTTGGCGCTGAAGCGTAAATTTGATCAACACTAAGTATATTTTCAGTTAAAGTTCCAGTTTTATCAGTACACAAAACTCCAATACTTCCCAAATCTTCAATTGCTGAAAGTCTTTTTATTACCACATGTTTTTTTGCGAGATGCATTGCCCCTTTTGATAAAGAAACAGTTGTCACCAGCGGCAAGGCTTCAGGAATAACGCTTACTGCCAGGGCAATTGCAAAAATTAATAATTCAACAAAATTTGCCTCTTGCCCTTTAATTAAAAGATTAGTAAAAAAAACAAGGATTAAAGTAATCAAAATCAAACGCAAAATAAATTTGCTAAATTTAATAATTTCTTTTTCAAAAGTGCTAATATGTCTTGTCTCGATTGTTAATTTTGCCGTCCTGCCAAAAACCGTCATCAAACCAGTGGCCAAAACTACTCCCTTAGCAAAACCACCAACTGCTTTTGTCCCGCAAAAACCAATATTCTGCGCCTGATAAATTTCTTCCGCTGCTTTTTCTTGCTCTTGGCAACTTTTTTTTACTGGCGCTGACTCTCCTGATAACGCTTCTTCATCAACAATCAAATTTTCTTCTTCGAAAAACCGCAAATCAGCAGGTATAATATCGCCTGCTTCGATAACAACAATATCCCCGCAAACTAAATCGCGGCTATCAATTAATTTTTCTTTTCCTTCTCTTACAACTTTTGCTCGAGAAATAATATATTGTTTTAAAAATCTTAAAGCTTGCTCTGAACGATATTCTTGAAAAAAACCTAAACCCGCGGTAATCAAAACAAAAATTAAAATCATTACCCCATTAATATTGTCTTTTAAAATAAAAGCTAAGAGCGAAGCAAAAATTAAAAGATAAACAAAAGGAGATTTAAATTGTCTAAATAAAATCTGCCGCCAATGTATTTTTTTTGTCACTATTTCATTTCTTTTGTATTTTTTCTGCCGCAAAAAACTTTCTTTTTCATCAAGGCCGTTTTTTGATGTCTCAAATTCTAAAAAGATCTGGTTGATTTTTTTTGTTGTATAGGAGGAAAATGTCATTTAGGAATTTTTTGCAATATGTAAAACTTATAAACCGAACTTTCTTTCCATCTTGAATATGGAATTTTAGGATTTATGATTTGCGGATATTTGCCAGCGCGGGCTAAAGCTTCAAGCGGGTATTCTCCATAAATATAAGCATTAACTAAAGATGGCCAGTTTTTAGCACTGATTTGCAATTTATTAAATTTATATCGTTTTACTAATTCCTGTTTTAATTTTACAGCCTGCATGGCTTCTTCCTTAAAAGTCAGGCGCGGCTTTTTATAAGTAAATGACCAAACTAATTTCCCGCCATACCAGCCGCGGTTTATATATTTTTTGTAAACTTTTCTTTTTTTCCATTGACGAAAAGGAATAGTTGAATGATATGTTTTGCCGGAAAATTTTAATGCCTGTGCCAATGCTTTTTTGGGATATTTTCCATAAATATAAGCATCGGCTAAATCTTTAAAATCAATCGTTTTTGGAATATTTTTTTTGCCGTAATATTTTTTTAATTTTTTCCGCAATTTGTCTGTTTTTTGTTTTTCCTCTGCGTCAGTCAATCTTTCTTTATTATACGGTCCGATATAAATTTTTTTATACCAATTCCAGGCCAGCTTTGGCTCAAGATCTACGCTGGTTAAACCGAAACCGTTCTCATAAACTGTCCACCAGTCATAGTCACGGATATTGTAAAGAAAAATTTTATCCACAAAATTTTTGCTGGAAATTTTTGGCAAAACATATTTAAAATATTTTAACTGCTGTCTCTCTGAAACTCTGCCTCCATTTTGAGAACATCCCAATTCTGTAATCCAAACTTTTTGACCCGGATTATTTGCCTCAACAATTTCTTTTATTTGATCTAATCTTATTTCAAGCGAAGTAGCCCCTTGACTTAAACCAAGAGGATCAACCATTTTTGTTTTTATAACGTCGTTGTAAGGTCCGAATAAAAATAAAGGTAAGTTTGTATGCCCTTCGTTAAACCCCCACACCATAACTTTGTTTGATGTGGGGGTAAAATATGTTTCACAATAATAAGCATGAAAAGAAAAAATATCAAATTTGCCGCCGGCTAACTGATAGAGTTTTTTAGCAAAATAAGGATTTGGATAAGAAAGCCCTGCGGAAACTACTTTCGCTTGCGGGTCAACAGTTTTAATTTCAGAATAGGCGGCGGACAAAATTGGCGCGTAAGTCTCAGGATTGTTTGGCGTCAAATAATCTGGAGAGTCTGGCTCATTCCAAACTTCCCAATATTTTACATAATCTTTGTAGCGCGAAACTAAAATTCGCAAAAAAGCCCGCCACTCGTCAAGATTCGGCGCGCCTTTCCCGCCTGATTCATTATAAGCGACCATTCCTAAAACTTGAATATTATTTTCTTTGTATTTTTGCAAAATTGCATCATAACGAGCAAACCAATTTTCCGGATCTTCCAAATAAAAATTGTGGGTCTGAAAATGCTCACGCGCCCACGCTGTTTTACTTTCTTTAAGTCTTTGTTCATATAAATCATCTCGATCAATTCCGCCCAAAGCCCAATGAACATTTAGGCCAAGCTGGTCCTTGTAATAACTTCTAGCGAATACAAAATCTGGCAGTAATAATGAAATTAGTAAAAAAACTTTTACAAAGCGTGTAAATATCAAATTTTAAAATCCAAATTTCAAATCAAATCCAAATTTCAAAATCCAAATAATTAAATATTTGCCATTTGGATTTTAGATTTTATTTGACATTTAAAATTTGAACCTTGGATTTATCTAATAGTTATTTCTTCTTTCTTTTCCTTAATAAAGGCAAAAAAGTCATCAATAATTTCAACAAAAGCCTTAAAAGGCGCTTCGATGATAAAATCGAAAACAAAGACAAAAATATTGATTTTTGAAAAATTCAAAGATATCCATCTTCCGACGCGCAAAATCGGAATGGCAAAAAAATCTATTATTGTCGTTCTTATTTTCTCTCTTTCGCCGACAACAATCAGTTCCCTTGCCTGCTCCCGGTTGCGGATTCCAAAAAATGAAACTAATGATAAAAATAAAAGGAAAAAAGCGCCGCTTGCTAAATTAAAATTCAAACGAGACAACCCCCAAATAATCAAACCGAAAGAAAGTCCAAAAGTAAGAAGATAAACAAAATTAAATAAAACACTAAAAAAGATATGCCTGCCAGTTACAGGTTTTATTTTTTCAAATTCTTCTTCTTCTCCCTGATAGACAACTTTTGTAATTACTTTAATTATTTTATTAGTGTTTTCTTCTTTTGGCACCCGAATTATTAAGGCAATCAGAAAAAGCAAAAAAGGATGGAAAATAACATTGATTGCAAGCGGCAAGCGATGGACTGTCCCGGCAACATAAAGATCGTAAGGCACTTCTAAAATCAAGGCTAAAAGCATTTTTGTCAAAAAGATATAAATAATTGCCCTGATTGATGAACGAGTCAATTTTTTTCTTTTTTCTTTATAAGCGGCGTTGCAGGCATCCTGAATTTTTTCTTCTAATAATTTTGGCGAAGAAAAAATTTCTTCTGCTTGGTCTAAATTTTCCAAAATAACATTTTCTAAAATAATAAAAGGGGCAGTGAATTTGCGGATTACCCGTAAAAGGCGAAAAGATAATTTATGGTCAATCTGGCTCTGGCAAAGCTTATATAATGAATAAATATTCACTGCCGCTTTTAATATCTCATCCTCACTTTCCGCTTTCTGCCATTGCGGATAATACAAATTAAAAAGACGGAAGGCAATAATTTCTCGGTCTGACTTTAAAAGACAACGATGGACAGCAATATAAATCTGAATATCACGATCTTCTTTTAACAACTCTTCTGACCAAACAATGCTTTTTTTCATAATCTGATGCATAAAACGCACTAATGCTTCTTGTTTAAACGAGGTTGTAAATAAATCTTCAATTTCACAAGCGGCAAGCGCCAGCAGCCAATCCATTAGATTTCTTTTCTCATTCTTTTCTATCTTTCCTTTGCTAAAAACATCATTCATTAAAAAAATATATTTATGAATTATACTTGCTGTTTGGCTGATTTTATTTTCTGGAATTGCATTGTTTTGTAAATAGCGCGCTTGGATCAATTCATAAACCAAAGGGGCAGCGACTTTTTTTGCATTGCTTCCTAAAGTCAGCCGCCGGCGCAAAATTCGTTTAATCGCGTTTTTGCGCAAAAGATGTTCCGCTTTATAATCAATCACATTGCGAATCTTTTCATACAAAAAAGCCATCTTGGAAGTCAAGGTTGAAACCTGAACCTTAGGAAGATGTTTTTCTTCCTCAGATAAATAAGGCCTCTTATAAATTGCTAGAAGTTTTTCGATTTGTTTTGTAACGGATTGAAATTCTTCCATAAAAATTAAAAAATTCAGAATTTAAAATCACAAATCCTAAATAAACATTAATAATAAAATTCCAAATTCAAAACTAAGCGGATTTTGAATTTTGATATTAAAATTTTGAATTTACTTGAGATTTAAGATTTTGGATTTGGTGCTTAAATTTATTATACCAAATTTTAAAACTTCAAACAACCCCGTGTGGATTAGGGATAAATTTAAAAGGCGCGAAATTTTGCTTTGCAAAATTTCGCGCCCAACAAAACTAGCCTAAAATTTAAAATTAATTTAGGCTCCATCCCCAATTCGGGGTGTGACCTTTTGCTAATTTCTTTAGAGTATCTTTGTGAGCCAAATCCATAATATATATTTCTTCATTTTCTACATCATAGGTTTTGTTCATTATAAATAAACGATAATCAATATCATAAATTGGCGAACCATAATCAATTACTTGATAGTCTTTGTATTTTGCTGGTAAGGCATTTTTAATTTTTGTTGCCCAGGGCACTAATTTGTAAGTTTTTTTCACATTTTTTCCTTTTTGATTCATTTTCCAATAGCTTTTTTTATAATTATCATAACTCCAATCACTTTGCTTTGAAACTTTATATTTAATAAACTGAATTTTTGGACCATTCATACCAAACAAAGTATAATCAATCAACGCATTTGATTTTCTTAAAACTGTTATTTTTCCTTTATTTGTTATTTTTGAAACTCCAAATCCGCTGCCGCCGCCAGTGCCGCGCGGTCTCGCTGGTGTTACATTATGCAAAGAAGTATAAACAATTTTCTTGTTATTTAGCCAGCGAAACTGATTACCAGCAACTCGAAATGACATTTTTACTTTTCCTGATCTTGTAATAAGTGTCTGGGTATTATAAGTAGAAATATGCGTTTCAACTAAAAGATATTTGGAAGTAGGTGAAAACAAAACCCTGGTTGTAAGATCGGTCACTGGATAATTTATATATTTAGTTCCGCCGCTTGAAAGATTATAAATATAAATTCCTTCTTTATCTTTTTTTGCATCAAAATGAGAATTATCTTTTTTTAAGATATAAGCAATTTCATTTTGGCCAAGCTCTGCTGATGGTGCGCCAGATTTATCTGAAATCGCGGGATAATTACCTGCGGCGATTTTTGTTTTAACTTTTGTGTCAATGTTAATTGTCCAAATGTAATCATCATGTTCATAGACAACTTTTGCGTCAGGCGCAAGAGCTTGAGTTTTTGCTTTTGGGATTAAAACCACTGCCAGCAAAATTACAAAAAGAGCAGTGATCCACAAAAATTTCTTCATATTTTATTGGTCATCCAAAGGAGCCCGTTAGCTGACGGATAACGAAGAATCCCCTTAATATGATGGTGGGATTCTTCGCGGAGTTTATCCTCAGCAAACTAAAAGTTTGCCGAAGGACTCAGAATGACTTTTATGTTATTTTTTCCTTTTCACAACTACACCCTTTGTTACTTTTTGCCTTCCTTTTTGCGCTTTAACAATAATAATATTTGTGCCTTTTTTAAGTGGCACTAGTTCAGAAAATTTTCCCTTAAATTTACTAGATTGATAAACTTTCTTTTTGTTGCGATAAACAGTTATTTTTGATTCTTTTTTTATTCTTCCTTTAAAAACAATTGACTTTTTTTTCGTAGTGACAGATTTCTTTTTTGGACTGGTAATTTTTAGGCCTAACTTGTTATTTTTATTAAAAGAATAAAGCGCTTTTGCAGTGCTAAATAATTTTGATCCGCTGTGCGACTCATAAGCAGTCCAAATTGTTGAACCCCACTTAATGCCTAAATCTGTAAAAAATTCATTGATTTTTATCTTACCTTCCTGACAGACGCCGTTTTGACACGGCGTCGCGCTAACCTCCATAGTAAAATCCGTGCCCAAATTAGTAACTAAAGTTTCAGTGTCCCGATCATCATAAATACCATTGCCATCATCCTGATAAATCAAACTTGTAACGGTTGTATCCATTGAAGCGCTTTGCGTACCTTGCGGAATGTTAATATTTAAAACCAAATAATAATCAAATTTTCCATCTAAATTCGTGTCAAAAGCAAAAACTTTATCATGATTAAAATAGACTGGCAAAAAAATTGTTTCGCCAAGACATGGCGGAGAAGACTGGCTTACTGGATCTAATTTTGTTACTGGATCTGATAAAAAACTCTGTTCGTCAATGGTGTAGTTATTCGGATCATTAGGAAAAGTTTTCCAAAAAAAGTTAGTGTAATCAGAATTTTTCTCCCAGTAAAAATACAAATAATTTGCATCATTGGCAAATTTGATTTTCCCTAAATCTAAAGAGCGGCCTTCGTTATACATACAAGCGTTAGGAAGCTCTTCAGTCTGCCACACATTAGTATCATTATTCCAATAATAAATCTGACCCATAAAATTCGGATACCAGCTTTCAGTGTGGGTTAAGAGAGTTGGCACGTCTTGCCAATCATCAAATTGACCGTCAAGTTTTATGGTGGTAATTTCATCAGCTTTGGCAAAATAAAAGCCGCCCGACAGAGTGAATGTAAAAATTGCCACCATACACCCTGCTAGAATTTTGGCGATTTTTTTCTTCATATTTTTGTTAATTTTGTATTGGTAAATTCAATGCTAGAGCATAGAATTCGCCAATTAATTATTGATATTGAGTAAAATAATGTTTCCTTAAATCCTTAGTAATTATTTTGAATTTTTTGTTTTTCAAATTTAATATGCCGAAGTTTGCTGTTTGAGGACACATAAAATTATTTGGATCGCATTTTCTTGCTTTATTAACTAACAATCTTTCTTTATCAAGCCACTTCGGATAAGCGGCTCTTATTTTTGTATTTACCAATTTTTTATTTTTCAAATTATAGACAAAAACTTTAGGATTCTTTATTCCTACCCAAAAAGCAATCTTATTATTTTCTGGCAAATATTTAGGATCAAATGAATTTTTTGGTATTTTTTTAATTCTTTTTGATTTTTCTGTTTTCAAATTATATTTATAAAGATAGCCTTTCTGATATTTTCGATAGATAATCTTTGAGTTCGAAATCCACGTTGGATGAGTAGCATTTTTAATTTTATTTATCAAACGACCTTTTCGATTAAAAATATAAATATTGTAATCAAAAGAGCTCCTAACTGAAGAGGTTGAGATATGCATAATCTTTTTGCCATCAGGAGAAAAATTTAGCGAATCGTCATCTTCATAATATCCGCCTCGACCATAAACATTGCCTTGCCATTGCGCCAGTTTTTTCTTTTTTCCATTTGTCACTAAATAGAGCGTCAATTTAAATTTATAATTCGGCAATTCAGTTTCTGAAATATAAGCATAATTATTTTTGTCATACCATCCTGACTGAAGAATATATCCTTTGACTTTCCTAACTAATTTTTTATGGCGAGTAACTAGATCATAGTAATAAATATAGCTTTTATTCATTTCTGGGCTAGTAAAAAATCTTAATTTATTATTTGCCGCCACTTCTATTCTGCCAATATAATCATTGACAAAAAACAATTTTTTTGCTTTTTTACCATTGCGATTCACCATAAAAACTTGATTTTTCTGATTATCAAATTTTTCATAAAAAAATTTGTCAGCGTATTTCCCAGTTAATTTTTGGGCGCTGACAAATTTAATTCCTAAAAAATAAATTGATAAAATAGTTAATAAAACCACAAATAAAAACTGTCGGGATTCTTTTTGCATAATCTATTATTAAATTATTTTGTTTCTATTATACAACAATTTAAAATCGCTGTCTAAAATTTATCCACAGGAGAAACACCCCTTCTATTTTTTTATCTTCATTTTTAAAGCTAATGCCTCTTTTTTAGATTTAATGAGTATAAATATCTTAACATAGGAGGGTTGTAATTTGTAACAAATTACAAAAAACAGCCATATCTTTACAGCTGTCTTAATTTAAATCATACTATATCGCCGGCTTGTCCTAATCTTGCGAAAATTACACCCCAATGTCCGCATTTAGGACAAATTATAAAATCTTCTTCTGCATTGCACGAACCACCATTTGGGTTATCTGGATGCGGACCCAAAATCGGCCTACCTAGCATCCCTTTATGCCCGCATTCCTTACAAACAAGATAACAAATTCCTCTGCTAAGAATTTTCGCAATTCCTTCTAAATTTCTATCTTTAAAATCAAGGAGAACATCTTTTGCAATTCTTATTATCTCTTCGGAACAATTTGCGCAATTACAGTAACCGTTTTCTGCTATATGACAAATATGCTTGCCAATAGCCATCCTGACCTCCTTTTTTTAAAGATGCGACCAGACCTCTACGGTCTCCAGATTACAAATTATCAAAAATCAGAAAAAAGTCAAGCTGTTTTTTGTGTAAATTTGATAATCCACGCTTTTGCGCCAAGTAGATTTAGGCAAAACAGGATGCACTGTCTTGCCGCCAAATTTTATTGCTTTGACAATATCAAAAACAGAATAATTGCCGTAAATAAAAGCCTTTATCATTTTAAACCAATTTTTGTTGTTTGCTTTTATTCTATAGCGAGAATATTTTTTTAATTTCTTTTTTAAATAACGCGCGTAGCATTGTTCTTGTTTTTTTGGCGAAAGACGAGGCTTGCCATAAGCAAAAATTTTAGAGTTTTTTGAAAATTTTTTTATTGAACATGGGGCAGGCGATAATGGATCATAACCTTTTGCAACCTCGATGCCGTCTGAAAACCCGTCACCGTCTGTATCCCATTTTTTAGGATTTGTTTTATAAAATCGCTCTTTTTCATCTGGCAAACCGTCACTATCTGAATCTTTTTGTTTTTTTGTTATTTTTTTAAAATAGTATTTGGTTGTTTTTTTGTCTGGAAATTTTCGAATTGATTTTTCTGTCTTTTTTTCTTTCTTTTTTTTGTCCATTTCTTTTTTTTCTTCTTTCTTATCTTTTTCAGTCTCTTTTTGATTTATTTTTTTTATTGGATAAGACTTACCTGCCAAGGCAATAACCGCATAACTAGTAACAAAAGAAGAACCTTTTGAATCTGTTGCTTGCCAAACAAATGAACCATCCTCTTGTTGCAAAGATTTAAGAAAATCTAAAGGCGTTTTTCCCTGCTTCTGCCAATTAAGTAAATTTTCTTCTGATTTATATAAAGCGCTAATCACCCAGGCAGTTGAAGCGCCGTCGGAAAAATTAGATTGCTGAAAAGGAAAACCAGCATCGCTGTTCTGCGATTTTTTCAGATATTTTATTCCCTGTTTAATCTGATATGAATATTTTGTCAGGCCAGCTTCCAGCAAAGCCATAATTGCCGCCGCAGTATCATTAGTATCACTATTAGTTTTAATGGCGTATCCAAAACCGCCGTCTTGATTTTGATGACTAAGGATAAATTTTTTGCTATTTTGAATAGTTTCCGAATTTGAATCCTCACTCGCCGAGGCCAACGCTAAAATTCCCCAAAAATCATCGTTTAATAAATTTTCATTACCGATTTGATTATTTTTATATTGAACAAGTAGTCTTTGGACAAAATCTTGGCCAAAAAAATTTTTTGGATCAAATCCAAGACTAGTTATCGCTAAAATCCTTTTTTCATAATCTGTTGCGCTGATATCAGACAGAGTCTTCAAATGTTCATAAGGCAAATTATTTTCTCCAGCAGCAGCTAGCGCCATAGTTATCCAATCGTTTGGCGGCTGTTGTTTTAAATAAGCCGCGGCTTTTTCAGTATCTGCTTTAACTAAAGACGGGCTCAAAAGAAGGCTTACTAATATTACAAAGATTAATATTTTTTTCATATTTTCAGATTTTGTAGTAAACCCCGTTACTTGATCGCAGGGTTTAATGCCCTGCGGCAAGTACGAACCGCTACGGCGGTAACCCTGCGCCAAAAGTGCAGGGCATTCAAGTAACGGGGTAAAATTGCATATATATAATCTTTCACTGGCCAGTTAGAAGTATATGTAATCGTTGCGCCTATCGACAATATAGTCTAGGCTATAATCATCGGTGTGAATATATTGATTTTATAAATTTCTAACTGGCCGCGATCGCGATTTTTTGTATATTATGATAAAATTATAACTATTTGCTAAAAATATTTTTTAATATCCTAAATAAATCACTCGTCTTTCATTTCGATACTTCAGAACGAAAGGCTCTAGTTTTTTTGTCCCAAAGGCAAGAGCGGCGGAATATTCTAAAAGGCGTAGGATAAATGTTGTCAATCTATAACGGTCGTATTTTTTTAACAACAATGTAATTTTTAATTTTTAGCCATTAATACTCTATTAAATTTTGACAAACCAAATGAGAGAGTTTAACTTCGCTACCGGACAAACAATAAAAAAAATTCAGACGGATTAGCGGGGCCCAATCCGTCCTAAAGATTTAAAAGTTGCCCATTGCAATACCATCTAACAATATCTTTTAATGGATTGACAAAAACGCTTTCAACATTAATCCCTTCTCCAATATATGGTTTTCCATTAACCGTAAAATAAAAACAATCAACGCCAAAACCAGAAATTGATTTCACATACGGCTCGCCATTTTCGTCAAAGGTTATTTCTATTTCTGTGCCATTCAGTCTTTCCTTAAGATCTTTTAAAACCGAAATCTTACTCTGGGCCGGATTTATCTGATTATCATCTTTTGGATTTCCAGCTAAATCTGACAACGAAGAATAACCTAAATCAGATGATGTATTTTGCGATAAATCTGGAGAGGAGTGACCTAAATCATAATTAGACGATGCTCCTTGCCGCGGCAAATCTCTATTAAAAGACTCATCCGATAAATCCGATTCACTCTGACAACGAGAAAAAATCGAAATAACAAAAGCTCCAATTCCAAAAAGAAAATCTCTTCTCTTCATCTCGTTTTTCCTCCTTTTTAAGCCAAAAAAGAGCTGAAGAACCCGTAATTTCAGACTATTTCTTTAGTCTGAAATTACTGATTCTTCAACTATTGTTTTTCAAACTTCCACATCACCCTATCTCTATCTTTTAATTTTTTTGCCGAAGCGCCAACCTCGGATAATTTATCATTTATATACAACATCCAATATTTTTTTTCTTTTTCTGAATTTTTGACACTGTTAATTTCTTCAATAAAAACTCCGAAACTATAATTTTTTGCCCGAAAATTTATTTTTCCTTCTTTTTGCGCCTTTTGCATTAAATCATAAACCGAAGAATTTAAAACGCTACTAAAAGGAAAACTTATTTGCCGAGGATTAAAATTAATTATTAATTCAACATTAATTTTTTGTTCTTCGGTTTTTGGTGTATTTTCTGATTTTGTTTCTTTTTGTTCAACTTGCACCGTAGGTATCGGAATTGGTGTTATTATCGTTTTTTTATTTTCTAAAATCTCTAGGCTCGGTGTTGGCGTTTTAACAACTTCAATATTCGTTTGGCCTTGTTCTAATTCATTGACATTTGTAATATTCTTTTTTTTATTACAACCAAAACCAGTAAATAAAATAATAAAAATAATTAAAAATATTTTTATATAATTTTTTTGTTTTTGGTTTATATTTTTAGTTTTTGGTCTTTGCATTTTGGTTTATTAATTAAATAGGCCTTCCCGCGCGGGAAAGGCCTAAAAAATATCAAAAATCTTTTAATCCAAATTCCTGCTCGGGGAAAAATCTTATAAAACTAGGTTTTCTGACTTAGCAGCGCATTTTGCGCCACCTTACAGTTGCGGCACAGTTTCGGTCTTTCACCGAATTACCCGTAGTTTTATTTCAAATTTTAAAGAATCTCTATAAACTATGATATCTTCTTAAGTTTTGTTGTCAAGATCTTTTATGCCCAGCAGTGATCCCGATTTATCAGGACTACTACTAGGTATACACAGCCAAATCAACTTTTTTCTTTTGAATATCTATTTAATAAATTTTTTGCTCGACCGCGCTGATCACGTCTTCCGCGTTTTGCCATTCCTTGTAAACTTTGAATTCGTTCCGCTTCTTTTTTTTGCTCTTTAATTTGTTTCTGAAATTCTTCAAAAGATAAAGGTTTTTCCGGCATAAAATTGAATTATTAACTTTGTTTAATTATATCATAAAGCCAGAATTTATCCCAGACCTTTTTAACAACGAAAAAGGCAAAATTTCGTCTCAGAATTTTTACTTCTCGCGCGGTAAAAAGATGTAGGATAAAAAAACCGCCAAAAGGTATCGCTACCTTTGGCGGGATAAATTTCAAAAAATTAAACTCGAGGTTTAAAACTGCTGGAGAATTCTTCCTAATTCTTCAAGTTCTCGACCGGCTTCCGCGTGCCGGCCTTCACTTGTTAATTTTTGAAAATTCTCAAAATGTGTTCTTGCGTTTCTTAACAAATCACTCTTTTCTTCTGTCTGCCCTGTTTGTGTTTGTTCTGAAATTACTCTTTCCGGTTCTGATCTTAGACCAAAAATCTTTGCTAATGCCTCGTCAAAACTATCAGCCCAAACAATTCTTTCACCATAAGCGACAACAACTTTTTTCAGTTCTGGCATTCTTGACTGCTCGGCTTGAAGATAAACTGGAATGACATACAAAATTGCTCTCCTAACAGGAATGACAAGAATATTCTCGATATTCACTTCTGATCCCTGCTGATTCCACAAAGATAACTGACTTGACATTTCTTTATCTTGATTCATTCGAGCCGCAATTTGCATTGGTCCAAAAACTAAACGATCTTTCGGAAATTCATACAACAACAATTTTCCATAATCATCACCGTCACAACGGCCAGCCAACCAAGCAATCATATTCTGTTTTGTTGCTGGAGTAAACGGCAGTATTTGCAAAAATTCTTCACTTTGTTCGCCAGGCAACTTAATAATTGTATAATAAGATTGCATATCTGGCGGCCGCCTAATAATGCAGCCCCTTTTATCTTTTATTTCAACCGGTTTGCCGCCAATCGGCGTCGGCTCTTTGGCAATTTCCCATAAATCTTCCCGATTATAGAAAATTTGGGGATTAGTCATATGGTAAGTTGCCAAAACTCTTGCTTGAATTCGAAACATATCTTCAGGATAACGCACGTGTCTTAATAAATCTTTTGGCATCTTTGATCTTGACAAAAAGATATCCGGAAAAATTGCCTGCCAAGTTCTCAAAATCGGATCTTCTTCATCAAAAACATAAAATCTAACTTCGCCGTTTTTTGCGTCCACTGCTACTTTTACTGAATTACGAATGTAATTTAAACCATCATTTGGCGTAGAATAAGGATAGTTAGCGGAAATTGTATAAGCATCAATAATCCAAACCACGGCTCCAGTTTCAAGAATAACAAAATATGGATCTTCATCTAATTGCAAAAATGGAGCAACTGTCCTAACTCTTTCTGTAATATTTCGGCGAAAAATTATCCGGCTTTCATCTGTTAAATAATCAGAAAGTAAAATTGGCATACCATCAAATCGCCAGGCAAAGGCTAATTTCCGCCAAAAAGAACTTAAAGCAATTCCTGCTGTCCCATCATATCTGACAAAGACATTTTCGTCCCCGCTTGGATAATCAAATTCAAGGGTTGTCGCATTAACAAAAATATGAGATTCTGCCATTTCACCAAAATAAATTCGCGGTTGAGAAATTCCTAGCCCAACAGCGTTGCTATGCGGTGGAATATCTTTAAGGTAATAATTCGGCATTCCTTCAGCAGTAAATTCATTTACGGGCGACAAAACCGCGCCAAAACCATGAGTATATTTCAAACGTGTGTTCACCCAAGTTTGTGAATCGCGAGGTAATTGTGAAATTGGCAGTTCGCGAGGAGAAACCATTACTGTTCGATAGCGACCGCTTATTGTATAACGGTCAATATCCAAGTCAGAAAATTCATAATATTGTCGGATTTCCTGTGTCTGCTTATAAGTCGCTGCCAAAGCACGCCAATCCCAAAGCCGCACATTTTCCAAAGTCAATCTTTCTTCTTCAAGTTCAGCTAAACTTAATCGGTCATTTGGCTCAAACTTTTTCGCTTCTACAGAATCAAGGCCAAAAGCTTGCCGCGTCAATTCAATATTATACTGAATATAAGGAGTTTCTTTATCTAGTTCTTCTGGTTTAACAGAAAAATGTTGAACCAAGACTGAATAAACAACTAAAATAACAAGAACTGTAAATGGAGCTGCGATTGCGCCAACTATAATTTTTTTCTTTTTCTGTAAAAATCCCGCGATCACCATCGCAATTGCGGAAAGGACTAAAATCACCATCATTACATTCAGCATCGGCAGTATCGCATTCACAGCAGTGTATCCCGCGCCATGAAAAACTCCCTGATTATCAAACAACAAAGAATATTTCCAAAGCGAAACTCTAAAAGCAAAAATCAAAAATAAAACCCCGGCCTTAACTGACAAAAACTTAATTGTAAGATTGGCGACTTTTTTCTCCTCTTCCTCGCCATTTACTTCCCTTGCCTGATCTGAAAAATTAAGTCTCAAGAATAAAACTTCTGCCATCGCCGACGATACCATTAAGATAAAAAACGAGGTCAAGGATTTCAAAAACGGCAATTCAAAGAAATAAAACGAAATGTCGCGGCCAAAAATCGGATCTGCTTTCCCTGCGGCTTGAGAATTATAATACAACAAAACCTCTTCCCAAGAAAAAGCAAAAAAACCAAAAAGTACTGCAATAATCAAAGCAATCACTATTATTAATGTCTTGGCAATTTTTTCATTTTTTCGCCAGTCAGAAAGACGACTTGCCCTGTAATTTTCAGGGATTGGAGGAACAAATTTTAAAAACATTTTCATAATTCCAAACAAAAAACAAAAAACCACTGCGCTTGGAATTAGAAATGTCAAAATCTGTGCCGCAATCTTGGTTTCAAACACCTCAAGATAATTAACTTCCTCAAACCACAAATAGTCTGTCCAATAACTAAAGAATGTTAAAATCGACATTAAAACAATAGTCCCCAGCCCTCCGAGAGCTAAGAACTTTCGACTTCGCTTTCCTGCTTTTTCCAACCTTTCTCCATAAACTCCCTCATCTTTCATTACTAAATACTTTCCTGCTGCCCAAAAAAACGGAACCCAAATCAAAGCAATCAAACAAACAACAATAAATCCCAGCATAAAAACACCTCCTCGAAAAAAGAAAGTTCTTTTGTTTACGCCAAAATCAGCGTAAACATAGTATTATAGCAAAAATATTAATTGTAGCAAGAGATTTTAATTTTATTATAAATGTCCAAAAGTCAACTAAATCTAAGCTGTTTGAAAATTTTATTCTGGCTAAAGTCAAAAAATCTATTCTCTTTTAAATGTGGATAATGTTTTTGGTTTTTGTTTAAAATAATGTTATAATAAAAACTATGAAGCCTATTTTTGGTCGACTAGGCAAATTAGGAATTATGAATAAAGAATTATAAGTTAAGAATATAAATATGAAAAAAATTATTGTTTTGTTTGTGACCGCGGCTTTGCTTTTAGGATTAAGTCTTGTCATGCCGCAAGAAAAACAGACTAAGGCTGACTATACTATGCCAAGTCTGGTAAGCATCTCTACTGGCGGACAAATTGTTACTGATGCCGATGGGGTAGTAAATTTATCAAATTACACCTCGCAGTTCCCGATGTGGGATGCTACACACTTAGCCTATGCTGAAGGTTGGATGATCCAAAACCCGAACTATCCGGTTGGCACAGAATTTCAAGTAATTATGGATATGGAAATGCAACAACCGTATGTGGCTGTCGTGCAAGGAGAAGTAACAAGTTGGAGCTATGACAGCGAAACAGGCTATGCCACTATTAATGCAAAAAGCATTACTGTTCCTGGCAGAAATGGCGGACCAGATATGCACGGTCTAATTGTTGCTGTCTGCTTAGGTATCGCTGATCCTAATGCTCCAACCGACCAAATAAAAGGAATGTATGTTTCCACTAATGCTTATGATTGGGAAATGATTCCGCCAAAACCAGGAGATAAAAGCCCAAAATTCGGCTATGAAATCACGGGCAAAGACGGTTTAAAAAATGGCTTTTTCAAAATGTATATGCCAAAGGCTCTTCTTGACTTCATGCATATTAAACCGAAAGATTTAGCTGGTTTTATTGACGGTGACCAATACGCGGCTGAAGTCAGCGAAACGCCAGATGGTGGAGCAATTATTTCACTGACTTTACATTTCTCAACGCGAAAAGTAGAAGCCGGGAAAGCTTTACCTTTGAGTCTTGCTGCTTCCAAAACGACAATTAAAAAAGGGAAAAGGGCAAGTCTTTTTGGCTGGTTGGGGAAAAAGAAAAAAGGCAAAGAAGTACAACTTTATAAAAAAGAAAAAGGTGAAAAGGTCTGGACTTTATTTGCCACGCTTAAAACAAAAAAACAAGGCTATTTTAAAAAGACTTTGGCTTTGCAAAAAACTACTAAATTTAAAGCCAAATGGATAAATAAGAAAGGCAAAAAAGTTACAAGTCCAGTGAAAAAAGTGAAAGTGAAGTAAAATCTGATCCTGGTCTTTCTGACTCTGCAAAGCAGGCCGCCTCTTTTGGGCGGCCTGCTGATTTTTAGAATGTTAGCGCTTATTTTATCATTTCAAGAAATTCTTTCTCATTAATAATTTTCACACCCAGCTGCTTCGCCCGATCATATTTTGATCCAGGCTCTTTGCCACAAACAACAAAATTCGTATTCTTGGAAACCGAAGAAACAACATCGCCACCTAAAACTCGGATTTTTTCTTTAGCTTGTTCGCGAGACATTGAATCTAGCGTTCCAGTTAAAACAAAGGTTGTGCCAGCTAAGACTTTTTCGACTTTAGCCGGCTTTTTTATTTTCACCCCAAGTTTTAATAACCGATCAACAAACTTTAAATTTTTTTTGTCTTCAAAATATTCATAGACACTTTTAGCTACTACTTCGCCAATATCTGGTACAGCGTTTATTTGGTCAAAATCTGCTTTTTTTAATTTCTCTAAACTGCTAAATTGCCGGGCTAAATCTTGAGCTGTCTTCTCGCCGATATGTCTGACACCCAAGGCAAAAATAAATCTTGCTAAATCAATATTTTTTGCTCCTTGAATGCTTTGAATAATATTTTTTGCTGATTTTTCAGCAAATCGTTCAAGCGGCACCAAATCGCCTTCTTCTAGGGCGAACAAATCTGCGGGGTCGGAAATTAAATCGTTTTTCAAAAATTGATCGATAATTTTTGGGCCCAAGCCTTCTATGTTAAAGGCTGCTTTGCGAGTAAAATGCAAAATTTGGCGACGCAGTTGAGCATAACAGTTTTTGTTTGTGCAGTAATAAACAACTTCACCTTCTTTTCGCGCCACTTTTGATCCGCAAATCGGACATTTTTTCGGCATTTTAAATTCACGCTCATGGCCTGTTCGTAAATTAGGCAAAACCCGAACAACATCAGGTATAACATCACCAGCTCGCTGGATTATCACTGTATCACCAATTTTTACCCCCAGTCTTTTTATTTCATCTTCATTGTGCAAAGTAGCGTGAGTGACCATCACGCCGCCAACATTAACTGGCGATAATACTGCAACAGGGGTCAAGGCGCCAGTACGGCCGACCTGCACTTTAATATCTAAAACCTGGGTTGTTGCTTCACGACCTGGAAATTTATAAGCTATTGCTGCCCGGGACGCCTTTCCTACCACTCCTAATTTTTGGAAAAGTTTATTATTGTTTACAATTGCTACTACGCCGTCAATTTCAAAAGGCAACTTTTCTCTTTTCTTTTGCCATTCTTGATGATATTCAAAAACTTCTTCTAAATTTTTAGCATATTTTGTATATGGGTTGGTCCGAAAACCTAATTTTCTTAAAATAATATGTTCCTGCTCATGAGTTTTCTGACCTAAATCTGTAATTAAACTATAAACATAGCATTTTAATTTTCTTAAAGCAGTAATTTTAGGATCCAACTGTCTCACTGAACCAGCAGCAACATTTCTCGGATTCGCATAGATAGGCAATTTTTTCTTTTCTTGTTCGCAATTTAAGGCCTTGAAATCTTTCTTTTCCATATAAATTTCACCCCTTGCTTCTATTTCTATTTTTTCTAGATTAATTTTTGTCAAAAATTTATCTACTTGTTTCTCTGTTTCTTTTAAGTGCGCCAGGTCCTCGCCTTTCAATTTGCTTTCGGAAATAAATTCTTTAAAAAACTTATTATGTTCATTCAAAGAAATTTTCAAGGGTATACTTTCAACTGTTTTTAAATTTTGGGTTACATCCTCGCCAGTAAACCCGTCTCCCCGCGTTGATCCTAAATAGAAAATCCCATTCTTATAAATCAAAGAAATGGCAAGGCCATCAATTTTTGGCTCGCAATAAAAGTCAAATTTTGGTTTTTCTTTTAAAAATCTTTCCATTCTTTCCTGCCAATCCTGCATTTCTTCGGTGCTGAAAGCATCATTAAATGAAAGCATCCGCACAGAATGTTTTACTTTTTTAAACTCTGGCAGGGGTTTGCCGCCCACTCTTTGTGTTGGCGAATCAGGAGTAATAAATTCTGGATATTGCTGTTCTAATTTAAATAGCTCGTTTTTTAGCGAGTCAAGCGCCGCGTCAGAAATTTCCGGACGATCTAAAACATGATAAAGATAGCGATGATGATTAATTTCTTTTTTAAGTTTTTTGATGCGTTCGTGCGCCTCGCGTTTTGTCATGGAATTAGAATTAGTTAACGCACCCTAAAGGATGCGGCTACCCTCATTTTCTAAAAACGAATTTCTATTTTCTGCTGTTAAATTCCAAGCCATTTTAAATACCAGTCCAAAACCTGTTGGCCGAATAAAAGGGCAAATAAAGTTCCGAGGGCTAAAAACGGTCCAAAAGAAATTTGAGATCTCATCTTTTTTTTACCGGCAAAAAGCAAAATCAGGGCAACAATGCCGCCCAAAACAAAAGCAAAAAACAAAGCTACCAAAATTTTGGGGAACAAAAGCCACAGTCCCATTAAAAAACCAAATTTTGCATCGCCAGCGCCAATCCATCTGCCACCTGACAGCAGATACAAAATCAGAAAAAATCCGCCGCCAATCAACATTCCCCAGAGTAAATTCCAAAAATTAACTTCTCGATAATGGTCGAAGTTAATGTCGAGCGAAGTCGAGACATTAAAAAAAGTTCTATCCAAAAATACTAACGCGGCATAAAAAATTATTGAAATGACGCCAACGAATAAAAGAATCTTATCCAGAATCAAAGAATATTTCAAATCGTAAACAAAAATAACAATTAGACAACAAATAACAAATAAAAAATAGAAAAAAGATACTAGATAATAGATGTTAGATAATAGATTTTGAAAATTGAAAATTTTATCATTGAAAATTGATTGGAAATTGAAAATTGAAAATTGAAAATTGAAAACCGATAAAAACAATAAGGCTGTAATTATTTCTACTATGGGATATTGCCAGGAAATTTTTTTATGGCAATAGCGGCAACGGCCCCGCAAAAACAAAAAACTTAAAACAGGAATTAAATCCCAAAAACCTAAAGTCTTCTTACAATAAGGACATTTTGATCGACCAAAAATAATTGAACCGCCAAATTTTAGACGATAAATCACGGCATTCAAAAAACTGCCGATGATGAGACCGAAAATGAAGATAGAAATACTAGAAATCAATTGCATGTTCAAATTCCAATGATCAATCAAGCACCAAATCATAAATCCCAAACTGTTTGGAATTTGAGACTTGAGATTTGATTGATTATTGAAGATTTGGGATTCGAAAATTTTTAATCTGAATTTTTGCTTTTTGTTCTTTAGTCTTTGGTCTTACAAAAACGCCCACCCCTTCATTTTATCAAAATAACAAAATAAAGAAAGTGGGCATTTACTAGGATCTTAGCCAAATATTATGAACAAGCTGCTGCTGAAGCACCACAACCATCCTGATTGCAACGGAAATAATCTGCTTTTTCTAAATCACCAGAAACACAAAAAATCTGATCATTGGCGGTATTGTTTGTCCAGGCATACGAACCTGATTTTGGATCAGATGGCACTGTTGTTAAATATGTCTGTTTTGATGAAGCAATTGAAGCCGGCAATGCTGCTGAAGTTGGATATTTCTGATCGTCATCATAAGCCATTTCCATTGCTAAACCAATTTGACGAACATCAGACTCCCGGCGGGCATCACGGGCTTTAGCTCGTGCTGAACCAAGAGCGACTAAAACAATCGCCGCTAAAATACCAATAATTGCCACTACCACCAGCAACTCAATTAAAGTAAAACCTTTTTGTTTTCTTGTTTTCATTATTTTCACCCCCTTTCGATTATTAAATTCAAAATTCTAATATCTAAACTCTAAACAAATTCAAATGACCAAAACTCAAAATTCAAAAAAGTTTTGAAAATTTGGATTTTGAATTTTGGATTTGTTTAGAATTTAGGATTTAGGATTTTCTATATATATATTCTATCAAAATTCCGCTAAAATTACAAAAAGTTATAAACAGGGGTTGTCAACAAATTTACAGCCATTTTGGCTGCAGCTAAAATAATTTCCTCTTTCTAAATCAGCTGAAACACAATACATTTGATCATTGCCTGTGTTGTCGCTCCAGGCGTATGATGAACCAGGCTTTGGATCATTGGGAGTTGAAGCAACATATATTTGTTTGGAAGAAGCAATTGAGGCTGGCAAAGTGGCTGACTGCGGATATTTTTGATCGTCATTTTGGGCCATTTCTATTGCTAAACCAATTTCTCGAATATCATTTTCTCGTCTTGCATCCCGGGCTTTAACCCGCACTGAACTCATCGCAACTAAAACAACAGTTGCTAAAATAGCAACGATTGCAACGACAACAAGTAATTCAATTAAAGTAAAACCCTTATTCCTTTTATACATTTTTGAATCTCGGAACTCGAATCTCGCAACTCGAATCGAATATTGAATTTAGAATTCTGAATTCAATATTCCAAATTCGATTCGAGATTCCAGCTACCAGATACGAGATTCATTTTATTTCACCATTCTCTCAAAATTCTTTCTATCCAAGGCATAAGCTAAACCATCTTCATATCTAATTATTTTATTTTGAACAAATTTCATTAAAGCAAGATCAAGCGGAATCATTCCTTCTTCTTGAGAAGTCTGAATAATATTATCAAGCTGATAAGTTTTTCCTTCACGTATCAAATTTCTTACCGCTGGTGTTGCTTTCATAATTTCACAAGCAACAATTCGACCTCCTTTAATTTTTGGGATAAGCCTTTGAGAAACAATCCCCAACAGAGTATTAGCAATTTGAAAACGAATTTGCTGCTGCTGATACGGCGGGAAAACATCAACCATGCGGTCAATAGTTTGAGAAGCATTATTAGTATGTAAAGTGGAAATAACTAAATGGCCTGTTTCAGCTAAAGTAGCAGCCGTGGCAATTGTTTCATAATCGCGCATCTCGCCGACAAAAATAACATCTGGATCCTGGCGCAGACAAGAACGCAGAGCGCGAGGGAAAGAATTTGTATCTTGGCCAACTTCTCGTTGGTCAATCAAGCATTTGTCAGCCGTAAAAACATATTCAATCGGATCTTCAATTGTAATAATATGGTCAGTGCGACTATGATTAATAATATCAACTAATGAAGCGCAGGTTGTTGTTTTGCCATGACCTGCTGGACCGACCGACAGAAAAAATCCCTGTTGAGCTTTGGCAAATTCAGATAAACTTTCTGGCAAACCTAATTCTCTTAAAGTCCTAATTTTTGTCGGAATCAAACGTAAAGCCGCGGCTAATTCTCCCTTTTGAAAATAAACATTGACACGAAATCTCCCTTTATTATTAAAGGAATAAGAAAAATCAATTTCCCGCGCCATTTCTAACTTTTCTTTCTGTCCAGAAGTCAAAAGCTGTAGAATCAATTTTTTGGCACTTTCAAAATCTAAAGCCACCTCGCCTGCAATCGGAGTAAGTTTGTCATCAATTCTCAAAGTCGGCGGCTTTGCCACTGTCAGATGCAAATCAGAAGCCTGCTTTTCTATAACTGTGGATAAAAGTTTCTTGAGATCCATAAAAATCAAATAACAAAAAAATGTCAAAATCCAAAATCCAAATAACAAATGAAATCTAAAATCCTAATGTCAAAAATTTGACATTTAAGCATTTGACATTCATTTGACATTTGAGCTTTGGTATTTGGATTTAAAACCAATATTCAGTGCCCCAAATTCCATTCAAGCTTCCAGCTGCCAGATACGAGATTCATTTATTTGACCTACTTATATTCTAGCATATTTTTAAGAAAAAAACAACAAAAAATGCCACCAATCAAGTTAGTGGCTATTTGCTATTACTTTTTTCTTCTTTTCAAGTCTTTACGTTTCTTTATTATTACCATTACTTTCTCTCCAATGTATCTTATTTCTAAAACTAATTTCACCGTACCCCACACACTAAAATAAACCAAATCTTCGAAAACATTAACAACTGTATCAATATGCTGACTTCTCATAATACATCCTTTCTCTCCACAACTCCACCACAATACTTTTCCGCGATTCATTAAGAATGGTTTAGTTTTTATTATTCTGATAGGAATTCTTACTCTAGATTGTTCAGTATGTTTCCTTTTTTCGCCATCTTTTTCTATTATAAATGTTTCACTGAAAACTCCGTAAGGAAATTCAAAAGGCAACAGTGGTTCAAAATTTCTATAAAAATTTTTTCTTTTTTGCATTTTCTTGCATTTTTGCCATTACCAAAATTTCAGGCGTACGCCTCATATTTTGGTATGCCCGAAATTCAAGAAATTTTCTAAAATCTCTAGCCCAAGCTTGTTTTGTAGACAAGACAAATTTATTTCAAAATAGGATTTTGATAAAAAAATAAAAAAATAATGTTGTCTACAAATACGACTCGAGCCGATTTTGTAGACAAATAAAAAATGGCACAAATTTATGCCATCTTTAGAAAATCTATCCTTTGCGGGGATTGCTTTCGTTTAAGCAATTATTGCATAGTCGGATCAAACTTTCCCCCGATTGTTAAAAGCTTATACCCATCAACATCTCTAAAAAATCTTTGATAATTATTATAGCCAGGCTCTTCTGTAATATTTCTCTTGACTTGTGCAAATTAGTACCACAAGATAAGTTGGCTCAAAAGTTTTTGCACCTCATTATTGATCGGCGACCTCATAATAATTTCTTCATCGGTTAATGTATTTAATATCCTGGCATCAGTTA
>JBFLZX010000013.1:0-33693 GCA_040756075.1 Patescibacteria group bacterium | reverse complement strand
TTTATTTTTTTTTTATTGTGTGTGCTTAAAATTTTTTTTACAAAAAATTTTTTCCCCCCGCTTCTACTTATATTTATTTATGAGATCCTTCGACTTCGCCCCTCGGCAAGCTTGAGGCTTCGCTCGGGATGACGACCTTCGGCCGTCAATTTTTGAGATTTGAAATTTCATATACATTATACCCCCCCCCCAACGTCTTTTAACAAGTCAAGTTATCCACAGAACAAAAAACAGCTTGTTTCAGCTGTAATTTTGATTTTAAGTTTTAATTTACGCTCTTTATATATCAAACAATACCACTGCCTCCCAATGCTCCCCAACTTTTTTTACTTCCATCCCATGATAAGTCACTGCCTTAATATCTTCGTCAAATTTATCAACCTTCTGACCAAAAATTTCTGCTTCAATTTCTGTATTGGTTAATTTTTTAATTTTTGCCCTTGGAAAAACCGCATGCTCAATATCACTTTGTGTTAAAACTTCAGATAAAAAGTCAACTAATAAAGTTTCCAAATTTTGAGATGCGATCTTAATTTCTTTTTGAATTTTGCCCTGAACCACGTAGGATTCAGGGCAACCATGAACCTCATGTGGTTCATGGTTGGAATTTGAAATTTGGGATTTATTTAGAATTTGGAATTTTGAATTTGGAATTTGTAAAGATGCCATCCCTAACACCGCGTTACAAAATAACTCTTCAAGTGTCGCGCCAAAAACCCGCATTTTTACATCCGCAGTATGTTCTAAAAATTCGAATTTTTTCATAACTTTTTGATTTTTTTTAAGAGATTTTTATTACCTGCGGCAATAATTTCAAAACCTGTGTCTCTAATCACTTTTTTGTCTCTATTAAGAATAAGGGCTTGAAGAAATTTTCCTTTAGGCTGGAAATTTTTTACTTCTTTGAATACTAAACAACCGCCTGCTTCTTTAATTATTAACTGAACAGCGGCAAGATCATGAATTTTCACTCCACCAGAAGGACTAAAATAAATATCGTAATCGCCACTAGCTACTCGGCATAAATCTAAAATTGTTGAACCTAACCGGCGCTGACAAAAAGTAGCCTGCAAAATTGGCAAAATCTGTTGATGAATTTTTTCAAAATCAGAGCCAAAGCGATCAAGACTTGTCCCAAAAATCACTTTTTTTAAATCTGTCTCACCCGACGATTGAAGAGAAAAAATTTTTTTAAGATTTTTTTGAAAAAAATAAGCACTTCCGCCTTTTTTAGCAAACCAACTTTCTTGATGAAAAATATCAACAATATAAGCAACGCTAATCGCTTCAAAATTATTTTTATTTTCTAAATCAGATAAATTTCCTAACGCCACTGAAAAAGCAACAAATGGCGCGGGAGTAAGATGAGGTCGGAGATTATTTGAACCATCAATCGGATCAATAATTAAAAAAATTTCTGCTCCGTCTTTTTTTCTTTTAAAAATACGCACGCCCTGCTCCTCGCTTGCTACCACTACTTTATTTAAAGAAAAAAAATTAAGATTTTTTTTGATTGCAATATCTAAAAATTTCTCCGAAAGAAAATCACCTTTTTTCATCTGATGACCCCCTCGACCTCGTTTTTTTAAAAATCTTCCTAAGCTCTGCGAAAGACTATATTTTCTAATTTCTTCACTTACGGTTTCGGCAATTGTTTTACCAAATAAAAATAGCTTTTGTAAAGATAGGTTTTTATCTTGCTGTTTTGCCATAAATGAACTACCTCGCAGCAAGCCCCGTAGTAGAGCTTCGCTTCGCTACGGGGCAAGCTGCGAGGTATCTCCCCTCCCTTGATGGGAGGGGATAAAAGGGAGGGTGAAGATAAATGATTTTCCAGGTTTCACCCCCACCCTTTCCCTCCCCCATCAAGGGGGAGGGAACATAAGGTAACCTCAAAGCAAGCCCAGTAGTGAAGCTTAGCTCTACTACTGGGCAAGCTTAGAGGAATTGATTCATTAAAAATCACTATTATTTTACCATAAAATAAAAAAGAGAAGAAATAATCTTCTCAAAAATACTCCGTTATACCCCCTTCCACTCATCCAAAAAACTTCCTAATTCTTGACCTTGACTTAGCATTCTTACCCCTTCGCCTAAAAAGGGGATAAAATATAACAATCGATCACGAGCGGCAAGAAATCTGATTTCGCCAAAAAGGAAAATTGCAAGATGGGTGATTAATCTTTGTTCCCAATCTGAATCTCCCGCTTCAGTAGCAAAGTCTTTCCCAAGTCCATAAACTGCTTCAATTAATTCAATAAAGATAGGTGGTAGATGAAAAGAATAAGAAAAGCAAAGATGATTGTCTTGCACTTTTAATGTTGGCCAATCTCTTTGACGAGTAGCATTAGAAATCCACCAACCAATTAAATGAGAAAGAGAAAGAGTCCAATCAGTTTCCCCTACCCATTCCCAGTCAATTAAGTGCCACTTTAATTCTTCGTCAACAATAATATTGTCTGCATTCAAATCATTATGACAAAAAACTGTTAAAGATGGATCAACTGTTCTTTGAGATAAAATCTCGAAAGTATCAGATAAAGAAGGAAATTTTTGGTTGTTTATTCGCAAGAGTAAATCCTTATTTTCGTTTAAAACAGAGTTGTCTACCACAGTTCTTAGTAAACTATTGATCACTCTGACTACTCTTTCTTTTGGTCGACGAGGATAATTTTCTGTACCAGAAAAGTCTCTCTTTGATTCGTGCCATACTCTTTTTACTGCTCTTAAAACTCTTTGCCAAATTTCAAGACACTCTGCATCAGGAAGAATACTTCGTATTACAATTTGATGAAAATTGTGCGGCCCGGCATACTCCATTTTCATTGCTTCTTCACCATCGCTAAATTCTCTGTAACCAATGACTTGCGGCAAATATTCTTCTAAAAATGGTTCCAAAAGACTGCGATTTTGAATCTGTGTTTTAATAGGAACTCGTGTTTTTCCGTACTTTAAAACATAATGTTTATTCTCGCTTTTTGAGAAAACAATTACAACCTTCGGTCCCGAGGCGCCACTTTCTGCCAGTGAAACAATTTCTACTTCTTGATAATAAGGAAAATCAAACATTGCTTCAATAACTTCTTTGGTTGTCAGCATAGCCTCTCCTTAAATTGTCCTATAAAAAGAGCGTCCCTAAATTTTATCAAATAAAAAAAGTTCTATCAATGTTCTGTTCTAAAAATTCAAATTTTCGCATAATGCGAATTATTAAAAATGCTTTATACGAATTTCATACAAATAATTTGTAAACATTTGTATATTTAATTTGTATTCATTCGCATTATTAATATGGGCACACCCTTGCCTCACATCCACCCGCGTATTCAGACTCCGCAGAAATAAACTCCTCTTGTGCTTCTTTGTATATTCTTTTTCCTAAATTTAAAACTTGTTCCTCTTTTGAACCATAGCGGTATAAAGTCAATCCTTTGCATTTTAATTTCCAGGCGCTGATAAAGGCTTTTCTTACCTCTTCAATACTTGCATCATAAGGCAGGTTTATTGTCTTTGACACTGCATTATCAGTAAACTTTTGGAAAGTCGCCTGCATTTTAATATGTTCGCTTGAATCTAAATCTAAACTAGTAACAAAAAGCTGACGCAGATTTTTAGGAATCTTTTGTATTTTACAAATCGAGCCTGATTTAGCAATTTCTGAAAGTAGTTTTTGGTCATACAAATTTTTCTCTTTAAGTATTTTTTCAAAAAAGGGATCAATTTCCAAAAGCCGTGCTCCTTCAAGAACCTTCCGTACAAAAACTAAGGCGAAAAGAGGTTCAATGCCTGATGATGTCCCAGCTAAAATACTGATTGAGCCAGTAGGAGCAATGGTTGTACAAGTTGCATTGCGCATAGTAGGGTATTTTTTTGCCCAAACAGATTTTGCAAAATTAGGAAATGAACCGCGTTTTTTTCCTAAAGAGACTGACTCTTTGCGAGCCTCAGTATTAATAAATTTCATAATCATTGCCGCTGAATCTTGAGCTTTTTGAGAATTGTAGGGAATGCCAAGCAAAATTAGCATCTGGGCAAAACCCATTACTCCTAAACCAACTTTGCGATTTGCTTTAGTTTGCTGCTCTATCTCTTTTAAAGGAAACCTATTGGCATCAATGACATTATCCAAAAAATGCAAAGCAAGATGGATAATTTTTTTAAGCCGGCCTAAATCTAATTTTCCATCGGTGACAAATTTAGCTAAATTAATGCTCCCTAAATTACAAGATTCGTAAGGTAAAAGCGGCTGTTCACCGCAAGGATTTGTTGCTTCGATTTTTCCTAAAGAAGGCAGGGGATTTTTGCGGTTAATCTCGTCAAGAAAAATCAACCCAGGATCGCCAGTTTCCCATGCGGAAAGGGCCATTAAATCAAAAACTTGACGGGCTTGCAATTTTTTAACAGGTTTTTTTGTCCTCGGATTAACTAAATCATACTCCTGATTTTTTTGAACAGCGCGCATAAACTTATCTGTCACTGCTACTGAAAGATTAAAATTTTTGAGTCTGCCTTTTTCTTTTTTTGCGGCAATAAAATCTAAAATGTCTGGATGGCTAACATCTAAAATTCCCATATTTGCTCCGCGCCGCCGTCCGCCTTGCTTCACCACTTCTGTTGTTTTATCAAAAATTTGGGCAAAAGATATAGGACCAGAGGCAGTGCCACCAGTCGATCTAACAATATCGCCACGCGGCCTAAGCTTTGAAAAAGAAAAACCAGTCCCGCCGCCTGATTGGTGAATCAAGCTCATATCTGTTACTACTTTCATAATACTTTTTAGCGAATCAAAAACCGGCAAAACAAAACAGGCAGAAAGTTGGGAGATGGGTGTACCGGCATTCATTAATGTTGGGGAATTCGGCAAGAATTCCAAATTTGTCATCATTTTATAAAATTCTTCTTCTAAAACTTGAGTGTCTGCTTTTTTGTCATATTTTTTTTCAACCGCGGCAATCGCTTTTGCCACACGATGGAACATACCTTGGGGCGTTTCAATGATCTCTCCTTTTTCATTTTTCCTTAAATAACGCTCACGCAAAACACGAATAGCATTAACTGATAATTTTAGCCGATCTTCTATACCAAAAATTTTTTTGTCTCTCTTTCTTCAGAACGCTTATAGCGATAAAGAATATATGCCTTTGCTACTTGAGAAAAATTATTTTTAACCAATGTCTTTTCCACTACATCCTGAACATTTTCCACATGAGGGATTTTTTTAGGAAATTTCTTTTCTAAATCTCTAATCACTTGAGCTGTCACTCTTTTGATAATCTTACCATTTGGGGTTTTGGTAGCCAAAAAAGCTTTTTCAATGGCTCCTTGAATTTTTTTAGAATCAAATTTTTCAATTTTACCATCGCGTTTTTGAATTTTGGTAATTTTGGACATATTGAAGGTAGACCTGCGGCTACCAGTTCCATGATGCAGAGGTAGCCGCAACCTTTAGGTTGCACGGTCATCAACATTCTCAATTATAGCATAAAATTATAAACAAAAAAGGGCAAAAAACCATTTTTAAAAAAATTTAACAGCAACTTTATTCATGCCCCAAGAAAATTTCTCAGCCAAATCAAAAAACTAAATTCAAAAAAGGCTAAAACAAAGGCTGACATTCCTAAAATCATTTTTATTTTTCTTCTTTGAATTTTTTCAGAAAAAATTGTTGCAAGTGCCGCAAAATTAACTAAAAATATGCCTAACATTAAACCGAAAATAATCAAAAATCCCGATAAATAAAATAATGGCTTTATATCAAACCAAAAAAGAAAAAAAATAACAGTATTAATAATTGATAATGCTAAATATTGCGGCCAAGTAATAATTTTGACTCGCTGCCGTGAATTTGCATAGCTCCACAACGAATGGGATAAAACTAATAAAACTAAAATCGCTAAACTTTGACCGAAAAATAATCCGGAAAAAAGCCTAGTCCAATTATTTACCCACGACATTTCGAATATTGAAGAAAATCCATCAAAAGCAAAATATAAAATTGATAGAGTTATCGGTGCAAGCAGTGAAAGTGGAAAAACTTCATGGGGCTTCTTTTTAATTTTAAAAAGCCAGAAAATAAAAACCACTAAAAAGCCCAAATAAACGCCGGTCTCGCGCGCATCCAGCGGCAATTTCTGGCCATTATAAAAAAAAGAGTGCGACGCGGTTTGCGCACAAAAAGCAGAACCAATAAGATAAAGAATTTTAGGAAACATTATAAACAAAAAATATTAAATCTATATTATTCTAATACGACCGTGTGAGAATAAAATAACAATCAACTAATGACTTTTTTAATAATTCTAACTCCCTCATCAGCTAATTTTTGACCAATAACTAATGGCGGACTAATGAAAAGCGTATGATCATCACATTCTGCCATCAAAACCCCACGCAACGCGCATTGAGTAATGATTTTTCTAGCAATTGGCTCTCTTAACTCTATACCAAACATCAAACCAATGCCCCGCACTTCTTTGACTTTTGGATTTTTCTCTAATTCCTTAAGGCTTTTTAACATTTGTTCACCTAAAATTTTGGCACTTTCCCAAGGCTTTTTTTTTAAAAGAATTTTGACATTCTCCAGCATTGCCGCAGTTGCATTTGGCACCCAGCCAAAAGTTGAGTAATCAGGAATGCCGCGGGATTTTTTAAAAACTTCTTCAGTGACAAGCGTTGCACCAGCACCGCCATAGCCACCAGTGAGTCCTTTGCCTAAACACATAATATCTGGCTGCAAATCCCAAAGCTCTGAGGTAAATAATTTTCCACATCGGCCAAAGCCAACTGCAACTTCATCCATTGCTAAAAGTACGCCGTACTGCCGGCAAATTTCCTGAATTTTTGGATAAAATTCTGGGGGTGGAATAAAAACACCAGCATTAGAAAATACTGGTTCACTTAAAAATGCTGCTACATCATTTTTTTGCACTAATTCCTCAAACTGTTTTATAACTTGCTGAAAATTTTTCTGAGTCGGCATTGGTAATTTTACAAATCCAGGGGCACAAGGATTAATTTTTTCATTACAAGCATTGCCCACTGAAGCTGCACCATAAGTATGACCATGATAAACGCCATCAATGGAAACAATTATTTTTTTGCCTATTGTGGCTCGAGCGCATTTAATAGCAAATTCAACCGCTTCAGAACCGCCAGTACAGCGAAAGGCACGCGACAACTTTCCCGGCGCAATTTTACAAAGTAGGCTCGCAAGCTCTTCCCATTTTCGCCAGCGCACAAACGGCGGAACATAAAATCCACCTTCTGCTTCTTTTTTTACCGCTTCAATTATTTCTTTTCGCTTCCAGCCTAAATTTCCAACACACCAGCCAGCAATAAAATCAAGATAGCGCGCGCCAAAAATATCATAAAGATAACAATCTTTTGCGTCTTTGAAATAAAGTGGGCCAGAATCATAATCAGCTAAGTGCTTTGACATAAATTAATTAATGATTTATACATTTAATTTATTCATCTATTGTCATTTTACCACGGCCGTTGTAGATTGACAACATTATTTTAGATTAAATATTTTTTTAAAATAATCTTCATTAACAATGCTGTTCGTAGTAAATAAAATCAATCGCCTTGGACTTAAATTAAAGAATTCACGTAACAAATTTATTTCTTTTAAACAATTATGGGGGAAAATCCAGACACTTCCTTGTAATCGATAAAAACCTAATTGCTTAAGTTTGAGACGAAGCAAATCCCGAACTTGCCGCAGTGACTCAGGAACATCAAAAATAACAATTCGCCATTTCCTATCCCAATGAAATGGAATTTTTATAAAAATATCCTCTATTGCGATTTTTTTTGCTTTGACCGTCCCTTTTTTAGTTAAAAGAATTAGAGTCTTGCCTTTTCTTTTTGTAATTTTTACTAAGCCTCTTTTTTTCAAATTAGAAAAAGATACTCTAAATTTTGCTTTTGGATATTTATCTAAAAAACATAGCGATAATAAAGCAACCACAAAAAATGGTGTAGTTACACCCAAAGCAACGACTCCCAAGCCCAATAATGTTTTTAAAATATCTTTTGTAATCGGAGAAATCTTTCCCATAAAATATAATTATTATTAAACACTGTTGTCATTCTAACACGGCCGTTATAAATTAACAACAGATTTACCAATTTATCCACAGCTTTTATAGATGTCTTGCAAAATAAGTCTGAAAACGACCACTTTTTTATTGTTTTTAGTCAAAAAGTCTGCCAAAATAAATCCTCTCACCTTTCGGCGGGGTATTAGACCCCGCCGAAAGGATTATATTAACTTCATTCATCCCCGCCGCAAGCGGCGGGGTATTCTGAAAGGTGGGAGGATAAAGCTGGGATCGGTTTTTCGCTACCACCAGCCAAAAAGTGTCTAAAAATTGGTTATTTTGCAAAAGATCTTATGTTTAATCTTTTATATTTTTATCTTCTTAAGTCTTAAGGAATTCAAAACCACAGAAATAGAAGAAAAAGCCATAGCGCCGGCGGCCAAGATTGGATTTAACAAAATTCCAAAAAATGGATACAAAATGCCGGCGGCAACTGAAATTAAAATTGTATTATAAAAAAAGGCCCAAAATAAATTTTGTTTTATATTCCGTAATGTTGCGCGCGATAATTTAATTGCAAAATAAATTCCCTCAAGATCTCCAGCCATTAATGTAATTTTCGCTGATTCCATTGCCACATCTGTTCCCGTGCCAATTGCAATTCCGACATCAGACTGCATAAGTGCCGGCGCGTCATTGATTCCATCGCCAACCATTGCAACTTTTTTGCCGCTTGATTGTAATTCTTTAATTTTCTGAGCTTTATTCTGCGGCAAAACTTTTGCCATAACTTTATCAATGCCAACACTTTTTGCAATTGCCAAAGCCGTGCGTTCGTTATCACCAGTAATCATCCAAGTCTCCAAACCAATTTTCTGAAGTTTTTGCACGGCAATTTTGGCATTTGGTTTTAAAGTATCAGCAATGGCAATTAATCCAATAACTTCTTTGTCCTTTCCTGTGAGCACCACAGTTTTTGCCTCATCTTCCAACTTTTGTTTTTTATTTTTTGTTTCAGGCGTAATTTGTATTTTATTTTCTTGCATTAAATCCTCGGCGCCGATTAAAATTTTTTGGCCATCAATCTCGCCAAAAATTCCTTTGCCCGCAATGGCTTTAAAATTTTCTACTTTTAAAAATTCTAATTTTTCTGATTTTGCTTTTTCAACCACTGCCTGCGCCAAAGGATGTTCAGAGTTCTTTTCAATTGACGCGGCAAATTGTAATAAACTTTGAGATTTGGAATTTGAAAATTCCGTAACTGACAAAATATCAGTTACAGCCGGTTTTCCCATTGTCAAAGTCCCGGTTTTATCTAAAACAATAGTGTCAATTTTGTGAGCAATTTCCAAGGCTTCCGCGTCTTTAATTAAAACGCCTGCTTCTGCCCCGCGACCAGTACCAACCATAATTGCGGTTGGTGTGGCAAGGCCTAAAGCGCATGGGCAGGCAATAATCAAAACCGCAACAAAATTTAAAAGGGCGAATGTTAAAGCAGGCGACGGCCCGAAAATCAACCAAATAATAAATGATAAAATGGCAATGCCAAAAACAATAGGCGCAAAATATGAAGAAATACTATCTGCTAATCTCTGAATCGGCGCTTTTGATCCTTGGGCTTGTTCAACTAATTTAATAATTTGGGCTAAAACCGTTTCCTCGCCAATCTTTTCTGCTTTAAACTTAAATGCACCAGACAAATTAACCGTCGCCCCAACTACTTTATCGCCAATATTTTTTGTTACAGGCATACTTTCGCCAGTTACCATTGATTCATCGATCTGCGACCTCCCTTCAATTATTTTTCCATCAACAGGAATTTTTTCCCCAGGCCGGACAAAAATAATGTCAGCAACTTGAACATCGCGAATTGGAATATCAATTTCTTGTCCGCCACGCACTACTCGCGCAGTTTTTGGCGAAAGACCCATTAATTTTTTTATCGCTTCCGAAGCCTTGCCTTTTGCCCGCGCTTCCAAAAATCTGCCGAGTAAAACCAAAGTAATAATAATTGCCGAAGTGTCAAAATAAACATCAACAGCAAAGCCGCCTTTTTCAAAAAATTGCGGAAAAAATGTCGCTAAAGAACTATAGAAAAATGCTGCCAGCGTACCAACTGCGATCAAAGTATTCATATCAGCGCTGCGGTATTTTAAAACTAAAACTAAGCCGCGATAAAATAATAATCCGACCCAAAATTGCACGGGCAAAGTTAATAAAAATAAGACAAAATAGTTTTGCAAAATCTCTGGAATAAAATAAAAAACTTTCGGATAACTTCCGAAAGTAATAATGATTGACAGAAGAGCGCCGACAATTATCTTTGTGCGCAGTTTTTTTATTTCTTTTTCTCTTTCTTTTTTTTCGCGATCTAAAATATTTTCTTTTTCTGCGGCCTCTTCAAATGATTTATAACCCGCGTCTAAAATTACAGCCTGAATTTTTTGGACATTAATTTTTCCGGGATCAAAAAATATTTTTGCTCTTTGTGCGGCGGTATTTAAATCTATTTTTTCAATGCCTTCCTGTTTTTTTAAAGCGCTTTCAACTGCCATTGCGCAATGCGGCGAATCCATGCCTAAAACTTTCAGCGAAACGAAATTTAATTTTTCTGGCTGAACGATTTTTGTTTTTAACGATTCACCTTCTTCCAGCAAAAGCAAATCATAGCCGATTGCCATTATTGCTTTTTTAAAATCCGCAGGCTTTATTTTAGCCTCATCATATTCAACCAAAATTTTCTCTGCCGCAAAATTAACCTGTGCATTTTTTACTCCCTCAATTTCTTTTAGCGCATCTTCTATCTGCTTCGCGCATGAAGCGCAATGCATATTTAAAATAGGGAATATTTCTTTTTTCATAGAAATATTTTTAAGATTTGGGATTTAAGATTTAAGATTTTACTAGCAACTTCCTTTTGCCTGCATTTCTTGTAAAACTTTCTCTGTGGCAGAGTTTAATAAATTCCGTTTTTTTAATTCCTCTTTTAAATAATCATCCGGGAAAAAATAATATTTCCAGCGATTAATTTCCTTTTGAATCACGGTGCGGTCATATCCTTTTTCAATCATATATTTAATCAATCCGTATAAAGCCAAATGATGACCGCAGGCGCAATTTTCTTCTTCAGGCCAGATAGTTTTTTCAAAGCCGCAACAGGGCAGGAGAACATCAAAGTTTATAAACTTATCTTTCTGTGCTTCGTCTAGTTTAATATTTTTTTGATGCTCTAAAAGTTTTTGATATCCATCGGAAGAAAATTGTATTTCTTTAATCGAGGCGCTTTTTTCTTTTGGGATAATTTGATCTTTTAATTGCGCGACAGTATTAAAAGCCCGGGCCTGCATATAATCTACGCCGTAAATCTTTATAACTAAATTTTTGGAAAAATCAAATATTCTCGCCCTTGCTGTTTGTAAATTTTTTTCAAAAATATAAATCAATAGGAAAAAATTAATTAATACTAAATAGACTCCCAAAATGCCGAAAAATGGTGCAAAAAAATATTTGTTTTTCATAATATATAATCCTAATTTACGAATGCATCCTAATGCCCCGAATACTCATTATTCGTAGCATTCGGATAAAATTAGCAGATTGGGATTATTTATTTGCATATTCACCATTCGGCCTCGAGTTCATGGCCGAAAGGCGGCATTCGCCCGCCTGCCAAAGCTTAAGCCCAAAGACTTAAATCAAAATTAATAAATTACAATTTACTAAAAATTTGTTCTGACTAAACTTCATGAGCTTTGGCTTAAGCGGGCAGGCATAAATTCGCGAATTCGTATTATTTTTTTGTCAACCGAATAATTAAAACTACCAGCAAAATAATTATCAAAACAACAATAGCTAACCCCAAAAGCATCCAGGTCCATCCCCAAAAACCGCTCCAACCCCCTGCCCCTAACATCGGACACCAAAATCCAGACATCATCCCTTGTCCCTGCGTCTGCCCCATCATATTCATCATATTCATCATATTCTCACCTCCTTCCATCATTCCGTCAATATTCTCATTACAGTAAAGTCTTTTTGCCATATTAATATGCATCTGCTTTAAATTCTCCGAACCTTCTCCGCCCATCATTTTATCCATCATTTCATGGGCCTCGCCGGGATGCATTTGCTCCATATAGTAATCTCCTATAGCCTCGAGCTGTTCGTCGGTAAGTTTGTCGCAACTGATTCCGGATTCTATAAGTTGTTTTGTTTCAGTAAAATTATTTCCATGGGCAAAAACTAGTGAACCTGCGGTTATTCCGAAAATTAAGATTATTAGAAAAGTTATTTTCCCCATAATTTTAAAAATTATTATTTTTTCGGCGTAAAACAGCAATAGCCAATTTTATCCGCTTTTTCTTTCATTGCTTTCCAAGTTTTGGGCTCGCTAATCACTTCTAAGGCTGTTGGATATAAAATATTATTTTCCTTAAAAATATGATCGCGCAGATTAAAAATCAAAAATTTAGTGCTCGCGTCTAATTGTTTTTTTAAATCATTAAAATCAAATGCGGCGGCCTCTTGTTCTAATCTTGCTAGTTCATGCTTATGTTTTCTTAATTCTTCATGTTCTTGAAGCATTACTTGTGGAGGACCAAACACACCACGTCTTTCTAGCTCTGGGAAAAGAATTTGTTCTTCTCTCTGATGGTGCGGTTCAGCACCAATCAAGTGTTCGGCAATGTGTTTTAACTCTGCCCATTCTTTGTTTTTCTTGTTGTAACCATTCATTTCTTGAATTTTTTGATTAACTGTTTCTAATTTGTCCAAAAAAGATAAAATTATTTCATGCTCTTTTTGCAACGTGTCAATCATATGGCCAGTTGGAAGATTTTGAATTTTTTCTTGGTTCATAGTTATTTTGCTTTATTAATAATATTTTGTATAACTAGGTCAATCTCTTTTGGTTTTTCCCCTAAGCCAACTTCTGGAAAAAATTGAGAAAGTACAATCGGCCGCATACCGGAAATGAAAGTTTTATCGTCTCGGGTATAAACATTTATTTTACAAGGCATACAAAGCCCAATTTTAATATCAGCATTCAAAAATTCGTTAGCATATTTAGCATTGCAAAATTCAATGATTTTAAAGGGCTTTCTTTCAAATCCTTTCTCGACTAGAGTTTTCTGAACGTCGTGAATATACAAAACTCTCATTCCGACTTTAATGATTTCCTGCTGAACAGCATCAACCGCTTCCTCAAAATTTTTACTTGTGACAACGGTGTAATCAAGTTCCATAATTTTAATGTTTATTAATATATTTTTCTGGGCTAATTTTAAATTTATTTAAACAATTGCTCGAACAAAAGCAATAAGTTTTCCCGTTATAACTTGCAACAAATTCCGTCCGATTAACTTTCATGCCGCAAACCAGATCGTGATGCTCGTATGTCCGCTTTTCTTCATTTTTAATTTTACCATCTTCAAAAGTAATTACGCGATCAGCTACATCACGTAATCTCTGGTCATGGCTTACTACTAAAACTGATCTTTTTTCATCACAGGCAATTTTACATAAAAGCGCAAGAACCTCATGGCCAGTTTTCGAATCTAAATTACCAGTCGGCTCGTCAGCTAAAATCAAATCCGCATCCAAAGCTAGGGCTCGCGCAATCGCCACTCTTTGCTGTTCGCCACCGGATAATTGCGGCGGCATATGGTTTAATCGACCACCCAGGCCTAATTTTTCCAAAAGTTTCCGCGATTTTTCTTTTGCCTCTTTTCTTTTAATACCAACTAAATTAAAAACAACTTCAATATTTTCTTGAGCAGTCAACGCCTGTAAAAGATTAAAAGATTGAAAAACAAAACCAATGTTTTTAAGCCTGATTTTTGACAATGCACCATCAGACAATTTAGTAATTTCTTGGTTATTAATTTTAATGCTTCCGAATGTTGGCCGCAAAAGTGCGCCAGCGCAGGAAAGCAAAGTGGTTTTTCCTGAACCAGAAGGCCCCATAATTAAAACCACTTCAGAAGCCCCAACTTCCAAATTAACATTGTCAACTGCCCGCACCGCGGTATGGCCCTTGCCGTAAATTTTGGTTAGATTCTTGATTTTTAGAATTGATTTCATAATATACTTTTTACGTAAAATTTTAGAAAACGAGTTTTATGTATTAAAAATCCTACCCCTTAAAGACAATTGCCGGATCAATTGCTGATATTTTTTTAATTGGGATAAAAGCAGCAAAAAAAGACATTAAAATAGTTGCCGCAAAAACATAAACAAAATCAATCTCTCTAAAATTAGTTACAAAAATAGGTTCAAAATAATTAGCTAAATAACTCACGAGATAAGAAAAAACAATGCCCAAAATGTAGCCAAAAATTGCGGAAATTAAGGCTTGAATGATAACAACAAAATAAAGTTGCAAATTCGTTGCCCCAATTGCCTTTAAAATGCCGTATTCCCGCGTCTTTTCTATTGTCGCAGTGTAAATTGTCAGACCAATCACTGCCACGCCAATAATAAAGCCAATAATTACCAAGACCCACAAAATCGGTATAAAAGATTCTAAAATCAATTTACGATTATTTTCACCGAATTTCTCGCGGTCTAAAACATTAACATTTGGCAGGGCATCTTTAATTTTCTTTATCACTTCATCTTTTTTGCTTTGATCTTCTAATTTTACTAAATAAAAATTTACAAAATCTTTTTGCGGCGAGAAATCATCTGCCTGTTCTAAATTGAGAAAAGAATATTGAGCCATTATTACATCGCCGCCGGATGAGATGCCGGAAATTTTTAAATCTTTATCATAAACTTTTATTTTATCGCCAAGCTCTAAATTATTTTTTTTGGCAAAAACAGTATCAATAATTATTTCTTCCTTCTTTGGCTCTTTATTCCCTTTGATAATTTTTGCCGGACCGCCGATCCCATTTTTTGCATCAAACCCAATTAAAATATTGTAATTTTCTTTCCCTTTTACTGTCAGGGCAACACGGAAATTTAAAAGACTATTTACTTCTTTCACGTCGGCAATCTTTTCAAGTTTATCTTTATAAGCTTTTGGTAAAAATGAAGCAGTGTGAAAAGTATCTTTAAAACCTTCCTGCACTACCCAAAGATCAGTATCTACTGAATTAGTATAGATATTAATTTTTTCATGCCAACCCCAATAAAGTCCCTGCAAAATAAAAATCAAAAGCACAGAAAATGCTACCCCACCAATAGAAATCGCTGCCCTGCCTTTGTCTTGGAATAAATTTTTTAGTGCAATAGAAAACATAATTTAATTAAATTATTTAAAATATTTTAATTTCACTATTCTTGCCCCAACTAGAAATTCATACATTGGCCCCCAAATTAAACCCCATGAAAATCCCCAAATCATTTCTGTTAATGGTATATGTTTCAAAATAAGAATGCCTTCGGGTCTGCCATAAAGTTTCCAAATTCTAGACATCCATAAATGGGCATTAGGAGAAAATATTTGGCCAAGAAAATAAATTACAAACATCACCCCTGCAACCAAAACTGCAGAACTTAATGCATTCACTATCAAATCTTTTCGCATTGCAAACATAACTATCGCTAACACAACCATTCCTAAAGAACTGGCAAAAATAGAATTTATACCCAATAAATTGTTAAAAACTATCATAAAAAAACCTTCAACTATAAAAAATATAAATAAAAACCAATCTCTTTTCAGTTTCTTGCTTTCACAATAACAAAGTTTTTTTACAAACAATGCTTCAAATATAAACGCGGCAATTCCGCCGATTGCAAACCCAAAAATAAGATCTTCTACTCCTCCAAGAAAAGGCAACGGCAAGGCAATATCTGGCTGCCAATAATCAGCAAAATACCAAAACTCAGAGATCGGACCAAAGCTCGCAGTCAACAAACTTAAAATCAAAATATGCTTTCGCAATCCTTTTAGCCTCCGAAAAATCACAAACCAAATTAACAGAAAAAATAAACTGGTAATAAGATAAAAATATTTAAAAGGAAGCGTAAACATTTATTCTATTATAACACATTCTAATGACAGCTCCTATGATTTCGATGAGCTTCTTCATTCTTTCCTTCGTTTACTAAATCCCCATGCTGATGCTCGTTCTTGTTATGGCCCATGAATTTCATCATTAATAAATGCGAAAGCGGACACAATAAAATTAATAAAAAATACCAAAAATTGCCTGATAAAATTTTTGGCAAAAATAATAAAGTTATAAACATTACCAGACAACATAAAATCATTAAAAAAAGATGTGAATTTTTTAATTTCATATTTTTAGCATTTATGAAAACAATGTCTAACTTTTTATGCGATCGATAAAGAGGTTAGACACTATTTATTTTCTTCCTTTTTATTTTTCTGTTTTTTTTCTGCCTCTTTTTTTAACTTCTTGATCGTTGCTTCATCAATTGAACACATTGGACAATTGTCATCACTATTATGGTTTTTGTGTTCTTCTTTAAAATAAGACATATTTTTATCCTTAAAATTTCATACAAAGAAAATTAAAATTATCGCCCCAAGCAAAATCATTGCCAAACCAGATAAAAGCCGCATCAATTTTTCATTTCTTTTTTCGAGTTCTGCTGCTCTAACTAAAACAAGTTTATTAGAGCTTAAAAACAAAATTACAAACAATGGCAACACAAAAAGTAAATTATAGAATAAAAGATACAAAAGGCCCCAGAAAAAAGTTGTTTTTGCCGCAAGTAAAGAAATTACTGCCACATAAATTCCGCCAGAACAGGGAAACACGCATAAACCAACTAGAAATGCGGCGATAATTACCGCGGGCAAAGTTGCGCGAGTCAACCATTTTTTTAAAGTCTCTTGTGAAAATTTTGGGATTTGCAATTTACCCGGCAATTTTGGAAAAAAATAACTTTTTAGATTGATTACTCCTAAAAAAATCAAAAGCCATGAGCCAAGTTTTGCCATAAAATGCGGCTGGTCAAACAAAACAATGGCTTTAAAAATTCCAAAACCAATACCAAGATAAGTTAAATAAATTACTGCAATATAAACTAAACCTAAAAATAAAATATTTTTAAAGGTGCGGCGCAAAGTAAATAAAAAAGCAATAAAAAAAATCATTACCGCAAAAGCGCAAGGGTTAATACCGTCTAAAAGGCCGGCCAGGGCTACGGTTGGCAGAAGAGTTTTATAGTTTGAAGGCAGAATTTTTGGCGCTTCCTTTTTAAATTCTGCCTTGTTTTTTTCAAACCAATTTAAATACTCTAAAACTGGGGTGGAAATTAAATATTCCTTTTGCGGCCCTAAAAATCCCCAAACTTTATAATTCTTTATCTCGCCATGCATTATATCTTGAAAAACAATAATCTTTTCGTATTTTTTTTGATTCTCATCTTTTAGAAGATCCAAAATAATATTTTCTGGCACATGGCCGGATAAAATAATTTTTACTTTTCCATTATGCTTAATAAAAGTCATCATATGGCCGAAAAGTTCTGGCGGCACACCCTCCTGTTCATTGATTTCATTCATTTCAGCTCGTGTTGATTTTTGGGCAATGTAATCTTTTTTTGCGGTTAATTCTATTCTATTCTCCGAAAAAAATTTTGAAAGATCGCGAATATAATCCTCACATCCGGCGCAAGCACGATTATAAAAAATTTCTGCGCTAAAATCTTTCTCATAGGCCAAAGATTTAAAAGGGGAAAAAATCGTTACAAAAATTACTAAAAATAATAATAATCCTATTTTTTTATTCATACTTTATCTGTTGTCAAAAGAACACGACCGTTGTCATTTGACAACACTGCTTATCGATCCAATCTCATATTTATTCCGTTGCGCGAATACCCCGCCGCGACGCCGTGGTCGGCTTCATTATTCGATTACGGTGGCATGGATCTTTATTTCTATTTCTTTAATCTCTTGATCTTTAAATTTTAAATAAACTCTACGATCGTTTTCGCCAAGACCTGATTTTCCATGCGCTCCGGAATTAAAAGTTACTAAAAGTTTTGCTGTTTCCTGCGGATTAATGTTTTTCTTTTCTATTTCTGCTTTTGTGCAGCCGCAAGAAGTTGTAACACTTAAAATTTTCTGATTTTGGCTGCTTAAATTTTTTGCCGTAAATTCCGTTTTCACAACTTCTCCAAGCTTAACTTTGCCAAAATCAAATGATGACGGCTCTATTTGAATCAAAGATGGGTTATCTTTGTTTTTATTTCGATTTTTTGCTGTTTGTTTGTAGCTATAAAAACCTGCTCCAATAACTAAAAATATAACAATTATAGCCAACAAAATAGTTTTGGATTTCATAATTTTTCTATTCTATTTTTACCTCCGCCATGGGCGGAGTAGAATTTTTGCATTTTCCATTTTACTTAATTACATTCCCTTCAAATTCGAATTCTGTTTCTAGATTGACTAAATCATTGGAAAATATTGTTACTGTTCTTTTAACTGGTCCTGTGGCATCTGGGCCGTGCGCGAGCGGGTCAAAAACAACTTCAACTTCCGCTGTCTTTCCGCCGGAAATTGTTAAGCTAAAATCTTCGGGATTTTTTGTGTTATGGCCAGGCATACCAAATTTTGGGCTTTTTTTACCGTCATAATTAATTTGCGCTTCGGTGCACATACAAGAAGTTTCTATTTTATTAATTACTAATTCTTCTTTGCCGCGATTTGTAACTTTAAATTTTGTTTTTACCTTGCCGCCAAAAATTTTTACGTCACCGAGATTGGCACCAGCCGGTTCAATTGCGATTTGCGGCCGATTTGGCCCTGCTTTACTCACAATAAATTCTTTAACTTTTTTGCGGCCGCTTTCTTCCCGAATATTTTTTAAACCATATTTTTGCGCCACTGCCGTCATTAATTCATCAACTGATTTTCTACGCGCCTCTTTATTGATAAATTTCTTCATTTCTTCACCGTGCCCGCATGTGCATTCTGAAATCTTCATTCCCCCGCCGCAGCCGCAATAACAATTTGTCATATCCATTACCTCTTTAGCTTGAGCGGATGCCAGCCAATATGAAATTTTCGATTTTGCCTGGGCGGTGAGCGAGCTAAATTCCTCGGCGTTTCGCGATCCAAAAATCGAACCGGCTATAAAAACAACAAATAAACTGCTAAAAATAATAAAAATTCCTTTAATAACGTTTATGGTTTTTTGAACCATGGTTTTTATAATTAAATTTTATTGAAATCGCTTTTTATAAATCTCTAAAAGCTCTTTTAATTTTTTTCTTCGTTCTTTCTCACTTTTACCCCTAATTGCTCCTGTAACACAAGTATTAAGATGATTTTCTAAAATCAATTCGCTGACTTTTTTAATTGCTTCACAAACTGCGGCATTTTGATGAATAATGTCAATGCAATATTCTTCTCTTTCAATCATCTTTTTAACCGCTCGAAGATGGCCTAAAATATAATTTGTTCTGTTTAAAACTTCTTTTTTAACTTTCTTTATCATAATTTTAATTTATCTATACCCCCCACTAGGGGGTATTCTCACTTTAGCGCAATAAAAAGAGCTGTCAAGTGATTTTAAAAAAACAGGCTGGCAAAAATGCCAACCTACTATATTTATTTTGATTAAATTCTAGTTTATCCACATCTTGCTGAATATTTCTAGATTCCTGCAGCCGCAGGCGAAAGATATGAGTGATTACGCAACCTAAAGGTTGCGGCTACCACTGTTGCAAGGTGTGGAATTTTATTCTACAAACACCGGATTTGCGGTTAAATTTATTTCCTGGCCGTATTTCGTACTCACATTGCCGCCCATATCTGTAATTGTGACAACTTTGTTTTGCAATTCTTGGGGAATTTCCGGAGCAATTTCTTGATCTGACCATAAAACATAAACTGTTCTGTCGCTAATGGTAAATTTATATTGTCCTTCGGCAAGATTTTCAACTTTAGAAAAATAATCTATTTTTGAAACCATTGTCTGCATGGCATAATAGCCAGGTTTTTTGCGGCCATCTTCAATTAAGGCTGCATATCTTAAATTTTCTGGCACATACTGGTTTGTCTGGTAAATGGTATAAAATATTTTTTCTGCTTCTGCTTTGTAAGCTTGAATATAACTTTTAATAATCTCTGCTGCTTGTTCCTCTTCAGATTTTGCTTTTGCTTGCAGACCAAAAGATTCTTCTTGAGATGTAATTTGAACTTCTGTTATCCAAAATGACTTTTGAATATCGTATTTTTGCAAAAGCCCTTTGTAGCTAGAGGCATTTAAATCTGCTACACCGCTATCGATCGAATGAATATTGCCAATATCAAAATATTTGCCTTTGCTTTTTTTAAATATTTTTTTCCAAAAGCTGACCATAAAATCTCCGCTCCCAGCCATTCCTGCATGCAAAATTTTTGACTTTTTATCTGCTTTTTTTATTGTTTTATAACTTTCTTTTAAAATCTTTAAATAATCTTTTGCTGTGCCTTGAAAGAAAACCAAATCAGGTGAATTTTTCTGATTCATTTCCGGTTCATTTAAAATCTCCCAATATTTCACACCATATTTCAATCCCTTCATATCAGATTTTTTGTCTTTATCATAACGTTCAACTAATTTTGTCAGAAAATTTTTATAGGCCTCGTAGTCGCATGGCGCCCCGCGTCTTTTTGGCAGTTCTTTTTCAAAACCTTTGGCATCTTTTAAATTTTTATGACATTGATTTTGGTCCCACATTGCATAAGGCCAAACTGTAATAAGAAGATTCAAATTCTTTTTCTGCGCTGCTTTTACAATTTTATCTAATTTTTTCCAGCTAAATTTTCCTTGTTTTTTCTCGATTTTTCCCCAGACAGCTTTTCCAGGATGCGGCCGCAGCCATGGCGTACCAAGTTCGGATGCTCCCTGTGGTGTAATTCCTACCCCCTGCGACAAAAAACCAAATTTTGAAAGTTTGTTAGTTTTGTAATTTGCGGCGAAAGAAAAGTTAACTAGTAAAAATAAAACAGCCAAATTAAGGATTAAAATTGTAATTTTCTTCATGGGTTTGAGTTAATTAGTAATTGTATTTATTTTATCACAAAAAAGTCCCAATTTTAAATTGAAACTGTTGATAATTGTTTTTTGTTCTTGTGTTCTCTTGTTTTTATGATTTTGCCAATTCCTCATCAATAATTTTTTTAAACTCAGAAAATGGCTGAGCGCCGGAAAGTAGACGGCCATTGATAAAAAATGCCGGGGTGCCGGAAACACCAGCAGCTTCGCCATCAGTTAAATCCTTTTTTACTTCGTTTTTATATTTGCCGGAATCCAAACATTGGTTAAACTGCGCCGCATCTAATTTTAAATCTTCAGCATATTTTTTAAATTCTGCGCCATTGCCTTCTGACCATTGATTTTGATGCTCAAAGAGCAAATCATGATATTCCCAAAATTTTCCCTGTTCTTTAGCGCATTCTGATGCCTGGGCGGCTTTTTGAGCATTTTGATGAAAATCCAACGGATAATCGCGATAAACTAATTTTACTTTATCACCATAGGTTTCAAAAACTTTTTTTAATGTTGCTTCGGCTTTTGCACAATAAGAACATTGATAATCAGAAAATTCAATAATAGTAATTTTAGCATCGAGATTTCCTTTTACAGCATCGTCGTCAATATTTACTTCATAAACTTTTGAAGCATCTTCTGTTTGTCCCTGCTTGACTATTGGCTTTTGAACCTCACCAGCTAAATTTGTTTTTTTATTGTTGCTGTAAATTACTACCCCGGCAATCATTACGCCAGCAATAATAATCGCCAGTGGCACAGAAAAATAGTTTGATTTATGTTTTAGTACGGTCTCTTCTTTTTCTTCAATTTTTTCTTCGAACATAAGTTTCGTTAAATTTAAACATCAAAACTCAGATTTTTAATCAAGCTCAAAGCTCTAAATTCAAAACAATTTTTTATTATTTCAATTTTGAATTTGAATTTGATATTTAAAATTTGAATTTTGAATTTTAAGACTAATAAATCCTCCCACCTTTCGGCGGGGTATTAGACCCCGCCGAAAGGATTATATTAACTTCATTCATCCCCGCCGCAAGCGGCGGGGTATTCTGAAAGGTGGGAGGATAAAATGATCGCTACAAAAATCAAGGCTACTGATATCCACTGCAATTATTGTCGGTTATTAATTTCTTGGATTTTCTTCCACGATGATCGTATCACCTTTTCTCCCCAAACTTCAAGACTAATCGTTTGATTATATTCTATCTTTTTTAAAAATGTGAAAAAATCTTTAAAATTAAAGTTGCCTTTCCCAATTTCTAAATGCGCCTTGCCGCCCCATTCCCCATCATGTAAATGAATATGACAAATATTCTTTATATGTTTTTTTAAAAATGGTTTATAATTTTCTTTGCTTTGAAGCGTATGTCCAATATCTAAAGTAAACAAAACTTTTGGAATACTTTTATAAATTATCTGCAAATGCTCAAGCGAAGAAGGAAATTTAATGCGCAAATTATCTTTTGAACCTGTAACATTTTCAATTGCTACTTTAATATTTTTTTTCCTGCCATAATTAGATAAAACAGAAATACAATATTTAATTGTTTTTATTGTTTTTGTCATTGACCAAAAAAACGGGGACTCCCCTCCATGATAAGTGACTAATTTTGCTTTTAGTTTTACAGCGCAATCAATTAATTTTTCCATTACTAAAATACTCGCCTCATTAACTGCAGGAAAAGCAGAACAAAAATTCAATCCTATAAATGGAGCATGAATATTTAAAGAATAATTTTTAATTAGTTTTTTAAGAAATTTAAACTCACTTTCGGTTGGCAAATATTCAAGCCAAATTTCGATAAAATCTACGCCTGATAGATTATTTATTACTTCTACTTGCTTTCGCCATTCTGACCTTTTATTATTTGTGATTTGTAAAAAAACTCCTAATTGATATGACATAATATAATTAGAAAAAAGAACCCTAAAAAACTTTTAGGGTAGAGTTATGTTCTATTTAACACATAATTTGGAAAAATTAAATGTCTTGTATGAGCTAAATACAATTTTAAACTTTCTGGATTTTCAACTATCTGTTTTTCTATGGTTAATCGCTGACGCAAAAATTTAAAAAACATATCTACAAATGTTAATGCCAACTGCGTTTCTGTGTCTTTAACTACCTCACCGCAAGGCAATACTAAATTAGAAAAAATACCAGGATAAAATCTGTTACTTCGGATTACCCAAAATGGAAATCGACAAATAAAACCGTTCTTTATTTCACTCACAAATTTTGGAATTAATATTGCTTCTCCAGAAAAATTGCTTTGAGAATAACCAGGATGGTTAAAATCAGTGTTACGGAATTCCATGCCGAAAACTCCATCCTCAGCATTTAATAAAGATCCTTGCGGCATAAATTTCTTTAATGTCTCCTCTAAGATAAAATGAACACTTACATCAATTCCCCTAGCCGTTAATCCTTTATGGCTAAAAATATCTACATTCCTTTCTAAAAATATTCCTGCTTCAATAGACGCAACTTCAGGCCAAAACCAAGCCAAAATTTCTCGCAATAATTTTTGATCTTCTGGAACAATAACTATCAAATCAATATCAGAATCTTGTCTTACGCAATAAAATTTTCCATAACTTAAACCTCCACCTAAAATTATTCCAAACTCTCTCTCTTTAAAAAATTGCAAAAACTGTTCTAATATTTTTAATCTCTTAACCGTTTCAAATATTGCTTCGCTCAATCCAGGAAAGTATTTACCAAATAAAGACACCCTTTTCTCATCAAAATTTGAAGGATCATTAAATATCAAAAACATAAAAGCACAATTATTTTCTTGCCATAATTGAATAAGTATTTTGGCAATCAATTCGCGCCTTCTTTTTATTTCCTGCCAAGAACAGGAAATACCGCTTCTATATTCACAAAGCAGTAAAGATAAAGACTGCCATGCATCCATATTTTCCCTCCTTGCGCCTATTCACTGCGCTGTAAAAGAACTTTATATCTTCTTTAACCTATTTTTTAAAAAACAAACAACCACTAGAACCACTATCACAATCGCAATCCACTGTGAAATCATCAAGTCATAATATCTTACTTCAAAGTCCCGCAGGCTGTCAATAAAAAATCGTGCTATGCTATACCAAAGCAAAAAGATTAAAAACAATAATCCTTCTTTTCTTATATAACGCGGCAAAGCTAACAAAACCAAAAACAAAAGAAAATTGCTCAAAATTAAATACAAAGCAACCTCATGTCTAATCTCGCCAAAATAATTAATCCCCCAAAAATATGGTTTTTGCATTACCTTGCCAATATGATCATGAATTAAAAAACAGCCCGCGCGGCCAATAGCTAATCCCAAGGCAAAACCCGGAGAAACTAAATCTGCTAATTGCCAGAAATTTAATTTTTTTCTTTTAATATACAAAAGGTCAAATAAAATTGCCAGCAGAACCCCGCCAAAAATTGACATCCCGCCATGCCAAAGGCTAAAAATTTCTAAAGGATTTTCCAAAAAATATTTCAAATCGCCAAAAACAAAAAGCAGCCGCGAACCTAAAATTCCACCCAAAAGCGACCAAAAAGCCAAATTTAAAATATGATCTGGATTGATATTGGCTTTTTTCGCGCGAAAATAAGAAAACAAAGTTCCAACTAAAAATCCTAAGGCGACTAAAAGGCCCCAGGTTTGAATGGGAATTGAGCCAAGATGAATTATTTCGAGGGGAGTGTATTGAATCATGAAAATGTATTATGTATTAGGCATCAAGTATTATGCTTCAGTTCCGCCAAAGGCGGAACGAAAACCCATAATACAAAATACAAAATACTTAATACAGATTAAAACTTCTCCCATTTCACTAAATCTTCAACTCTTTTTCTTTCTGTTTTTTCTGGCTTTTCTGCCGGATATCCGACTGGTAAAATTGCTACTGGCACTAATTCTTTTGGCGCATTTAAAACTGCTCTTATTTCCCCATCTTCAAAAGCGCCGATCCAAACTATTCCCAAGCCTAAATCTGCTGCTGCCAGTTGGGCATAAGAAGCGGCAATCGTTGCGTCTTGCAAAGAATACATTTTTTCACCACGGACCCCGTACTTCTGGCTTGACTGTAAAATATCTGCAAAAAAGACAAAAACTACTGGCGCGGATAAAATTGGATCTTGTCCTAAAGCTGCCTGGCATAACTTTTCTTTTATTTCTTTATCCCGCACTACGACAATTTTATAAGCCTGTAAATTTCCAGCCGAAGGAGCAGAATTTGCCGCTTGCAAAATTTTCTTCACTTTTTCTTCTTCCACCAGCTTCTCTTGAAAAACACGGATTGATTGGCGTTTTTTAATAAGATCAAAAAATTCCATAAAAGATTTGATTAATAATTCAAAGGGGTCTCCTTGCTAATATGCTAATATACCACAGAAATAAAAAAATCCAAAAATCTAAAGTATATACAAATTTTCTATTTTATGTTATTTTTAAAAGTCTAAAAGTTATAAATGAATTACTCCGCCGCAGAGCGGCGGGGTAAAATTACTTCGTAATTTATATGAAAAAAAGACTTAGTATTGGCTTAGTTATATTTTTAGTAGTCTTACTAGTTTTAATAGGGCTAATTTTTATTAAAAACTCTAAAGATCGGACTAACCAACAAGAAAATCAAAAAAGTAATCAATTAATTGAAGATCAAAAGGAACAACTTGAGACAGAGAGAGAAAAAGCGCCAGAAAATAGACAAGAAAAAAATAAAAAGGGCAAAAAAATAATTGCTGACATTAGTAAAAAAATAAGGCCAGAAACTCCAATCCCAGAAAGCATCAATTTAGACGTCCCTTTTACTTCCCAAGCGCCGCACGCTGATTGGCGAATGCCCTGGCAAGAAGGTTGTGAGGAGGCGGCGCTGATTATGGTTCATCGCTATTTGCAGGGTGAGCGCGGTGGCGAGATAAATAAAGATTTAGCTGATCAAGAAATCTTGCAAATGATTGACTGGCAAGTGAAAAATTGGGGCGGACATTATGATTTAAAAGCACAAGAAATTGCTAAGTTAGCCAAACAATATTATGGCTACAAAAATGTCGAAGTAAAATATGACATTGCGGCGGAAGATATTAAAAGAGAATTAGCCCAAAAAAATCCTGTCATTGTTCCGGCAGCTGGCAGACTTCTTGAAAATCATTATTTTACTCCGCCCGGTCCGGTTTACCATAATTTAGGAATTGTCGGCTATGATGCAAATGGTTTTGTTGCCAACGACCCCGGGGTTTGGCAAGGATACAAATTCCGTTATTCTTCTGAAAATCTTCTTGACTCAATTCATGATTTTGTTGATGGCGCAACCAAGGCTAACCCAAGTCCAATTTTAAACGGCAGAAAAGCAATGATTATAATGAAAAAGTAAATTTCTAGTTGTAATTTATTACAATGAATAAGGTTCCCTGCAGCAAGCCCCGTAGTAGAGCCTCGCTTCACTACGGGGCAAGCTGCGAGGTAGTTTATTTATAATAATTCAAAAAAATTGGTTATAAAAATTAAGCTATAGCTTAAAACTATAACAATCCAATTTTACTATCACAGTTTTTTATATTCTTAAGATGTCTTGCAAAATAATCCTGAAAATGACCACTTTTGGGCTATCTTCGGCTAAGAAATATGTCTAAATAAGGGCTGGGGCTGCTTTTTCGTTACAATTAGCAAAAAAGTGCTGGAAAATTAGTTATTTTGCAAAAGGTCTTTAGTACAAAGTCAAATTTATTAAAAAAATTTTTTGCGCAGATCTTCATCAAAATTTATTTTCTCAACTACCATATAACGAATAAAATATTTAACTTCTAGAATTTTCATAAGTTCGTTTATCTCATTTTCAATGGGTAAGGGCGTGATCCAAACACTGTCATGAAGACGAACAAAGTTTAACATCATTAGTTTTCGACGGAGTCTTTCCCGCAATTGTTTATATCTTTCTGGGATGTCGAAACTTATAACCCGCCATTTGCCATCCCAACTTTTTATGTTTATTTTTTTTAATTTCCATTTTATAAAATAGGCTTTTTGCTTCCCCTTGTTTGTCAACTGAATAAATTTTCCGGTCCTCTTTATATAGCCGGATTTTTCAAGATTGTTAATTCTAGGATAAAATCCTTTTTTATAAATGTGGCATTTGTACGGAGTGTTAAGAAATACCTTAATTGGTACCTTTATTACATCCGTCATAAACAATAAAATCTCTTCCGTAACACTTAAAAATTTGCTAGAAAGAATTATCTTTTTCATAATTACTTTTTTAAAATTTAAGTTTGTTATAAAAAAACGCTATAGCAGTATAATTATAACAAACTATTTTTATCTTTATGGATTTATGCTTTTCAATTAAATAATTTTCTTGCTTGTATCTCGTCGATATACCCTCTGTCAAAATTTTCAATGATTAATTTTTCCATATTTCGATGACCTAAATATCCGGCAAAAATTTCATTCCACAATGCCTCTTGGTGATGGTACAAATATTTTACCATCTCTTTTTCTTTGACAAGCGACATAATATTGTCGATTAAATTCAGGCTTAAAAGACCTTTAACTTCGCCGTTGTTCTCTTTAACTTCCCGATGCTGTAAATTATTGCCGATATGTTTTCCGTATTTGAAAAAATCACCAACAAAATCCAAACCTCGCCAGAAAGTAAAATCCAAATCTGGAAATTGGGCATCTAATTTTGAAAGATCATTTTCTGCCTTATACCAATGAATAGCCTCGGGATTTACATGGGATTCAAAAAGTCGAAAATCATTGACGTCATCTTTAGCTAGATATCTTTGAACAATGCGCCAAAAATATCCGTCATGCAATTTTTTCTCTAAAACATCGCCGCGCAAGGCAGAAACAAATTTATTAACAAAATTTTCTTCTTTTGAATATCTTACAAAAAGTTTAGAATAAAAATCAACCTCGTGTAAATAATGTAAAAGTAGGCTAAAGACACGCAAAATTTCGCCTGGCGTATCAATAGGCAAAGGGATGATAAAAATAATACCCAACTCTTTGAGATGACTTACATTATGATATTTTTTCTGAATAAATTTCTCAGCAATTTTAAGCCACTTGCCGTCGAGAATAAAAACTTTAATTTCTCTTTCTTCAAAATCGGTTTTTTTAATATTTTTATAATATTTAGTTAAAAATTCCCGCATCCACGCAGGCGATTCAATAAAACGCAGGGCGCAGTAAATCTCGCGAAAATCCTCTTTTTCCAAAAGCGCCTCTGTCGTTTTATAGCCAAGAGATTTTAAAATATTCTTCGGCGGATAAGAACATAAAAGCTCACAGGCTTTTTCTTTTTTTAAAAAAAATCCCTTTCCTACATCTGCTAATTCCTTAGCTTTTGAAATTAAAGAGCCGCAGTTTTCTTGAGTAGTGCATTTTGGTTTTCCTAAAATTTCAAAAAGATCAGCATCATCGTCTTTTAGTTTTTTAATTAAAGCATTGTAAATTTTATCAACACTTTCTTGACCAGTCAGCTTTAAAAAACCCAAAATTTGCTTAACTTTAAAATCATTTTCCGCAACAATTCTTTCTAAAACTCCCTTTTTATTTGTCAATTCACTCATTTTTTCTTGTAAATCCAAGAGCGCTTCGGGACGCGCCCGAAGGATTTGAGAAATTTTTGTTATGGAGTAAGAATAATCCATGAAAAGCCTTGTATCTAGTATCTGAAATCTAGAATGGAATTTGCGAAATTAGAAATTGGTTATTAGAAATTGGAAATTTGTAATAGAAAATCTATCTCAGCCCCACCCGCCCACCCGCCACCCTAAAAGGAATTTTACATTTGATAGAAAATAGAGATTTGAAATTAGCTACAATTTTCAATTCTCTAATTTCCATTACTACTTTCTATTTTCCAAAAACTAATTTCGATTTTCTTGAATCAACGATTCAATTCGAGATACAAGATCCGAGTTTCTAGATTCCAGATTCTAGTTTTTTCACTTCTACTTTCTTAAAATTCACTAAATCATTTTTTGCCAGAAGACCTACTTTTGCTCCAATTTTCTGGATGACAGAAGTAGCATTTGCTGTTCCAAGCTGCAGAGCGTCTTCAATTTTATTTTTCAAAATCATATCTGTCAGAAACCCGCAGCCAAAAGCATCACCAGCGCCTGTACGTTCTGCCACCGCTACTTTTAAAATCCCCGCCTGATAAATTTTATCATCTTTGGCAGCCATTGAGCCTTGCGCTCCACAAGTCATAACAACAATGCCTTTAATTTCTTCATCTAATTTTTTTAAAATCTCTTGCGGTTTTTTAAAAGATAAACCAGTTAACTTTGCCGCTTCTTCTTGATTTAAAAACAAAATATCTGCTTTCTTAATTAATGGAAATAAGTCATATGATCTTTCTAGTTCTTTTGAGCCAGGATTTATGGCCACTTTAATTTTCTTTTCCCAGGCTGTCTTGAAAATTTTTTCTAAAAGCATAAAGTCCCCGCCTAAAGAAGTGATATAAAACCATTTTGCTTTTAGCTTTTCCCAAGGAATATCTTGATAAGGTATGTTTTCGCTTGCCCCGCGATGAACTAAAATTGTTCGTTCGCTACCAGGAATAGATAAAATTATAGAATAAGCAGTATAAAATACTTCGCTTTTCAAAAGAAAACGATTATTAACTTTTTCTTTTTTTAAATCTTCTGTGATTATTTGACCACCTGGATCATTGCCAATTTGACTAACTACTGCGCTTTTCAGCCCCAGTCGGGAAAAACCGCAAGCAGTATTTGTTCCGCCGCCGCCAGTAGTAAAAATTATTTTATCTACTTCGATTTTTGAACCTAAATTAAAGCAAAAAGCGCGGCCAGTAACAAACTCCTCGCTTTCTAAAATTCTAAAATTCTTGCTATAAACGAATACATCGCGTGTCGCAGAACCAAAAGTAATGACATCAAACATAAAATTATAATTGTATTATGTATCGTGTATTACGTATTATGGTTTTTGTTTATCAAAAACCATTTTCCCATAATACTTAATACATAATACATACTACATTTTTTTCCCAACATACTCCACCATTTCAATAAGCCTATGCGCATATCCAAGCTCATTATCATACCAAGCAACCACTTTAACCAAGTCATCAATAATCATTGTGGAAAGACCATCAACAATAGCTGAATGAGAATCGCCTTTAAAATCCATAGAAACCAAGGGCTCATAAGAAATATCTAAAATTCCTTTTAATTTCCCTCCTGCTTCTTTTTCAAAAGTTTTATTAATTTCTTCTACTGTTGTTTTCTTTTTTAAAACAGCAACAAAATCAACAATGGAAACAGTGGGAGTGGGTACGCGCAGGGAAATACCATCTAATACACCTTTTAGCTCTGGGATTGTTTTAGCCACATCGCGAGCCGCGCCAGTTGTTGTGGGAATAATATTTATTGCCGCTGCCCGCGCCCGGCGCAAATCACGATGGGGTAAATCCAAAATGCGCTGATCATTGGTATAACTATGGCAAGTTGTCAAAAGCCCCTGATTCACGCCAAAATAATCATTCAAAACTTTTACTACTGGCGCAAGACAATTTGTTGTGCAAGAAGAATTTGCAATAATATCTTCTTTTTCTGGATTATATTTATCCTCATTCACTCCTAAAACATAGGTTGGCGTTTCTTCGCTTTTAGAGGGAGCGGAAATAATTACTTTCTTAGCTCCGGCAATTAAGTGCTTTTTTGCCTCTTCAAATTTTGTAAAATGACCGGTAGATTCAATAACAATGTCAACATCTAAATCTTTCCAAGGAAGCCGCTCTGGCTCTGTCTCGGCAAAACACAATATTTCTTTGTCTTCGACAAATATACTTTTCTTATGAGCTTCAATATTTTTATTATAGCGGCCATAAGTAGAATCATATTTTAAAAGGTGAGCTAAAGTTTTTGTCTCCACTAAATCATTAATGGCCACTACTTCTAAATCTTTTTTCTCCAAAGCTACTTTGAAAGCCGGCCGGCCAATTCGGCCAAAACCATTGATGGCAATTTTTGTCATAGGATTGTTATTAATTATTGTTTTTTATATTATACCATAGTAAAACCACGTTTCCAAGTATGAAAATTCCAATTTTTAAATTCAAATTTTAAATGAATGTTATAATGATTTAATTTTTAATTTCATTTAAAAATTTAGTAATTAAAAATTGATTAAAAATTAGAAATTAAAAATTAAAAATTAAAACCTATATTTCCCCAGCTCAATTCTTCCATTAACAATCACTATTCCCTCTTTTTTTAGCTTAGTAACTTTCGCCAAAGTTCCTTTCCTAAATCCTCCAACGCTTCCATCACTGTGCACTACTCTATGGCACGGTACTTTTGGATCATAATTTTTATTTAAAGCATTGCCCACTGCCCGGGCTGCTTTTGGTTTATTTATCATTTCTGCGATTTGAGCATAGGTTGCAACCTTGCCTTCAGGTATTTTTTTAACAGTGTTAAAAACTTTTTCTCGAAATTTCATATTTGATTTTTATGCTTTTATTATATAAAATAATAGTAGAAATAAAAAGTCATCCTGAGGAAACGAAGAATCCCCTTGCTCAACAAAGAGATTCTTCGTCATCCCCCACTAAATTTTAGTGGAGGCTTCTCAAAATGACATACATCTATGAAAAAACTTCTACTTATTTTAGGCGGCGCTATTTTAATCGCCGCTGGTGTGGCAGGAGTAATCCTATGGTGGTGGGATGAATTGTATTTAGTAATTAAAGGAGTTGTTGGATTATCTATTGCTCTTGCGGGTATTATCTTAATCGCGGTTGGAGCCACAGAAGGTCCGGAAACTTCAGAGATAAAACCCGAAGAAACAAAAAAGGAAGAATCAAAAATATAAACAGCTGTTAACTTAGATCAACGATTTATATCTCGGGCAAAAGCAACGCCCGATGTTATTAAATATGGAAGACTTAAAAACCTAAATAAAGGGGTTTTTAAATTTGAAAATTAAAGTACTTTGATTTTTTCTATTGTCTCATTAATAATCCATTTTGGAGTAGAAGCACCAGTAGCAATGCAAACAGTTTTTTTACCCTTAAACCATTCGGATTTAATTTCAGCCGCAGTAGCAATAAAATAAGAATTTGGATTAACCTCGCGCGCGGTATTATACAATTCTACAGAATTAGAACTTTTTGGATCGCCGATAACAATTGCCACCTCATTTTGCCTGGCCAATTGCCTAACATCTTCTTGACGATCGTGTGTTGAACAACAAATTGTATCTTGAATTTTGACATCAGAAAATTTTTTTTTGATTTCCGCGGCGATTTTCTTAAATTTTGAAACTTTAAAAGTCGTCTGTGACACCACTCCAATTGGAGTCTCTCTTGACAAATTAATTTTTTTAACTTCTTCTAAATCCGTAATAACAATTGGTTTTTCTATTTCCTCCATTACTCCTAAAACTTCACGATGATCTTTTTTACCAACAATTATTACCCTTCTTCCTTCTGCGGCAAATCTTTTTGCCCAAAGATGGACAACATTAACTCCAAAACAAGTCGTGTCCACAATATTAATGCCTCTTTCTAAAATTAATCTGCGAAGTTTCGGACTAATGCCGTGAGCGGTAATTATTAAAGTACCGCTTTTAATTTCATCCAAAGATTCAATCATTTTTATTCCTTTTTCTTCAAAGCGGCGAACTACTTCTTTATTATTTACTAAATCTCCCAGCATGTACAAAGGTCGAGGGGCTGACTTAGCTACCTCTTCAGCTTTATCAAAGGCAATTTGGACGCCTTTACAAAAACTAGCAAATTTTGAAAGTTGAATTTCCATGCTTTTCTCAAAGTTTATCATTTTTATTTAAAGCTTGTCAATTGTCTGCCGAATATTGACCGGGTATTTTTATTGTGTTAAATTTGTAAATATCGTATAGATTTTAGATTTTTGCGGCGCATTCGTCTAGCAATTAAAACACCAGGCTTTTTTAATCCGCACCGTTTTAAACAAAAAAAGCCGCCATCGTCTAGTGGTTAGGACAAGAGGCTTTCAATCTCTAAACAGGGGTCCGATTCCCCTTGGCGGCATATACATTTTCTGTGTGAAGATATAAAAAATGGGGGCTGACGCATGCCACCAAATAATAAAATATATTTTAGAATGACATCTCCAGACTAAGGGCTTTTGACTTAAACAAGCGAAAATAATCTTTAAAACAAAAACTCTATTGACAAATATTTTTTGAATAGTTAAGATGGAAAAGTAAATTTTTTTTAATTTTTAACCAACTTTTAAAAAATAATAAATGTATATTGTTATAAAATCATTTGTAAAATCTTTGAGGCGCAAAAAAAAGTAATTTTGTTTATTTTTTGTTTTTTGGCCGCTTCAAAGAGCGGCCAAAATTATTTTTAGAGAGATTGCACGAATTAACAGCGAATTTTTGCAAAAATTATTCGCAAAGATTCGCGGTAAATTCGCACATATTGGCGAATTAGTGATCTTTGACAATTGAATATTTAAGCGATTTCATAAAGTTAGTATTCCGTTCACAAAAAGATTAGAATTGAGAAATTAGATATTAGAAGTTGGGTTTCCAAATTCGGTTTAACCGAAATAATTTGGTTGATGATCTTTAATAAATTTTGCTTAATGACGGGAAAAATCTGACGTTTTGTGGGAGAATTCGTATGTATGATGAACAAACATGCGAAATCTCCCTGCT